>JARXAL010000056.1 GCA_029865835.1 Verrucomicrobiaceae bacterium
GCGCGGTCATCCCCCTGCTCTTGCAGGAAGTCCATACGCCGAGCGCACTGAAAGCCATCGCCCAGGCCGACCGCCTCTTCGCCTGGCGCTGGATGCAGGTCGAAGCCGAAGCCGCCCTCACCCGCCGCCGCGCTATCCCAGCCGCTTGGTCCGAATGGCGACAACTCGCTGCCTCCATCCACTGGCTCGAACTCAGCGAGTCCTCCTTCCCCGCCCTCTGCGCCTTCAATCGCCCCCTCCGCCTCCGCGCCGCCGACGCCGGCCACCTCTTTGTCCTCGACCGCGCCATCACCGTCGTCCCCGAACTCCACCTCGTCACCTTCGACGACGAAATGACCGAAGCCGCCCAAACCCTCGGCCTCCCCTGCATTGCATAGACCGTCATTACAGGCACCAGCACAAACAATTGTTTTGCAGCCCACCCCCCACCTGTGATATTCACCCTTCACATGTCGGGCATCGCCAATCTGGACAATCTCCTCCGCCTCCTCGACGACGACTCCGAAGTCGTCCGCAAAGCCGTGCAGGAAAAACTCGCCTCCATGAGGCCGGACCTCCCCCTCCACCTCTCCCGCCTCGAGCGCCCCCTCACCGTCGAGGAAGACCGCCTCGTCTCCCGCATGCTCGACCCCGTCCGCCGCAACGAACTCCTCGACTCCTGGATGCGCTGGCGCTGGATCGACTCCCCCGCCGCCCAGCTCGAAGAAGGACTCGCCCAACTCTCCGCCTTCCTCGCCGGCTGGAAAGTCCGCGCTGCCGATCTCGCCCCCCGCCTCGACGCCCTCGCCGAAGAAGCCTTCCGCGACGGCGGCAAAATGGACGCCCGCGAACTCGCCGAATGGCTCTTCGGCAAAAAAGGCGACCCCGTCCGCTTCCGTGGCAACAGCAAAGACTACTACGCCCACCAAAACAGCAACCTCTTCTGGGTCCTCGACACCGGCCTCGGCAACCCCATCAGCCTCTGCTGCCTCTACCGCCTCATCGGTCACCGCCACGGCCTCAACATCGAAGGCTGCAACTTCCCCGGTCACTTCCTCGCCCGCATCGTCTCCGAAAACCGCCTCTACCTCGTCGACTGCTTCAACCGCGGCCGCTTCATGCTCGCCAGCGACGTCGCCCGCCACCATCCCGCCGCCAATCCCGGCATGGATGAAATCATCCGCGAACCCGCCAGCACCGACGCCATCCTCCTCCGCAATCTCCGCAACCTCGAGGAAGCCTACGATCGCGCCAGCGCCATGAGCGACCGCCAACTCATGCGCAAACTCGCCATCCGCCTCATGGAGGACTAACCCTTCCTCGTCCTCCTAATCCCCCGTGGCGCGAGCTGCTAGCTCGCCCTCAAAAAGCGCTCATCAACAGCGCCAACCCCATCGCCCCCAGCACCGCCACGGCCGCCCACCACCAAACCCGCGCCCACTTCCCTTCCCCAATCCGCCGCTCCGTCCCCCCACCAAACTCCTTCTCAACAAACGCCTCATAATCAAACGCCTCGTCCGGATCCGGCAAATCCAGCCCGTCATACCCCGCCTCCGCCTTCCAGCCCGACTTCTCACACGCCCCGCACTCCGCGCACGCCGCCTGCCCGCGATACACCCACTCCCCGCACACCGGACACTGACCTGGAGGTCGAAATCGCTTCATCGCCTGCTCACAAATCGCAAACCATGCACCCGTGGCGCAGCGCCAAAATCGGATCCTCCCACGTCGGAATGAACTCCTGCGCAATGAAATCCGAATACCCCGTATCGAGGATCGCCTGAATGATCGGCGGATAGTAAATCTCCTGGAACTCATCCAACTCACACCGACCCGGGTTCCCCGCCGTGTGGTAATGCCCGATCAACTCATGGTTCGTCCGAATCCGCCGGATGATGTCCCCGTTCATGATCGACACGTGATACATGTCGAACAGCAGCTTGAAGTTCGGACTCCCGATCTGCTTCACCAGATCAAAACAAAAATCCACATCATCCCCAAAGTAACCCGGATGACCCTTCATCGGATGTGTCCCATCCCGTGAGTTCAGATGCTCCAGCACCAGCGTAACCCCCTTCGCCTCCGCCAGCGGCAGCACTTCCTTCCACGCCTCCAAACAACTCTTCACCGCCGCATCATGCTCCATGCCCTCAAACCGCATGCCGGTAAAAGTAATCACCTTCTTGCACCCCACATCCGCCGCCAACGTGATCGACTTTGTCAGCTTCTCCTTCACCTCCGCACGATTCGCCGGATTGCACGGCCCCGTGCCAAACCCATGGCTGCCCACCAGTGAAATCTCCATCCCCATCTTCAGCACATCCGGATAAAACTTCGGATCAATCCCCTCCATCCCCTTCAGCCCGATCTCCTTGCAATGCTTGGCCAACTCCAGCGTCTCCATCGGCTTGAAGCACCATCCCATCACCGTCTGCTTCAGCCCCCCATTGCGACTCTTAAACGCCGGATCCGCCGCCGCCTTCGCCACATTCACCGCCGACACACTCGCCGCACGCGCCTCCCCCCCACTCAAAGACACACCACCCGCCGCCAAAGCCGCCGAACGAAAAAAGGACCGTCGATTCATATCCCTCCATTAAAGCAGCCCCAATCCCAAAGCACAAGCCCTCACCCACTCATCCCCAAACACCGCCCCCTCACCCACACCACCGCGCCAATCAACCCCACCAGCGCCCCCAGATAGCTCGCATTGTGAATGTACCCCACCGTCGCAAACGCCCGCACATCCACCACATCAAAGCCCCGCATCGCCTCCGTCCACTGCGCCACCCCAGCCACATCCAATCGCCATTGCGCCCAAAGCCAACCCCCAACGCCAAACACCAGCGTCACCCCCAGCATCAGTCCCACACCCAAAAAACTCAACCGCACCGCCCGCCCCAGCGCCACCCTCGGGATCGCTACCCGACCCAAAAACCACCCCGCAAAAAAACCCACCCACCAACTCGCCTGAAACCCGATCTGAGCCGCCACCCACCGACCCGGATTCGCCACCCCCTCATAGCCAAACTGATAAACCTTGAACCTCGTGAAATACTCCGGCCCAAGCCCAAACGTCACCTGATCATGCAACACCCCATACCCACCCGCGATCACCGCCCCCACCAACCCAAACACCAACATCCACACCCCCTGCACCAACGAGAACCTCGGAATCAAAAATCGCATCACTCAACCCAAACGCCACCGACCCCCACCCCCAGCCTACCTTTCCCCACCCGCTTCTCAATCACCCTCCTTTTTTCTGCCCCCCTTGTTTCTGCCAGTATCCCTCTTCACTCTCTACTCTCCACTCTCCACTCTCCACTCTCCGCAATCCGCAATCCGCATTCCGAAATCAGCATTCCCCTTGCACCCAGCCCATTCCCCTCCAAAAAACCAGTGTCCATTCACGTCCGATGAAACCCACCCCGCTCTGCCTCACCCTTCTCCTCGCCAGCATCCTGCTCGGCACCTCCTGCCAGAGCCCCTCCGACCCCGCCAAACCCCGCCTCTCCTACCTCGACCTCTCCCGCACCCGCGTCCCCAATCAACCCCAACACCCTCTCTTTCCCGGCGTCACCCTCAGCGCGGATCAAATCACCGCCTCCGCCACCGGCGAACAAGAATTCACCGGCCACATCTTCTGCGACAGCACCGAGCAAAAAAAAGCCATTGTCGAATCCGGCGCTCAAGACATCGGCTGGCCCCTCTACGCCACCGCCAAAGAAGCCACCTGGAACCCCGCCTCTCAAACCCTCGAACTCCGTGGTCGCCCAGCCATCCAGTTCGCAGGCTCCATCGTCGAAACCCTCGAAGAAGACGGCGTCATCACCCTCTCCCCCCTCAAAGTCAATATCCTGGGCCAAAGCAAATCCACCCTCTTGTCTCAGCCCTGATTCCGCACGATTCATCTTCTCCCTTCGCTCTCCCCCACCCCATGAACCAAGCCGTCCTCAGCCTCCTCCAAGAAAACCGCCACTCCATGCGCATCGACCTCATCGGTGTCGCTGGCTCAGGCATGAGCGGCCTCGCCTCCCTCCTTCTCGCCCTTGGTCACAAAGTCAGCGGCTCCGACAAAGTCACCACCGAGGAAACCGCCCGCCTCCAAAAACTCGGCCTCGAGTTCTTCTCCCCCCACTGCGAACGCGAAGTCGCCGACTGCGACATGGTCATCTACTCCTCCGCCATCAAACCCAACAACATCGCCTACGACACCGCCTTCCGCGCCGGCATCCCTCTCATCCGCCGCGCCGAAGCCCTCGCCGCCATCATGGCTGTGAAAGACGGCATCGTCGTCGCCGGCACCCACGGCAAGACCACCACCTCCGCCCTCACCGCCCACGTCCTCCGCCACGGCCAAATGCATCCCTCCCACTACGTCGGCGCCGAAATCCCCATCCTCGGCACCAACGCCCACTGGGATCCCGAAGGCTCCCTCTTCGTCGCCGAAGGCGATGAAAGCGACGGCACCCTCGTCAACTTCCGCCCCGCCCACTCCATCATCCTCAACATCGAAGCCGAACACCTCGACCACTACGACGGCATCGACGCCATCAAAGCCGTGTTCGCCCAGCTCCTCAGTCAAACCTCACAGCACTGGATCTACTGCGCCGAAGACCCCGTCGCCAGTGAAGTCTGCTCCCCCTCGCCCCAAGCCATCGGCTACGGCTGGCACGGTAACCCCAACGCCGCCTACGCCGCCAACATCCTCGCCAGCGAACCCGACCACTCCGACTTCGAAGTCTACCAGCGCGGCACCCTCCTCGGCACCACCACCCTCGGCATCCCCGGCAAACACAACGTCTCCAATGCCCTCGCCGCCATCGCCCTCGCCACCGAACTCGGCGTCCCCTTCGACGCCATCCAGCACGCCCTGAAAACCTTCCGCGGTGCCAAACGCCGCTTCGAAATCCGCCACCGCAGCCCCCGCTTCACCCTCGTCGACGACTATGGCCATCACCCCAGCGAAATCGCCGCCACCCTCGCCACCGCCAAAGGCCTCAACCCCGAGCGCATCCTCTGCCTCTTCCAACCCCATCGCTACAGCCGCACCCAACTGCTCAAAAAAGAGTTCGGCGCCTCCTTCCACGATGTCGACCAACTCTTCGTCACCGACATCTACCCCGCCAGTGAAAAAACCCTCCCCGGTGTCACCGGCGAGACCATCCTCGAAGAAGTTCGCGCCCAAAGCACCGTCAAGTGTGCCTCCACCCCCACCATGCTAGAGGCCCGCGACCAGCTCGGCAACGCCATCCGCCCCGGCGACCTCATCATCACCCTCGGCGCCGGCAACGTCCACGAAGCCGGTCGCTGCATCGCCCGCGACCTCCCCGTCCTCGACCGCCTCTGGGAAATCCTCGACGCCAATGGCGGCGGCCTCGCTCGTCTCTACGAGCCCATGAACCTCCACACGACCTTCCGCATCGGCGGCCCCGCCCAATTCTGGATCCAACCCCAAACCATCGCCGCCTTTGCCGACATCGTCCGCTACCTCCGCGGCGCCTCCATCCCCATCCGCGTCATCGGCCGCGGCTCCAACCTCCTCGTCCAGGACGGCGGCATCCGCGGCGCCGTCATCCATCCCGCCAAAGGCGAATTCGAAGACGTCCGTGTCGAGGGCGACACCCTCATCGCCGGTGTCGGAGCCCGCCTCAAAAAAATCGCCATCACCGCCAGCAACGCCGGCCTCGGCGGCTTCGAATGGATGGAAGGCATCCCCGGCAATCTCGGCGGCGCCATCCGCATGAACGCAGGCGCCATGGGCATCGAAACCTTCGACCAAATCGTCTCCGTCCGCTTTATCGACCTCGACGGCAGCCTCAAAGAAAAACCCCTCGCCGACATCGAGCACCACTACCGCAATGTCCCCGAGTTCGAAGAACGCCTCATCGTCTCCGCCGTCCTGCGCGGCACCCCGAACGCCCCCAAAGACGACATCACCGCCAAGCTCGCCGCCTCCCATCACAAACGCCGCACCACCCAGCCTGTCGGCGCCAGCGCAGGCTGCACCTTCAAAAATCCCGAACTCTGCGGCGCCGGCAAACTCATCGACGACCTCGGGCTCAAAGGCAGAAGCGTCGGCCCCGCCCAGGTCTCCGACATCCACGGCAACTTCCTCGTCAACACCGGCGGCGCCAAAGCCCGCGACGTCCTCGACCTCGCCGCCCAAATCCAGGAACACGCCCTCCAAACCCGAGGCATCCAGCTCGAACTCGAAGTCAAAGTCATCGGCTCCCCCACCCCCCTCCCCTTGTCATAAACCCAGCGTAGCCGCGTTCGTCAGAACGTGGCCCCCACAATCCCAACCCCGCACCGGGGTTCGTCAGAAGGTGGCCCCCACAATCCCCACCCACAAAGTACCCGGGTTCGTCAGAACGCGCCCCCCATCATCCCTCTGCGCCTCTCCCTCCTCTCTGCGCCTCTGCGTGCCCGAATCTCCCCTTCACAATCCCTGGGCCGCCAATCTCTCGTCTCCCACCTCCCCCTCTCGCTCCATCCGCTCCGGCGACCTCCCATCCACCCACCTCAACCGCGGCACCACCGGCACATAGCGCTGCAACCTCACCAGCCCAAAAAACACCCGCAACCGCCACCGCGCCGCCCACGGCAACTTCGCCCGACCCGCCAACACCGCATTGATCGCCGACCCCAAATTCAGCACCGCTTTCGGCTGCAAAAACAGCTCAATGAACGGCCTCGTGTAGAACGCCTCCACAAACTGCCAAAACAGCGCCAGGTGATCCTTCACGCCTCGCTCATAAGCCCGCATCGCACGCGTCATCGACCGCCCCTCTCGAATCGCCTCGCTCACCACCCGCGCCGCATCCCGCCCGCTCTCCATCGCCAGCATCACCCCTGACGAAAACACCGGATCCAGAAACCCCGCAGCATCCCCCGCCCGCACCAGCCTCGGCTCGACCAAGCGCTCCACGCTAAACGAGTAGTCCGCCTCCACGTGCAGCCCCCCCAGTCGACTCGCACCCGCCATCCGCCGCTTCAACTCCGGCGTCTGCCCCACGATCTTCTCCCACAACGCCTCCACATCGCTCCGCCCTGCATCAAACTCCGAACGCCCCATCACCAGCCCCACACTCGTCCGCTTCTCATCCAAAGGAATCATCCACACCCAGGCCTGATCCCGAATCAACAGCACAATGTCCCCCGTCTCCTCCCCACCCGGCATCGCCACCCCTTCAAAGTGCCCGTAAAGCGCCACCTTCCGGTGCCCCTCACGCTCCTTGCGCAGCCCCGCCTTCCTCGCCGTCACCGCCTGCATCCCCGTCGCATCCACCACAAACTTCGCCCCCACCTCCCGCCTCTCCCCCGCCTCATCCCGACAGGTCACCACCACCCCCGCTTCCGTCACCGCGTGCGACACATAACCGCAACCCTCCCTCACCTCCGCCCCGCGCGCTTCCGCCAACCGCAGCAGCTTCTCATCAAACACCGATCGCTCCACCTGATAAGCCTGCTTGTGCTCGGTAAACGTCCCCTTCGCAAACTCCAACCGCCCGCCCACCTCACCCGCCCCACTCCAAAACTGCGCCGCCCGCTTCACCACATGCCCACTGCTTTTGACCTCCTCCTCAATCCCCAGTTCCTCAAACAAGCCCATGTTATACGGCAGCAAACTCTCCCCCACATGGAACCTCGGAAACCGCGCCTTCTCCAGCACCCGCACCTTCAGCCCCTCACCCGCCAACACCATGGCCGCGGTCGCCCCGGCGGGTCCCCCGCCAAGCACAATCACATCCAAGTTGTCCGCCTGAGTCTGCACCTTCATAGCCTCTCAGAATACGCCCACCACGCAAGCACGAACGCACTTCGCAAAAACTACCTCTTCACCGAAACCCTGTCCATCCCCTCCGGCAA
>JARXAL010000076.1 GCA_029865835.1 Verrucomicrobiaceae bacterium
GGCCAAATCAATGGAAACGGATGCTTGTTGGTCTCTCATATCGAAGTAGTCGACGACGTAATTGGGAGGGTTGACTGCCGGGTTCGCGTTGTGCGTGGCGTTTCGGAATGCGGCGAATGTTTGGTGGAGGTTGGCGTTAACGAATTTGAAGGTTGGGAAGGTCGCGTCCAAGCCGGAGAAACGGAGTTCGGGTTCGATGAGGAGGTGGAGTTCGAGGGTGGGGGCGGAGAAGAGCGTGGCTGAGATGCCCAGACCAGAGTCGTAACTAAAACGTGAGCAGGACAAAAAGAATGGCTCTACCGGGATGGGTGGTGACGGGTTTGATTTGGGTTTGATTTTGCCCCTGGGTTTCACTTGCTTGAAGATGGTGAGTGCGAGATTTGCATCGCGGTGGATGAGCGTGAGATGAAGAGGGGTGATGTCGGCAGTGGTTTTGGTGGGTTTGAGGAGAGCGCTGCCAGGGGTGTCAGGTTCGAGGTCGAGTTCGACCGGGTTAAAGGGGATGGCTTCCGGCAGTGCGCTGGCGGAGGTGAAGGTTACTTTGCTCCAGTGTTCGATTTGGGCAATCTGGCCGGGACGTAGGGGATCGGGATTTTTTGATTTGGGCAGCAGCAACGCCTGTACTTTGAAGTGCAGTTTGGGGGACTGGGGTTTGGTGAGATCGACGGGAGGGTCCTGAGCGGCCAGGGGCATGGCGATATTGAGGGCCACGAGCAGGGGGATGGAGAGGAGCCTCATGGAAGAATGAAATTTGATGTTACCGGGGAGTCGGCGGTGCGTTAGTCTAAGCGTGTGGCTGAATTCTTCCATAGCGTTTGTGTCTCGTGATGCCTCCGGATTTCGATGTGCAGGAGTGCGTTCGGCGCGTGAGCGGCGGGGATTTGGTGGCGGCGGGGGAGTTGGTGGAGCATTTGCAGCCGCTGGTGCGGCGCTGGGTGCGGAATCATTTGCCGAGGCGGGAGAGCGAGGAGGATTTGATGCAGGAGGTGTTTTTGAAGCTTTTGCAGAAGTTGGGGAGCTATCAGGCGCGGGCGGGGGTGCCGTTCGAGCACTGGGTGAGCCGATTGGCGGTGCGGACGTGTCTGGATGCGCTGCGGGCGGAGCGGTCGCGGCCGGAGTGGCGGATGGCGGATTTGGGGGATGGGGAGCGGGAGTGGTTGGACTATTTGATGCATCGGCAAGCGGGGGTGCCGGAGGAGCGGGACGTGGAGGCGAAGGCGATCGTGACGCGATTGATGGAGAGGCTTTCGGCACCGGATCGGCTGGTGCTGACGCTGCTGGATTTGGAGGAGCGGAGTACGTTGGAGATCGCGCAGATGACGGGGTGGTCGCGACCGATGGTGAAGATGCGGGCGATGCGGGCGCGGCGGAAGCTGCGGGAGGTGGCGGTACAGTTGAAACTGAATCCTTTTTGAGATGATGAACGATGATTTTGATCAACGATGGAGTGCGGCGGCGAGTTCGGCGCGGCGGGTGCGTGAGGAGATGGGAGAGTTGCCGTTTGGGTTTGCGACTCGGGTGCTGGCGCGATTTGAGGCGGCGCCGGTGGAGCCTTGGGTGGAGATGATGACGGCGCTGGGACTGCGGGCGGTGGTGACCTCGGCGGTGCTGTTTGCGATAAGTGCGGCGTTGATGGTGTGGCAGATGGAGGGGGTGCTGTTGATGCCGGATTTGATTGAGGTGCCGTTGGTCACGGAGGTGTTTTTGCCATGACGCTTTCGCGACGGTTCAAGGCGGGGTGTTTGATCACGCTGTTTGCGGGGTTTTGCGTTGGCATTGGTTTTGTGCTGGGGGTGCTGGCGCAGCAGACGTGGAAGAAGAAGACTGAGGAGCCGAAGATTGTGAAGTGGGCGGCGATGAAGCATTTGGAGAAGTTGAAGCCGACGGAGGAGCAGAAGCGGGCGTTTGAGCCGAGGATTGATGCCGCGATTGTGGAGCTGGAGACCTACAAGGCGGAGGCGATGCGGGGGGTTTGGGATTTGATTGATCGGGTGGTTGCGGACATTGATGCGGAGCTGACGCCGGAGCAGAAGGTGAAGTGGGAGGAGATTCGGCCGAAGCGGCCGGAAGATGTGAAGCGATGATTTTTAACTTAAGTCTCTGAATTCCTATGTTGTTCTCTACTGTTCTTGTTTGGTTGTTGGTGGCGGTGGGGTTTGTGGTGGCTTTGCCGGCGCTTTGGGTTTTGGCGCGGGGGCTTTGGCCGGAGGGGGTGGGGCGGTTTCGGCGGGTGGCGGAGTTGGGGCTGATCAAGAGTTTTTTGGTGGGGCTGGGGCCTTTGGTGGTGGGGATTGTCTTGATTGCGGTGATTGCGAAGCTGCCGAAGATGGGGGCACTGGCGGCGCTGGTGGGTGGGGGGTTGCTGGCTTGGGGGTTGATCGGTGCGGGTGGGGTGGCGGCTTTGGTGGGGGAGCGGCTTTGGCCGAGTGCGGAGCCTTGGCGGCAGGTGAAGCATGGAGGGCTGACGCTGGTGTGCTGCGCGCTGCTGCCGGTGGTGGGGTGGTTTGTGCTACTGCCGCTGATGGCGGTGATCGGTGGGGGGATTCAGGTGCGGGCGTGGTTTTTGAAGGAGCCGGTGGAGGGGCAAATCGGGTGATGCGATGAGGACCTTCAATCGGCGTGAGGTTTTGCGGGCGGCTGTTTTAGGGGCCGGGGGATTGGTGTCTTGTGATCGGGCGTTGCTGGGGGAGTGGGTGCCGGAGCGGTTGGCGTTGGCGGATGGGGCGGAGGTGGAGGAGGGGTTTCATTTGCTTTCGCGGGCTGGGTTTGGGCCGTGGCCGGGCGATGTGGAGCGGGTGAAGAAGATGGGGTGCGAGGCGTGGCTGGAGGAGCAGTTGCATCCGGAGCGGATCGATGACACGGGGTGTGATCTGCGGGCGGAGCGGTTCGAGAGTGTTTATTTCAGCGCGGGGGAGGCGTATGAGTTTCGCAAGCAGGTGCTGCGGGATGAGATCACCCGGCACACGCTGTTGCGGGCGATTTACAGCAGGCGGCAGTTGTTTGAGGTGATGGTGGAGTTTTGGACGGATCATCTCAATATCGACCTGGAGAAGGGGGACTGCATTTACCTGAAGCCGAGTGATGATCGGGAGGTGATTCGGAAGCATGCGCTGGGGAATTTTTATGAGTTGATTCGGGCTTCTGCGACGAGTCCTGCGATGCTGGTGTATCTGGATGGGAAGTCGAACCAGGTGCGTCGGGGATCCGAGGACAAGCCGAACGAGAACTATGCGCGGGAGTTGCTGGAGTTGCACACGCTGGGGGTGCATGGGGGTTACACGCAGGCGGATGTGCTGGAGGCGGCGCGGTGCCTGAGCGGGTGGACGTTTGATCGGAATCGGTTTTGGGCGATGAATGCGGGGGAGTCGTTTTTCAGGGCGGACTGGCATGATGAGGGGGAGAAGAGGGTGCTGGGGGTGGTGATTCCGAAGGGTGGAGGGAAAGGGGATCTGGATCGGTTGGTGGAGATTGTTTGCGGGCATGCGAGCACGGCGCGGTTCATTGCGACGAAGCTGTGCAAGCGGTTCGTGTGTGTGGAGCCGCCGGAGGTGCTGGTGGAGGCGGTGGCGGGGGCGTTCACGCGGACGCGGGGGGACATCAAGGCGATGCTGAGGGTGGTGTTTGGGTCGGAGGCGTTTGCGGCGAGTCGGGGGCAGTTGTTGAAGCGGCCGCTGAAGTTCATGGTGTCGGCGATGCGGGCTTTGGCGGCGGATACGCAGGCGGAGAAGGCGGTGCTGGAGCCGTTGCAGCGGATGGGACAGGGGTTGTTTCAGTATCCGACGCCGGACGGGTATCCGGATGAGGAGTTGCCGTGGATGGGGACGCTGATGTGGCGGTGGAATTTTGGATTGGCGCTGGCGGCGGGAAAGCAGGGCGGGGTGCGGGTGGATTTGGGGGTTTTGAGGCGGGCGATGGGCAAGGGGGCGGGGGCAAGGGAGTGGTTTCGGTATTTGGTGGGGCGGGTGCCGTCGGCGGAGGAGTTGGCGGCGGTGACGGGGGAGAATGAAGAACAGTCGGTGGGGCTGGTTTTAGCGAGCCCGGCTTTTCAGAGGTGTTGACCTGGGTGCTGCGATGCTGTTTACCTTTTCATGCCATGATTCCCTTTAACTTCTCTTTTGGCTCCGGTGCGGTTGTTCAAATTTTCATCTTGGTGCTGTGGCTGGTTTACATGGCGCTTTACTGGCGGGGGTTGGTGCTGATCATGAAGGCGGGAAAGTTTGATAGCACGGACAAGATGCTGTGGTTCCTGGTGATCACGATGGCGCCGGTGATTGGGTTGATCACGTTTCATGCGATGTGCCCGCCGCATTTGCGTGAATTGGGGACGGAAGGCAAACCCCCTGGTGATTCATGAGACGGCGCACGTTTATTTCGCAGTTGGCTCTTTTGGTCGCCATGATTGCGACTTCATCGCTCGGAGATGAACTGAAGACGACCTATCAAGTAGCCGGGCAGACGATCACGCTGGAGTTAGAGACTCGAAAGTTTGAGCTGGGAGGTAGAACGCTGAATTACCAGTCGACGAAGGATGGTGGCAGGATTCTTTTACTGGAAGGGGTGGAGGTGATTGGGACGGACCTAATGGTGCCCAGCGAAAACACCCGTGAGTTCTCCCTTTTTCGTGTCAGTTGGAATGGCAAGGATGTGCCGGTCGAGCCAAAGTTGTATGTGGGTTTTCTCAATCCTCATCTCAAAACGCAGCTTCTGGACAGTGATTACGCCTCGCTCAAAATCATCGTGGATCCTTCGGGGGAATGGATTCAGCTTTTGATGTTCGGGTCCGATGGAGGTGGAAGTTACTCGGCGTGCTGGCTGCTGAGAAAAGACGGGAAGCACAAGCTCTGCGACCCACGGGTTTTCGAATTTTCGAACTAACACATGATCACGCGAAGGACACTCATCTCAAAACTGGCCATGGCGGCGGCATCTTCTTTTGCGGGGGTGGCGAGGGAGGAGGGGCATACGTTGATTCATGTGTTTTTGCGTGGGGGAGCGGACACGCTGAATGTGTTTGTGCCGTTTGCGGATGATCGGTATTACCGGTTGCGGCTGGGGTTGGCGGTGGCGCGGGCGGAGGCGATTTCAATCTCAGATCGGTATGCGCTGCATCCGGCGATGGGGCCGCTGGAGGCGTTGTTTAAGGAGGGTCGGTTTGGGGCGGCGCAGTCGGTGGG
>JARXAL010000088.1 GCA_029865835.1 Verrucomicrobiaceae bacterium
AATCAGTTACCCATGTATTGACTGCGCCTCCCCATTCCCCATTCCCCATTCCCCATTCCCCATTCCCCATTCCCCATTCCCCATTCCCCATTCCCCATTCCACAGCTTCCTGACTGACTGATCACTGATCACTGATCACTGATCACTGATTACTGATTACTCCCCAACCCGCCTCATGCGCCTCCTCACCCTACTCCTCCTCTAGCTCGCCCTCCCCGCCGCCTCACCCACCCCCACACCCCCCCCGCCGCACGAACCCCCCCGCGACGCCCTCCCAGACGCCATCCGCCTTCTCGACCCCGCCGCCGCCCAGACCCTCATCACCACCCAACCCCGTCTGCAAATCATCGACTGCCGTATGGAGGACGAATTCCGCCACGGCCACCTCCCCAGCGCCTACCACATCAACCAGTTCAAACCCGAAGAAACCCGCCAGCGCCTCCAAACCCTCGACCCCACCAGACCTACCCTCGTCTACTGCGCCCTCGGCACCCGCTCCCGCGAAACCGCACTCCTGATGCTGGAACTCGGCTTCCAGGACATCTCCATCCTCGACGGCGGCATCCACGCCTGGCTCCAAGCCAAGCTCCCCCTCACCAAATAGCCGCATTCGCCAGCTTGCCGCTCTCCAAGGCCCAAAAAAGGCTTGTCACCCCCGCCCCCTTTCCCTTCAATCTCCCAACCTCATGAGCACCCCCACCCAATCCCCACCCGCCTCCGCCTCAGACATGAAGCTCTTCTGGGCCTGCTTCATCGCCCTCGTCGCCACCTCCTTCGTCTTCGGCATCCGCGCTAACACCATGCTGCAGTTGCAGGGAGAGTTTAACCTTTCTGAGGAGCAGAAGGGCAACATCGGTGGCGCCGGCATGTGGCCGTTTGCCATTAGCATCATCTTCTTCAGCCTCATCATCGACAAGATCGGCTACAAGCTCGTCGCGCTCTTTGCAATCGCCTGCCACACCGTCTCCCTGATCCTCACCGTGCGCGCCACAGGATACAGCTCGTTCTATTACGCCACCCTGCTCATCGCCATCGCCAACGGCACCGTGGAAGCCTTCGTCAATCCTGTGGTGGCCACCATGTTTCCGCGGGACAAGGCCAAGTGGCTTAATATCCTGCACGCCGGCTGGCCCGCCGGTCTGGCCCTCGGAGCCCTGGCCACAGCGGTCTTCTCTGAGCAGAGCTGGCAGTTCAAGTATTCCCTCTGCTTCATCCCGCTCGTCATCTACGCCTTCCTCACTATCCCGCGCATGTTCCCCATCAACGAGCGTGTGGCCGCCGGTGTCAGTTACCGCGACATGCTGCGCGAGGTGGGTGGCCTTGGCTTCTTCATCCTCGGCTCCCTGCTTTACTTCGCCGTCATGCAGTTGCTCCGGCAGGAGGTTACTCTCGCCTACTCCGCCATCGCCGGGGCGGTGGTCGGCCTCGCCGCGCTGGCTTACACCCGCTCCTTGGGGAACTGGCTCTTCATCGTCGTGCTCGTCACCATCGGCCCCCTCGCCACCACCGAGCTGGGCACCGACGGCTGGATGCCCGACCTCCTGAAACTCAGCGGCCCCGACGTGAAGAACTTCGAGATGTGGGTTTTCGTTTACGTCTCCGCCATCATGACCGTACTGCGCTTCTACGCCGGGCCCATCGTGCATCGCTTCTCCCCCATCGGCCTGCTCGTCCTTGGCTCCATGATCGCCATCGCCGGTCTGCTGCTGCTGTCAAACTCCGTCGGCTGGGCCATCGTCGCCGCCTCCACCGTGTATGCCGTGGGCAAGACCTTCCTCTGGTCCACCACCCTCGGCCTAACCTCCGAGCAGTTCCCGAAAGGCGGCGCGCTCACCTTGAACGGCGTCTCCGCTGTCGGCGTGCTGTTCCTGGGCGTGCTCGGCAGCCCCTACATCGGCTACAAGCAGGACCTGGACATGGACAAACGGCTCAACATTCCCGAGCATGCCGCTATTTACGCCCAGGTAAGAGGTGAGGAAAAAGCCGGCATGTTTGGCAAGGTGACCTCGCTCGACCAGACCAGGATCGCTTCCCTGCCGGAGGCAGAGCGGAGGCAGCTCGTGATCGTGCAGGCCGCCAACAAGCGCAGCGCCTTCACCACCATCGCCCTCCTTCCCACCTTCATGCTCCTCTGCTACCTCGGCATGTTCCTCTACTTCCGCGCCAAAGGCGGCTACAAACCCGTGGAACTCTCCTAACCCCTTCTCTCCTTACCCCCCAAAAACCACGCACAAAATCCCTTCTTCCGCACAAAATCCGGAAGTTTTTCCTTGTCCCCCCGTTAGAAGCTGCCTACAAAAGCGGCCGCTGGGTGCTTTCACGGCCCGGCTCCTCCCGATAAAATCAACCCAACCAACCACCCTCCCACCCTAACAATCGATCATGTCCGCATCAAACGAAGGTATCGCACCCAACGCTAGCCGCCTCCTCTGGGCGGGTTTCATGGCCATCCTCGCAGCCGGCGTCGGCTTCGCCATCCGCGGAGGCATCTTTGACAACTGGGCCAAAGAATACGGCTTCACCGGCGCTCAACTCGGCGCCATCGGCGGCGCAGGCTTCTCCGGCTTCTGCTTCGGCATCATCTTCGGCGGCCTCATCGTCGACAAAATCGGCTACGGCAAACTCGTCGCCCTCGCCCTCATCGGCCACGTCCTCTCCGCTGTCGTCACCTTCATGGCCAGCACCCCGGACAACGCCTACAACTTCCTCTTCTGGGGCATGTTCATCTTCGCATACGCCAACGGCACCCTCGAAGCCGTCGCCAACCCTCTCGTCGCTACCCTCTACCCCAAAAACCGCACGCATTACCTGAACATCCTCCACGCCTCCTGGCCTGCAGGCATGATCATCGGTGCCATCATCGGCTGGTATCTCGACGACAAAATGCAGCTCAGCTGGAAAACCCAGCTCGCCCTCTACCTCGTCCCAACCGTCCTCTACGGCATCATGTTCATGGGCCAAAAGTTCCCCAAATCCGAAGCCGCCGAAAAAGGCGCCAGCTTCTCCGAAATGTTCAAATCCGTCGGCATCCTCGGCGCCTTCGTCGCCTGCTACCTGCTCTCCAAATTCTTCGCTGACATCTTCAAAGGCACCGGCAATGGCGAACTCATCGGCATGATCATCGGAGGCGTCCTCCTTCTCGGCGCAGCTGTCGTGAGCAAGTTCTCCCTCGGCTCCATCCTCCTCTTCGTCCTCTTCATCACCCACGCCCTCGTCGGCGCGGTCGAACTCGGCACCGACGGCTGGATCCAAAACATCACCGGCAACCTCTTCTCTTCCGAGCAAGGCAAGGCCCTCTTTATCTGGACCTCCTCCATCATGTTCGCCCTCCGCTTCTGCGCCCACTTCATCGAAACCAAGCTGAAGCTCTCCCCCATCGGCCTACTCCTCGTTTGTGCCGTCCTCGCCTACATCGGCCTGAACCTCGCCAGCGGCATGCAGAACTTCACCATGGCTCTCGTCGCCCTCGGCATCTACGCCGTCGGTAAAACCTTCTTCTGGCCCACCATGCTCGCCGTCATTGGCGACCGCTTCCCCCGCTCCGGCGCCGTCGCCATGTCCATCATGGGTGGCGTCGGCATGCTCTCCGCAGGCTTGATCGGCGGCCCCGGCCTCGGTTACTGCAAAGACCGCTTCGCCGGTGAAGCCCTCGAAAAAGCCGACGCCGCGCTCTACAGCGAATACAAAGCCGCCACCCCCTCGAAGTTCCTCAACATCGAGTCCTCCGCCGCCTTCGGCCTCGACGGCACCAAACTCTCTGCGGCCAAAGAATCCAAAGAACGCACTGAAGCCCAGCAGAAAGTCGTCGCCGCCGACCAAGCCGGTGACCGCGCCACCCTCAAGGCCGACGCTTGGATCCCCGCCACCATGGCTCTGATCTACCTCCTCCTGTTCTTCTACTTCAAAGCCATCGGCGGCTACCGTCCGCTCACCCTCGAAGAAGAAAAAGCCTAACCCGGCCCTTCCCGAATCTTCCAACGCGGCACCCCTCACCGGGTGCCGCGTTTTTTTGTGTCGCCCACTTCCCCATCCCACCCCAAATTAGGTCCCATCAACCCCATGCGTCCCATCCTCCTCCTTTTCATCCTCTGCAGCTCACTCATCGCCGAGGAAAAGCTCACCTCCACCGAAGCCCGCCCCCTCGTCATCGACTGGCTCACTCACTCCCGCGATTTCAAATCCCTCGAACTCGACTTCACCCAGGAACGCCAACTGAAGACCCTCCGCCAACCCCTCTCCCGCAAAGGCAAACTCTACCTCACCCAGTCCGGCCAACTCCGCTGGCAAATCGACACCCCACCCTCCCTCCTCCTCCTCCGCAACGGTCCCGACGCCCCACTCCTCTGGCTCGACCTCAAAAAAAACACCCAGGAAATCCTCAACCCCGAAGACGACCGCACCCAGGGCAATGCCCAAGCCATGCAGTTCCTCCTCCAAGCCCAAACCACCACCATCGAAGCCTTCGAAACCGCCTTCACCCTCAAAAACGCCCGCTCCATCGACGAAGCCCCCGGTCACTGGCGCCTCGAACTCGACCTCAAAGACCGCCGCGCCGCCCTCGCCGTCAAAGACGTCTTCTTCCACATCGAACCCGCCACCGGCGCTCTCCACCTCATGGAATTCCAACTCCGCGACGGCTCCCTCCTCCGCACCCGCATCACCCGCGCCCTCAAAAATCCATCTCTCCCAAAACACCTCTTCACCCCCGACACCAATCCGAAACCCAAAGGGTGATTCCCCTCTGCCCTCTGCCCTCTGCCCTCCCCTACTCCCCCTCCTCCATCGCCTGCTCCAGCGCTCGCCACGCCAGCATCGCACACTTCACCCGCTGCGGGAACTTCCTCACGCCCTCCAGCAACTGCAAATCCCCCAGCCTGTCCACCTCCACAGGTTCCTCGTCACCCATCACCACCCGGCGAAAATCCTCAATCATCGCCGCCGCCTCCGGCTTCCCCTTCCCCTTCACCTTTTGCGTCATCATCGACGCCGACGCCTGACTGATCGCACAGCCCTGCCCATTGAACTTGATCTCATTGATCTCCCCGCCCTCCCCAAAACGCACATACAAATCCACCTCATCTCCACATGACGGATTGTCCCCATGCACATGCGCGCACGGCGGCGCCAACTCCCCAAAATTCCGCGGCTTCCGGGAGTGATCCAAAATCACCTGCTGATACAACTCTCTCAGTTCGTCATTCATCGCCATTAACAATCCATTTCAATCGAGGCCGCCAAAAAACCGCACCGCCTCCTGCACGATGTCGATCATCTCATCCACCTCGTCCAGCGTGTTGTAAAAATACACACTCGCCCGCGCCGTGCTCGGCACCTTAAAGCGCCGCATCAAAGGCTGGTTGCAGTGATGCCCCCCCCGCAGCGCCAAACCCCTCTCATCCGCAAACGTCACCAAATCATGCGGATGCGCCGCCACCGTCGTAAACGCCGCCACCGGCCCCCGCTCCACCCCCACCGCCTGCCCCAGCACCCGAATCCCCGGCACCTCCCCCAGCCGCCCCAGCAGATGCTGCGTCAACACCTGATCATGTTCCCAGATCGCCTCCCTCCCGATCGACTCAATGAAATCAATCGCCGCCCCCAGCCCCACCGCCCCCCCAATGTTCGGTGTCCCCGCCTCAAACCGCATCGGCGGCGGCTTGAACTCGCTCCCATCCAGCCTCACCACCGAAATCATCTCCCCACCCCCATGCCAGGGCGGCATCCTCTCCAGCCACTCCTGGCGCCCATACAAAGCCCCAATCCCCGTCGGCCCGCACATCTTGTGCCCCGAAAACGCATAAAAATCACACCCCAAGGCCCGCACATCCACCCTCAAATGCCCCGCACTCTGCGCCCCATCCACCAAACTCACCGCACCCGCCTCTCTCGCCATTCGGCACAGCTCCACCACCGGATTCACCGTCCCCAACGTATTCGAAATGTGCGTGAACGCCGCCACCTTCACCCCCCCTTCCGCAAACAAAGCCGCCGCCACCTCCAGATCCAGCGTCCCATCATCCCTCACCGGGATGTGCTTCATCCGCGCCCCGCACCGCGCCGCCACCAATTGCCACGGCACCAAATTGCTGTGATGCTCCATCTCCGTCAGCAAAATCACATCCCCAGCCTGCAAAAACGCCGCTCCAAACACCTGCGCCACCAGATTGATCGCCTCCGTCGTCCCCCGCGTGAACACAATCTCCTCCGCCGACCCCGCCCCCAGATAGCGCGCCACCTTCTCCCGCGCCCCCTCATACGCCGCCGTCGCCCGCCCGCTCAACTCATGCATTCCCCGATGCACATTCGCATTGTCGCACTCGTAATAGCGGCTCATCGCCTCGATCACCGCCCGCGGCTTCTGACTCGTCGCCGCATTGTCCAAATAAATCAGCCGCCCACCCTTCACCCGTTGCTGAAGGATCGGAAACTCTCCTCGTATCGACGCCCAATCCATCACCTTCCTCTCCCTTTTGCAGACATATCCAACACCCCAGGTGCCCCCGTCAGGCCACTCATCGCCCAGTTCAAAACTCCAATTTTCATGCCCATCCATGCGAGTGCCCCCGCCAAAACACAACCAAAAACCCGAATCTCCACCTCCATCCGCCTTCAAACCCTCATGAAACCCAAATTTCGGCTTGCACAAGCGGCGCATCCAGGCATCTTCCACGCCCCTCAATTTCCGTCGCTTCTTGCAGGCGACAGACCAACCGGATAGCACTCCATGAACATCATTTCCAAACTCGAACAAGAGCAACTCAAAACGGACATCCCAGAATTCCGTGTGGGAGACTCCATCAAAGTGCACTGCCGCGTCGTCGAAGGTGACAAAGAGCGTATTCAGATCTACGCCGGCCTAGTCATCGCCCGCAAAGGCTCCGGCCTCAACGCCGCTTACACCGTCCGCAAAATCTCTTATGGCGAAGGCGTCGAACGCGTCTTCCCTCTCCACACCCCAAAGGTCGCCAAAATTGAAGTCGTCCGCTTCGGCAAAGTCCGTCGCGCCCGCCTCCACTACCTCCGCAGCCGCAAGGGCAAGGAGGCCGTCGCCGTCAAAGAGCGCCCCTCCATCCGCCCAGTCAAAGGCGCTCCCGCAGCCGCTGCCGTTGCCCCCTAAACCCGGTTCAATCACCGTTTTCAAAAACGCCGGAGCCCAAAAGCCCGGCGTTTTTTTGTGCCTCCCTCACTCACCCAACGTATCTTCCCACCATGTCTATCGCCACCCGCCGCGGTGACCAAGGAGAAACCGATCTCCTCTTCGGCCACCGCATCACCAAAAAACACCCCCGCATCCACGCCCTCGGAGACGTCGATGAACTCAACGCCGCCCTCGGCCTCCTCCGCGTCCACGCCCGCCGCCCAGAGACCACCGAAGTCTGCGCCCAGGTCCAACGCTGGCTCATCGATCTCATGGGAGAAATAGCCACCCCTCCCGGCCTCGAACAGCGCTACTCCGACACCCACCCCCACACCATCGCCCCCGCCGAAGTCACCTGGCTCGATGAAAAAGTCGCCTTCCTCGAAGCCCACGGCGCCCTCAAATTCGAAGGCTGGGCCCTCCCAGGCGCCGCCGGCTCCCTCGCAGGCGCCCACGCCGACATGGCCCGCACCATCGCCCGCCGCGCCGAACGCACCCTCATCGACCTCACCGGCACCGAACAAGCCCTCCCCAACCCCGAAATCACCCGCTTCCTCAACCGCCTCTCCGACGTCCTCTGGCTCCTCGCCCGCTGGGAAGAACAACTCGAACCCAAACGCACCCCCGACACCCCGTAGAGAGTCGCCCGTGGTGCAAGCCGCTGGCTTGCACCCACTGCCTTTTTTCAGAATCCCTCTCAAGAACCGGGCAGCCTTGATCGGCCAGTGCTCAAACCCTTCAGGTTCCTCCAACTTCCGAGTTCGGGATAAACCCTCTCCCCGTGGTGCAAGCCGCTGGCTTGCATTAGATTAGCCTAGAAACGGGAATGGAAAGGGATGAAGATGGCGTCGTGCTTGGTTCCACAAGGCTTTCCGGTTCGCAGCGGTTGCATCGACAAGGTGATGCCACCCGAGAAGCGGGAAGCCTTGTGGGACCAATGACGGCGGCAGATTCGCCCTCAGCCATTTCCGTTTTTAGGATTAGGGCTTCACCGGAGCCGGAGCCGCAGGAGCCTCCGCCGGATTCGCATCCGCAGCCGGAGCCGCCTTCACCTCAACCTTCGGGCTCGGCGCCTCAATGGGCGGTGTCGTCACTGTGATCGGCTCCTTCATCGACACTGCAGGCGCACTCACCGCCGGAGCACTCGCGCTCGGCGCAGCTTCCCCTGCCGGAGCCGCCGCACCCGGTGCCGCAGGCTGCCCATCCTTCTCAATCGGCACCGCTGGCTTCTTGATCAAATCCGCGCGCCTCACCAGCAAGTTATTCACGGTGTACTCCGCCACCTCAAACACCCAGTTCTCCAACTTCTTCTCCCGCTCCAGCTTCTCCGTCAGCGTCTTCTGCGCTGCCGCAAACGCGTCATCCAGCTTCTTCTTGTCCTCTTCCTTCTCATCCTTGCCCGGCGTGCGCGCCCTCGGCAGATCCGCCTTCACCGCCACCGTCATGAAATACTTGTCCGCCCCGTCCTTCGACTGCTTGGCCACCTGAACTTCATAACTGAATCCATCAAACGTCGTGATCACCGCCTTGCTCGAGTTCTTCAGCAACTCGCCCGCCTCAGACTTCGGCTTCACATCGTTAAACGAGGCCGTCGAAAGCAAACTCGCCAGCGTCAGCTTCGCACTGTCAAATTCCTCGCCCTCCTTCACCCCTTGCAACGTGTAATCCGTCAGGTCCTTCGAAGCACGGCTGACCTTCCACGAATCCTCCGCCACCGGTGCCGTCACCGTCAGTGTCGCCATGTCCTGCACCGCGACAAACGTCTTGTCTAACCACTCCTCCGGCTTCGCCACCAGGGACCCCACATCCGTCGCCACCATCCACAAAATGCCCTGATCTTGCGGCAACCGGATGAGCTTCTGAGGCGACTGCCCCATCTGCGGGCTGTTACCACCTGAAACCTGCACATCTCCACCGATTACCACCTTGGCCAACTCTCCGCCTTTATCATCCAATAGGTTCACCAAGGTCCCCGTGCCCTCTGTCACCCCCTCCGCTGGTTCCAACACGTTCTCATCCTTCCAAGCTCCCTCGCCCAGCAACTGCTTGCCTGCGATCTTGGTCTCACGCAGCGCCATCAGCGACTGGCTGATCTTGCCAAAATCCACAGCGTATCCCGAACGCTCTTCCACCGCCCACTGGTCCGCCCCTTGCTTCAGCGTCACCTGACCATTCTTGTCCTTAATCTTGACCGTCTTGATCGCATTCACATCAAGATCGGGCAGCAGGAACTCCCGAGTGACGACGCCTCGGCGCACGTTCTCCGAGAGCTTCGCCTCTTTTTTGTTTTTGGTCACGACGGCCAGACCAACCAGTCCGGCAAGCACGATTAGGGGGAGGAGGGATTTCTTCATGACAATCTCAGGAAGTCAGAGTTTGGAATTCAAAAGGTTTGAGTGGAAAGTTATCGCGCAGCCGTCGCGGAACGGCGGCGCATGGCCAGAATGAGACCAACCGCAATGACCATCAGCGGCATCAGCAAAATGTTCAGCATCTTCAAAGTGAACTTGATCCAGTCGATCTCGCGATTCTGCTGCTTGCGAACCTCGCGCACCTCCTTGCTGATCTTCGCCTGAGTCGCCTGCAAATCCGCCAACTGCTTCTGCTGCTCCGGATCAAGGATCAACGTCCGCGTCTTCGCATCCGTCTTCACCTTCATCGTGCCAATCTGCTGCACCGTGTCATTGAGCTGCTTCTCCAGACTTTGCAGCTTCGGCCTGAATTCGACCTCCACCTTCTCGCGCATCTCATCCAGCTTCACAAACGGCCGCTGCGTGCTGGCACGGCTGCGAACCGCCAGCAAATCTCCACCACCACTCAAAAGCTCGATCGCATTGAGGAACATCGGCAGGTTCGAATTGATCGCCACCAGCGTGCCCGTCATCTGATCCTGGCTCAAACAAAACGCATCATAGAACATGTCAGCGTCCGAGAACAACATCACCGCACTGCTATCCCCCTTCGACTCCGCCACATGATCCGGTGGCAACGCTGGCTTCGCAGGCGCCGCCGGAGCTGCCTCCGTCTTCGCTTCACCAGCCGGTGCAGCGGGAGCTGCTGGAGTTGCTGGAGCCGCAGGAGTCACAACCGGTGCCGCAGGCGCCGCCGGTGCCACTGGCGCAGGGGCCGCCACAGGCTCAGTCGTCGCCGTCGCAGCTGGCGCTGCCGGATCCGTTTGCGCCCCACCGCCCTCACGCGCTCCCGGTGGCATCATCCCAGGGAAACCCTGCATCCCCGGCGGCATTCCAGGTGGCATTCCAGGCGGCATGCCTCCTCCAGGGGCCCCTCCAACCGCAGCAGGCGGCGGACCATCCGGAAACGCCGTCTTAAACGTCCCGCTCAACCGCATCGCCAGCACCTTCTTCCGCCCGCTCGCCGTGAATTCCTTCAACGACTCCGTCCTCAAACTCTCCGCCGTCGCCAAATCAATCCCACTGCTCTGCTCCGAACTTTCCAACAAAATCTCCGCCGTCGGCCCACCCGCCGCTGGCGCAGAAAACGCCCCAGCCGAAACCATCGTCATCGACTGCAAACTCTCCGTGATCGGGTTGGACCGATTGATCGCTCCCGCTGGCAATTGCAACGCCGTCGGGTTCTGACGCCCCATCAACGTTCCGCGATAAAACATGTCCGCCACCACCTCATTCGGGCTGTAACCCACTCCCCAACCCTTCAGCAAATTCGGCAAATCAGAAGTCTTCGCCACCACCGTCGACTGCCCCGTCATCGGATTCTGCTGTCCATTGTAAGACTGCCCAATCCAGCACAACGGATCCACACACGCCAGCAAACGACCACCCTTCAGCAAATACTGATCAATCGCATACTCCGTAGTTGGCAAAATGTCCCCAGGGTGAATCACCACCAGCACTGAGATGTCGCTGTCGATCTTCGTCGCCGACATCTCCACATCCCGCACCTCGTAATCCAAACGCAGTTGCTGAATCACCGCCCAAGGCTCCTGCCCGCGCTGACGTTGAAACTGGAACATCGGCGACCCCTGAACCGGCATCGAAGACATCACCCCAATGATCGGCTTCTTGGTCGAAATGACCTTATTGATCGCCCGCGCCACATCATACTCCAGCTTTGTCTCCTCGGAAGGATTCAGGAACGGAATCACTTCCTTCTGCGATCCACTCTGAATCGCGAGTCCCAAATAAATATTGTCCCCTTCAGAGTTGACCTGCATGCCCTGAATCTGATCCTCGCGCGCCTTGTCCTCCTCATCCGTATCCGGATTCGGTGTGAGCTTTTCAAACACCACATTGTCATTCGACGCCTTTTGGAACTCAAACAACAGATCCTGAACGTTGCGTGAATAGGTGCTCAACACCGGCGGCATCACCCGCTCATCGGAACTCACATAATAACGGATCGTCACCGGCTTGTCCGGATTGATGCGTCCAAGGATGTTTTTGGTTCCCTTCGACAGCGTGTAAAGACTGTCTTCAGTCACATCGACTCGGAAATTGCCGAGCCCAAGCCCGCCAACAATGTAGTTGATGACGAACACGATGGCGATCACCAGCAAAGTGGTGAAACCAACAGCAGAGGAAGTAGAGGTAGTTTTGGAGCTGCTCATAATCGGATGAGTCTGGCTAAAGAGGTTGAGTTAAAAAACGAACGGAAGTTAAGCGCGCTTGGACCGCAGACCTGAGGCCGTCACCAAAAGCGCGACCACGATCACCGAGATGAAATACAACACATCCCGCACCACGAAGATGCCTTTCGACATCTCATAAAAGTGATCCATAAAGCTGAGGTAGCTGATGAACCGCACCACAGCTTCTCCCCACCCTGGAAGCCCGTGCACCACGAAGTCCACAATTCCAGGATAACCAATCAGCGTCAGCGTCAAACACACCGCCACCGAAACAATGAAGCAAACCACCTGGCTGCGGGTGAACGCACTCACCGCCGATGTCACCGCCAGGCAACCCAAGGCATAAAAGTAACTCGCCACATATCCCGTGATGATCGGACCCCGGTCCGGCTCCCCAAGATAAAACACCGTGAACACAATCGGCATCGTCAACGCCAGCGCAATAAACCACACCGTCGCCGCCGCCTTGAACTTCGCCAAAATCGCGTGCCAAGGTGAAATCGGCATCGTCAGTAGCAGCTCGATCGTCCCCAACCGATGCTCCTCAGACCACAACCGCATCCCCACCGCCGGAGCCAGCACCACATAAATCCATGGATGCCAAAAGAAGAACGCCTGCCCCAATGATGCGTTGTTGCTGTCCAGGAAGCGCCCGAACAAAAAGGCAAACCCCATGGTCGCCAACAGGAAGATCACCAGGATAACGTAAAGCACCGGCGAATTCACGTAACTCAGGAACTCCCTCTTATAGAGAGCCCATACTTTCTGAATGTCGTTTTGATTCATGAGAAGATCGAATGAGTAAAAGTTAGATAAAGAGAACCAAGAGTCGCCCATCAGGCGACCGTGTCCGAGCGTGTGATTGACCGGAAGATTTCATCAAGCCGCCCCTCTTCTTGATGCAAGTCTTGCAGCTTCCAGTTCTTGGCCACCGCCAATCCCACGATCGCTGCCGCCACATCACCAGCCTGCTGAGTCTTGCCCGGCAGCACTCTCGCCACCAGCCCTGTCTCCGTGCTTTCAATCGCTTCCACCCGTTGCACCCCGCTCGTCTTGGAGATCTCCTCCTTGATCGAACCACCGCTCGCTCCCCGAATCACCACACGCAAACTGCCCGCGTTTGGACTGCGTTCCTTCAATTGCGCAGGCGTTCCATCCGCCACCACCCGACCCCGATCAATGATGATCGCTCGCGAGCAGGCCGCCTCCACTTCCTCAAGAATGTGCGTCGAAAAAATGATCGCCTTGTTCTCGCCCATCCGCTTGATCATGCTGCGCACCTCATGCTTCTGGTTCGGGTCCAACCCATCCGTGGGCTCATCCAAAATCAGCACTTCAGGATCATGAATGATCGACTGCGCAAAACACGTCCGGTGACGATACCCCTTTGATAGCGTATCCACACTCTGATTCCTCACGCTATCCAGGAAGCAAAGATCCAGAACCCGATCCAATGCCTTCGTCCTCGCCGCTCCCGTAAGACCACGGATCTCAGCACAGAAACCCAGGAAACTCGCCACGGTCATGTCCGAATACAAAGGCGCGTTCTCCGGCAGGTAACCCAAGAACTTCTTCGCCTTCTCAGGTTCGACCAGCATGTCAATACCGCCCACCGAGATCGATCCGGCTGTCGGTTCAAAATAACCGGTCACCATGCGCATCGTCGTGGATTTGCCCGCTCCGTTGGGTCCGAGAAAGCCGAGCACTTCGCCTTTCTCCACTTTGAACGAAACACCATCGACGGCGACCTTCGTTCCGAATATTTTTTTCAGGTCTTGAACTTGGATCATGTTGGCACAGTTGGAATGGGATGGGGTCCCTGACAGCCCTCACCTGGGTTGGTAAACCCACCTTCTCCAGATGGGTTGTTGCGGGCGGGCAGGGTTAATGCTGCGGAAGCACGCCTTTTCAAGCGTTATTTCCCGCCTCTAACGACACCTCATGCGGCTTTTGTGTGCCAATTTTAAACTTTTTGTTCGGCAAAGTTCAGGGTATTTTCAAAAGATTCATGTCTCGCCCCATCAAGACTTTCGCTCTCGTCCTCGCCCTTCTCCTGGCCGTGCTGGCATGGCTCGCTCAGCCAAAGGCTCCTAAAGCACCCTTCATCCACCAACCACCGCCAACAGTTTCCCCCTCCCAGGCGGCTGCCGCTCCCTCGCTCATCCCCGAACGTCCCGCCCCCCGCCCAAACGCTTCGCTCCCCGAACTAAAATCCGGCCGGGTCATCGAAACGCTCACCGTTCCCGATCAAAAATCCAACCAATCTCGCGAAATCACCCTCCTCCAAACGTCATTCAAGTATCCCCTCCTCCGCAAAGAACAATCCACCTCCTCCAGTAACCCGGACCAATTCCAACCCGGTTCTCTCTCCGTCTTTGTCGGCGACCACCTCTTGATCAAACTCCAACCTGGCGTCTCCGAATCCGATCTCAAAGCCCGACTCCCCTCTCTCAACGCGAAAATCCGCCGCCGCCTCTCCGGTTCCGATCACTACCTCGTCGCCCTCAACAAACCCTCCATCGCAGCCTTCGATCAGCTTCGTTCCGCCCTCGAAAAATCTCCCGACCTCGTCGCCTACGCCGAACCAGACTACATCGTCCACCACCAAAGCACACCCGTCTTCCCCGACGATCCCTCATTCGATCAACAATGGCATCTCCACAACACAGGTCAAACCGGTGGCACCTCTGACGCAGACATCGACGCCCCCGAAGCCTGGGGCGTCACCACCGGCAGCCCCGCCGTCGTCATCGCTGTCATCGACTCCGGCATGGACCTCCCCCACCCCGACCTCACTCCCAATCACTGGATCAACCCCGACGAAATCCCCGACAACAACCTCGACGACGATAACAACGGCTACATCGACGACATCCACGGCTGGAACTTCGTCACCAACACAGCCTCCCCCATGGACGACAATGGCCACGGCACCCACACCGCAGGAATCGTTGGTGCCTCAGGAAGCAACGCCATCGGCGTCTCCGGTGTCAGCCCGGTCGTTCAACTCATGCCCCTGAAATTCCTCAGCGCCTCCGGTAGCGGCACCACCTCCGACGGCATCGACGCCATCCACTACGCCACAGCCAAAGGCGTCTTCCTCTCGTCCAACTCTTGGGGCGGCTCTGGCTTCTCCCAAACCATGAAAGAGGCAATCGATGCCGCTCACACCGCCGGCATCGGCTTCATCGCCGCCTCCGGAAATTCCGGCATCAATAACGATCTCTACCCCGACTACCCCGCCAGCTTCACCTCCCCCAATCTCATCTCCGTCGCCGCCACCGACCATACCGACTCCCTCGTCTGGTTCTCCAACTTCGGCGCCCAATCCGTCCATCTCGCCGCCGGCGGCTATCAAATCCTCTCCACCGGTCTCGGCGGTGGAACCGAAATCATGAGCGGCACCTCCATGGCCGCTCCCCAGGTCTCCGGCGCCGCTGCCCTCCTCAAGGCTGCTAACCCCTCTCTCTCCTTCGCCCAAATCCAGACCATGCTGCTCGCCACCACCAATCCGCTGCCCTCTTTGGCCAACAAAACCCGCACCGGTGGCCGACTCAACGCCGCCTCTGCCTTGATCCCCGCCACTGGCCCCCACATCACCGCCCTCACTCCCATCATCAATGACCCTTCCCCCGCCAACGCCGACGGCATCCCCAGCCCTGGCGAATCCATCAACCTCCTTCTCCCCATCCAAAACATCGGTGCCCTCGCCACCGGCACCCTCGAAGCCACCCTCAGCCTTCCCTCCCCCATCGCTGGCATCACCCTCCTTCAAGACACCACCTCCTTCGGCATCGTCCCTGCCGGTGCCTCCGCCACCCATTCCGCCACTCCCTTCAGCATTGAAATCGCAAACACCGTCTCCCCCACCGACCTCTCCCTCCGCCTCACCGTCTCCACACTTGAAGACCCTTCCCGATCCTGGACCTTCGATCACACCCTCGAAATCCGCTCCGTCGCTACCGTCTCCGGCACCATCACCCGCATCACGGGCGGCACCCCCATTTCAAACGCCACCATCACTCTCGTCGGCCCCAAAACTTTCACCACCTCCACTGACTCCAACGGCCTCTACTCCCTCAACGTCACCAACGGCACCTACCAAATCACCGCCTCCGCCACTGGCTTCGTCCCCTCCTCCCCCATCACCCGCACCCTCCCTCCTTCCACATCCAACCTCAACTTCACCCTCGGCTCCTCCATCTCAAACATCTCCCCCTTAAGCCTCTCCGCCACCCAGGCCAAAAACACCACCACCACCCAATCCATCACCCTGCAAAACACCGGCGACACCGCCCTCACCTACACCATCCAGGAAGTCCCCTCTTCCGACGCCACCATGTCCTGCCTCCCTCCTCTTCAACTCCTCAACGCGCCCTCCAACCAAACACCCACCGTTCTCTCATCCGCCCCCGCTCGCTTCAATCTCCCTCCCCCAGGTCCCCGTGGCCTCAACGCCTCCGACAACACCGCCACCACTCTCCCCTTCGAAGACGGCTTCGAAGACGGTCTCTGGGGCCGCTGGTGGCAAAGCTGGGGCAACGGCACCCGCGAAGTCCTCTCTGGCCTCGCCCCCAACGGCAACAAATCCTTCCACTTCCACTTCGACGGTCCCGCCGACCACTTCACCGGCATCCACCAGATCTTCCCCTTCGGCACCCAGCCCGGTTACGTCAGCTTCTGGACCCAGCCCGGCCCCGAAAACGAAGCCACCAGCTACATGGTCCTCCTCGATCTCTACCTCGTTTTGGATAACCTCGGCCTCCGCTACGAAATCGCCGACTTCATCTGGTTCTTCGCTAATTCCAACGGCCGCTTCTACATCAATGACAACGTCGGCGGCAACCAGGCCGTCCAATACGCCGAAGGCCAATGGTATCACATCGAGTTCCGCGACATCAATTGGCAGGCCAAACACTTCGACTACTGGGTCAATAACCAACTCATCCAGGCCAACATCCCCTTCCGCCAACCCGAAAACACCTCCGGCATCGCCTACGCCCTCACCTACAACTACAGCCCCGACACCGACCTCGGCATCGACGCCGCCCGCTTCCTCCCAGACGAACTCCCCTGGCTCCAGCTCTCCTCCAAATCCGGCTCCATCCCCCCCGGCTCCAGCACCACCATCACCGCCACGTTCAACGCTTCCATCGCGGCCTCCGGCACCCACTCCGGCTCCCTGTTCATCGCCACCAACGCCCCCTCACAACCCGACACCACCCTCCCCGTCAGCCTCACCGTCACTCCTCTCCCCAACACGCCCCCCGTCACCCCCAGCGATTCCATCGCCGTCCAACCCAATACCCCCCGCGCCATCACCCTCTCCGCTTCCGATCCCGATTCCGTTGCCCTCACCCTCGAAATCACACGCCTCCCCGCCCTCGGCCATCTCTTCCAAACCACCGACGG
>JARXAL010000034.1 GCA_029865835.1 Verrucomicrobiaceae bacterium
GCTGAAGATTTGCCGGACGGCGATGCTTTCGGGATGGGCTTTGCAATCGGGGGCGCGTTTTCGCTATCAGGTGGATGCGGCGTTTCCGTTGAGTGATCACGCGGACTACCCGGAGTTGCTTCAGACGGTGGAGGAGGTGGAGCCCAGGAAGATCTGGCTGGTGCATGGCTTCATCCGGGAGTTTGCGGCGGACTTGCGTCGGCGGGGGCATGAGGCGTGGGCGTTGGGGCAGGTGGACCAATTGGAGCTGGGGTTGGATGCGGGTGTGATGCGCGAAAGGGCGATCGTTGACGCGGCGGAAGATGTGGTGATGGAGGGCGGGTTTGCTGGATGGGTGGCGGCTTGTGAGTCAGCCATGGCGGAGTCAGCGCGGGGGCGAAAGGTGGCGGTGCTGGCGGATTGGTTGCGGCAGTTAGAGGGGGGCGACCTCATGGTTGGAGCGAGATTTGCAGCGGGATTGGTGTTTGATCCGGTGGATGGCGGGGGAGCGTTGCAGGTCGGTTGGGCTTTGGTGCGTCGTGTGTTGATGGATTTGGCGGCGTGTCCTGAAGTGGAGTATAAAGCGCTTTCGCGGACGCAGAATGACGCTGGGAGGACGGCGTTCCTGATGCTGCGAGGGCGGGATGAATTGCGTGGACGCCCGAATTTGGAAAGGGGGCCGACATTGGAGGAGATGGGAGTCTTTTTTGAGACCTTGCGTTCGATTTCAGGTGGGGTGGCGAAGTCCAAGCTTTTGCGGGATCAGTTGAATAGGCTGACGGCGCGGAATGGGAGTTGGTTGATTCGATTGATCACGGGGGATTTGCGAATGGGATTGAAGGAAGGGTTGGTGGATGAAGCGATTGCACTGGCGTTTGAGCGTCCGGTGGAAATGGTGCGTGAGGCGGTGATGTTGGGCGGAGATCCTGGCAGGGCGGCGGTGATGGCAAAGGAGGATCGGTTGGATCAAGCGGAAGCCCGGTTGTTTGTGCCGGTGAAGGTGATGTTGGCGAGTCCGGAAGAGACGGCTGAGGCGATTTGGGAGCGGATGCAGGATGCGGACGCTGTGGGGGACGGGGTGTGGCTAGAGGACAAGTATGATGGGATCCGGGCGCAGGCTCACTGTGGTGGGGAGCGGGTGGAGATTTACTCGAGGGATTTGAAGCGGTTGACGGATTCGTTTCCAGAGATCGTGGCAGCTTTGCGGGAATGCCTGGGGAAGGAAAAGGTGATGTTGGATGGCGAGATCATTGCATATGCGGAGGACAAGAAGCTGTCGTTTTTTGATCTGCAGAAGAGGTTGGGGAGGCGGGATCAGGCGGATTTGTTTTTGCCTAGCGAGGTGACGGTTCGCTATGTGGTTTTCGATGTCATGTGGAGGAATGGGGAGTCGCTTTTGAAGCGGAGTTTGAAAAGGCGGAGGGAAGTGCTGGAGGGGTTGATGAGGGATGACGGGGCGTGGGTTCGGCGGTTGGAGGTGAGGCGGGCGGGGACGGTTGAAGAGGTTGAGGCGGCGTTCATGGCGGCAAGGAGGCGTGGGAATGAGGGGTTGATAGCGAAAGATCCGGCGGGAGGGTATCAACCAGGACGACGAGGGAAGGTGTGGTTGAAGTTGAAAAAGGCCTTTGCGACACTGGACGTGGTGGTGGTTAAAGTGGAACAGGGACATGGCAAACGGAGTCACATGCTGAGCGACTACACGTTTGCGGTTAGAGATGAGGGAGGAGGTGGCTTGCGAGTGATTGGGAAAGCGTATTCTGGGCTGACGAATGAGGAGATTGAGGAACTGACGCAGGTTTTCCTGGAGAACACGGTGAGTGAGAAAGGGCGAGTTAGGGAGGTTTTGCCGAATGTGGTGTTGGAAGTTGCCTTTGATTCGATTCAGGCGAGTGCCAGGCACGACAGCGGATTGGCTTTGCGATTTCCCCGGATCAAGGCGATTCGGCGCGACAAGGCGGTTGGTGAGATCGACACGTTGTCCCATGCGAGGCGTTTGGCTGGAGTGTTTTGATGGAACTTAACGAGCTTGCGGAAAGTGGATGGAATTCATATAATGCCATCATGAGACTGAGTTTGACGCTTTCTGTTCTGGGTGTTGTGATTGAGATGGGTATGGGTTCTTTGGTGGCGGCTGAGCCATTGCTGTCGCAGCGAGAGGCGGTGGCGGAAGTTTTTGGCAAGGCGACCGTGACGGCGACTCGATTGGTGAAGAGTGAGCGATCCAAGGTGGATCCGTTTGTCTGGCTGATTTTTGCGGAGGATTTGCATCGGAAGGAGAACCTAGTGAAGGTTCGGTTGGATCGGCAGCCAGGGAAGGAGGGTTGGCAGGTGACTTCAGGGGGAGCGGGCGAGTTGCTGCAAAGGGTGCCGCCGATGCGGTTGGATTGGGCTAAGGTGAAGGTGGGCCCGGCGGAGGCGAGGCTGACGGCGGAACAGGGAGCGAAGTTAGCGAAGTCCACGTTTGAGCAGGTGGAGTTTCAACTGGCGACCCAGCCGACGACGGGAGTGCCTGAGTGGGGACTGACGTTGTTTGATGCTCAGGGAGTCGAGGTGGGATTTGTGGTGGTATCAGCTGAGACGGGGGCGGTGATTCACCAGGATTTTGGAGTGGTGGCGCCACCGCCAGTGGCGGGAGGCCAGCGTGAGAAAAGTGGTCAGGCCATTGAGAGTGGGGAAGATGCCGCGAAGGCGGTGAAACAGGGTGCGCGCAAGGCGTGGGATTGGACGGAAAAGGCTGGGCGTGAGACGGGTGGATTCTTCAAGGAGCTTTTTCGCTGAAGTGTTGAGGGAGATGAACCGGAGGTGGCGGATGGATGACAAAACTCACAAGGGATCTTTGTGCTTTGTTTTGGCCTGAGATCCTAATATTTGACGGGTGGAGTCGTTTGATTCGGAGTCCGATGACCTCAAAGTGTTTTTGCATGAAGCCTGTTCTGTTTTTCTTTGTTTTTGGTTCCACTGCGGTGCTGGCCATTGATTTTAAAAAGGACATTCGTCCGATACTCAAGGAGAACTGCTATGAGTGTCACAGCAAAGAGTCAGGGAAGGAGAAGGCGGGCTACATCTTTGATGATGTGGAAACGCTGAAGCTGGATATTCAACCGAAGGGCATCATTGTTCCGAAATTGCCGGAGGAGAGTTATCTGTTGGAGGTGATGACGATGGATGTGAGTGAGAAGGCGCACATGCCGCCGAAGGAAGCGATGAGTGCGAAGGACATTGCGAAGATCCGGGAGTGGATCGCGGCGGGGGCGTTGCTGGAAGGGGAGGGCGCGGCAACGTTGCCGGTGCGGGCGGCGGTGCCGGCGGGTCCGTTGGATTGGACGAACACGGAGGGTAAGACGATCAAGGCTGGGTTTGTGCGTTTGGAAGGGGAGAATGTGGTGCTGAAGATGCCTGCCAATGGACAGGAGATACCGTATCCGCTGGCGAAGTTGAATGCAGCGAGTCAGGCGCAGGCTAAGGCGGCGGCGGAAGGAAAGTGAGGAGGGGTTGAGAAATTGAGGGGAGGAGTTAAGGGTGGCGTGCGTTTGTACTTCTGAACGCGCCTTTTTTCACGCCCATGATTTTTTCTCTCTCCTCCCGCATTCTGCGCACGGTTGATCCGGTTTGTTTGGCTAAGATTGGTTGGAACTTTGGGTTCAAGGGGGCGAGATCGGTCATGATGTTCAAGAAGCGGTTCGACACGACGGGTGAGGTGTTTCCGCCGTTTCTTTATCTTTCGATTCTGAACTCATGCAATCTGCGCTGCCAGGGCTGCTGGGTGGATGTGGACAAGCCGCGGGAGTCGATGAATTTGGATGAATTGAACAAAATCGTGCATGATGCCAAGCGGCGTGGGAATGCGTTTTTTGGGGTCTTGGGTGGGGAGCCCTTCATGCATCCGGAGTTGTTTGATTTTTTGGCGACGCATCCGGATTGTTACTTTCAGATTTTCACGAATGGGCAGATGATCACGCCGAAGGCGGCGGAGACCTTGAGGAAGTTGGGCAATGCGACACCGCTGGTGAGTGTGGAGGGGACGTCGACGGTTTCGAATGAGCGTCGTGGTGGGAAGGATGTGTTGAACCGGACGTTGCGGGGATTGCAAAACTGTTTGGATGCGCGGTTGATGACAGGGGTGGCGACGAGTTTGTGCCAGACAAATATAGATGATTTGCTGACGAAGGAGTGGCTGCAAAAGCTTATCGACATGGGGGTGCACTACACGTGGTATCACACCTACCGGCCCGTGGGTCCGCAGATCAATGAGCAGCTTGCGTTGAGTCCGGAGCAGATCACGCAGGTGCGGCGGTTTGTGACGAGCATGCGGGCGACGATGCCGATTGCGATTGTGGATGCGTATTACGACCACAATGGCAAGGCGCTATGCCCGATGGCGACGGGGATCAGTCATCACATTGGGCCAACGGGGGGGGTGGAGCCTTGTCCGATCATTCAGTTTGCGACGGACAGTGTGCGGACGGATCGGGATTTGTTTGATGTGCTGACGGGTTCGGCGTTTCTGAAGGATTTTCGGGAGACGGCGGCAAAGCATACGCGGGGGTGCATTGTGCTGGAGAGACCGGACTTGGTGAAGAGTTTGGCGGAGCGGCATGGGGCGAAGGACACGACGATTCGGCAGGCGGCGTTTGCGGAGGTTAGCCGGATGCAGCCTAGGACGAGTCAGTGGCGGGAGGAAGAAGAGATCCCTGAGCAGCACTGGATGTACAAGGTGGCGAAACGGTTTTTCTACAACGACTTTGGCGTGTACCGGGAGTTGGATCCGGCGGCGCATTCGCCTGGAAAGTGACGGGCTCTCAGGCAGAGGCGGTTTGATCGGTGGGAAGTTTTTTGGAACTGGGATGTTGCGTTTGGTGGGTGGGGCGAGTTTGGTTTGGGTCCGATGAAAACGCTCAATCTTTTGTTTGTGGTTCTCCTGTCTTTTGGCGTCGTCTCTTGCCAAGGATTGCAGGCGGTGGGCTCGGATGTCGCGAGCGAGGGACTTGGGAAGTTGGCGCTCGATCAGAAAGCGGGGGATGTGCTTGAACTCCTTGGGGAGCCCAAGTCCAAAGGGGAGGATGTGCTGATGGAGGCTACGGGTGAGTGGGTGCAGGAGTGGGCGTTCCCCGCGAAGGGTTTGACGTTGATGATGGGTTCGGGAAAGCAGGGCGGGGCCAAGACGGTTTGGAGCATCACGGCGGATAGAAAATGTGAACTGGCAACTGCGAGAGGTGTGCGAATCGGAAGTAGTGAAGCTGAGGTAAAGAATGCTTATGGGAAGGTCTATAACGTCGAGGAGAGTCGTGCAGGGGAGACGTTTGTGGCAGGTTCTGTTTATGGCGGAGTGATTTTTGAGTTTGAGAAGGGAAAGGTGGCTGGGATCTTCATCGGTGCTGCCGCGGAGTAGGGGTGTTGGTTGGAGTGTTTCGTCTCTCGATCAGTGCCACCGCCCTGACATAAGGTTTATCTGCGAACGCAGTGCTATCCGCTGCGATGCGGAACCAACGCCATTCACATCGATTTGTGGGTTCCGGGTTTAACTGAAGAAGGTATCTTCGTGGGAGTAGGGAGGAGCGCAGCAGCAGAGGAGGCGGACGGGAGCTTCTTTTGAGGCGGTGATTTGGTGCCAGGCACCCGGGGGAATGAGGATGGCGTCGCCGGGATTGACGGTTTGAGTGGTACCATCGATTTCCATTTCGGCGGAGCCTTCGAGGATGAAATAGAATTCTTCGCTGAGGCGATGGTAGTGGCGTTCGGTGGCGCTGCTGGCGGGGAGGGTGGCTTCGGCGAGGGATTGATTTTGGACGGGGGCGTTAGCGAGGTCGAGCAGGCTTCGAATCGTGGAGCCGTCTTTGGTCGTGAAGGGAGGTTGGTGGAAGAGGGAGCGGATGACCATGGTGTGGGGAGGATGACGGTGGTTGGGGAGGGACGCAAGGTAAGGGCTTGGGATGATGAGTTGAGGAGAGAGAAAATGAAGGCAGAGCGAAAAATGCCTTGAACTGTTCACCTGAACTAACTAGTGTTCATATGTTCTGTTCAATCCTGAAGTTTAACTCAATCTCATGCAAAATCGTCCACGGCCTCGTTTGACCAAATTGTTTCGCAAGCTCCGCACCTTGATTGCCATCGCTCCTTCGAGGCAGGGATTCCATGCGGGATCCTTGGAATCGCCACGGTTGAGGGACGTGCAGTTGGAGTTGGACTTGTTTGTGAAGCGCCCGCAGCCTTGGTCGTTTACCGACTGAGACTGGGAGGGTGAGAGGGTTTCGGTTGCGCGGGGGGACTTTTGGATGAATAGAGTTTCGCCCTGGTTCTACCGAAAGGGTCCGATAGGACGCCAGGGTTTGCTCATGGAACATCAAAAGTCGTCAAGCAGTGGGGCCCTGGCTCTAGCAGCGTTGGGTGTGGTATTTGGTGATATCGGGACGAGTCCCCTGTATGCGCTGAAGGAGAGTTTGGTTCATGCGGGATTTGATCCAGGCGGAAACGTGCAGGAGCAGGTTTACGGGCCGATTTCGCTTATGTTTTGGTCGTTGACGCTGATTGCGTCTTTCAAGTACCTGATGATCTTGTGTCATGCGACCAACCAAGGGGAGGGAGGGATGTTTGCGATTCTTTCCCTGTTGCGTTCGAAAAAGGAGGCTTTCGGTCCGAAGGTGGTGGGTGGGTTTGTGTTGGTGACCTTGTTTGGGGCGGCGTTGCTTTATGGCGATGGAATGATTACGCCGGCGATTTCGGTGCTTTCGGCGGTTGAGGGGGTGACAGTATTGAATCCTGATCTGGGTCATTTGGTGCTGCCGATTGCGACGGCGATTTTGCTGGGACTGTTTTTGATCCAGCGGCATGGGACGGCGAAGATTGGTGTGGGATTTGGGCCGGTGATGGTGGTTTGGTTTCTTTGTTTGGCGGTGTTAGGGGTTTATCGGTTCATTGAGTTCCCGCAGATTGTGAATGCGTTGTCCCCGATGCATGGGTTTGCCTATTTGGGCAGTCATGGGCTACATGGGATTGTGATCATGGGGATGGTGATGCTGGCGATCACGGGGTGTGAAGCGATGTATGCGGACATTGGGCACTTTGGGCGTGGGCCAATGCAAAAGGCCTGGTTTTATCTGGCGTATCCCGCGTTGACTCTGAACTACCTGGGGCAAGGGGCGCTGATTTTGCAGAATCCGAAGTTGGTGATGGAAGGCAGCATCTTGTATCGGATGGCACCGGAGGGATTGCTGGTTCCGTTGATTTTCCTGGCGACGTTGGCGACGATCATTGCGTCGCAAGCGATGATCACGGGGGTGTACTCGATCACCCAGCAGGCAGTACAGTTGGGATTTTTGCCTCGGTTGCGGATTGTGCACACGAATCCGGATGTGAGGGGGCAGATTTACATGCCGCAAATCAACTTCATGCTTTTGGCCTGCTGTTTGACACTGGTTTGGACGTTTGGCTCCAGCAGTCGGTTGGCATCGGCTTATGGGTTTTCGGTGGCGATGGAGATGATGCTGACATCGATCCTGTTCTTTTTTGTAGCGCGCCGGGTCTGGGGATGGTCGTTTTGGAAGGCGATCCTTCCGGTTTCGATTTTTGTGACGCTTGAGTTGAGTTATGTGGCGGGGAGTTTGAGCAAATTTTTCGAGGGAGCGTGGTTCCCGTTGGTGGTGGCGATTTGCCTGTGGATTGTGATGAAAACGTGGACGGATGGGCGGCAGGTTTTGTTTCAGGCGATGCAGCGGGGGCGGTTGCCGGTGCAGTTTTTGGTGGATGAGATCCGCAAAGACCGGATCATTCGGGTGCCCGGAGCGGCGGTGTTCATGTCGGCGAGTGCTGACGGGTTGCCGTTGTCGTTGCTGCATCATTTGAAGCACAACAAGGCGCTGCACCAGCAGGTGATTCTTCTGACGGTGAGGTTTGAGGACAAGCCGTATGTCCCAGCGGAGGAGCGGTTTACGGTGGAACAGGAGTGTGTGGAGTTTTACCGGGTGATCTTGAGGTATGGTTTTTCGGAGTCGCCCAATGTGTTTGATCACTTGTTGGAGGCCTTGGGAGACAAGACCAAGATCAAGAAGAACACGGTGACCTTTTATCAAAGTCGGGAGATTTTGCTGACGAATGGGAAGGGGAAGATGGCGCTTTGGAGGAAGAAGTTGTATGTGTTCCTGAGTCGGCTCTCGCGACCTGCAACGGGTTACTTTGAATTGCCCCCAAGGCAGGTTTGTGAATTGGGGATTCAGTTGGAGATGTGAAAGAATTGGCGGGTCGTGACAAGAAGCTCTTTGGATTCTGGCCCAAGTCCTGCTATTTGATGACCATGGTCTTCAACCGGACCATCAACCATCATGCTATTGGACAATTATCAGACTGAGGATTTCTTCGACGAGATGTTCGAAGCGGACGGCAAGGTAAGGCCTCACTATGAGGCAGTGGCGGAGGTGTTTAACGATGTCTCAATTGATGAGTTTCGGAACAAGCAGACCGCGGTGGACGCGTCATTCATGCGTCACGGGGTGACCTTCACGGTGTACTCGGATGATCAGGGGACGGAGAAGATTTTTCCTTTTGATTGTGCTCCACGAGTGATTTCGGCTGAGGAGTGGGACACCATTGAAGCGGGATTGATTCAGCGAATCACGGCGCTGAACCTGTTTTTGCATGATTTGTATCACGATCAGAAGATCCTGAAGGATCGGACGATTCCGGCGAGCTACATTTTTGGGGCGAAGCATTTCCGGCGGGAGTGTGCGGGAATGGATGTGGCGAAGGGGATTTATGTGCACATTTGCGGGACGGATTTGATTCGGGATCGGGAGGGACGGTATTTGGTGTTGGAGGACAACTTGAGGTGTCCGTCGGGAGCGAGTTACATGTTGGAGAATCGGGCGGCCTTGAAGCGGGCATTTCCGGATCTTTTTCAATCGGTGAAGCCTTTGCCTGTGGGGGCGTATTCGCAGGATTTGCTGGCGGCGTTGCAGTATGCGGCACCGGACAGTTATGGCGGGGATGACCATCCGACGGTGGTGTTGCTGACGCCTGGGGTGTTTAACAGTGCCTATTTTGAGCATGCGTTTTTGGCGAGGCAGATGGGTATTCCGATTGTGGAGGGGAGGGATTTGGTGGTGCGGGATTCGAAGGTTTACATGCGGACGACGGCGGGATTGGTGAGGGTGGACGTGATTTACCGGCGGATTGACGATGACTTTTTGGATCCGTCGAAGTTCAGAGAGGATTCGCTTTTGGGGGTTCCCGGGCTTTTCAATGCGGCGCGTGCGGGCAATGTGACGTTGGCGAATGCGGTGGGAACCGGGGTGGCTGATGACAAGGCGGTGTATTGCTTTGTGCCGAAGATCATCAAGTACTACTTGGATCAGGATCCGATTCTGCCGAATGTGGAGACCTACATGGCGTCGGAAGATGATCATCGATCCCATATC
>JARXAL010000080.1 GCA_029865835.1 Verrucomicrobiaceae bacterium
GTCTTGGAGGGCATCCTCAGACCAAGACTCCAAACTTCGACCGACTCGCCGCCAGCGGCGTGTCGTTTCGCAATGCAGTCTGCCCAGCTGCTTCATGCAACCCCTCCCGCACGGCTGTGTTCAGCGGTTTGCCTCCACATCGTTCCGGGCTCTACACCAACACGCAAAAGTTGCGCGACGTATTGCCCCAAGCAGAACTGCTGCCGCGCTACCTTTCGAATCACGGCTACTGGAGTGCTGGCTCGGGCAAGATGCTTCATTATATCATCGACCCGCCATCGTGGGATGATTACTTCCCCGCCAAAGCAAAGGACAATCCCTTCCCCCACACGTTCTATCCCGAAAAACGACCCGTAAACCTTGCGCGTGCCGGCGACTGGCAATACGTCGAAACCGACTGGGCCGCACTGGATGTCACTGATGAGCAGTTTGGCGGGGATTGGGCCGTGACGAAGTGGATCACCGAGCAACTCCAGCGCACGCACGACAAGCCCTTCTTCCTCGCCTGCGGCCTCTACCGCCCGCATGAGCCCTGGTTTGTGCCGAAGCAGTACTTCGAGCCTTTTCCGCTCGAAAGCATCCAGCTTCCCCTCGGCTACAAAGCGGACGATCTGGACGATCTGCCACCAACTGCACAACGCCTCGCCCGGAATCGCTACTTCGCTCACATCCAGGAGCAGAAACACTGGAAGCATGGCATCCAAGCCTATCTCGCCGCCGTCCATTTTGCCGACGCCATGCTCGGTCGCGTGCTCGACGCGCTCGAAGAAAGCCCGCAGCGTGACAACACGATCGTCATACTCTGGAGCGATCACGGCTGGCATCTCGGCGAGAAGGACCACTGGCAAAAATTCACCGGCTGGCGTGTCTGCGCCCGTGTGCCGCTCATGATCCGCGTACCAAAAGGCGCGCCCGGCTTACCCGAGGGCACCACGCCAGGCAGCGTGTGTGATCGCCCCGTGAGCCTCGTCGATCTATTCAGCACTCTCACCGACCTCTGCGGCCTTCCTGCGAAATCGGAAATCGACAGCCGCAGCCTCGTTCCTCTCTTACTCAACCCACAGACCGAATGGCCGCACATCGCCCTCACGCATCTCGACAAGCCCGAGAACTATGCGATCACCACACAACGCTGGCGCTACATTCACTATGCTGGCGACGAAGAAGAACTCTACAACATCGAAACCGATCCCCATGAATGGACCAACCTCGCCACCAAACCCGAGCACGCCGCCAAACTTGCTGAGATGCGTTTCCTCGCACCAAAGTCCATCGTACCTGTCCACCAATCGAAACCATGAAACAGCTCCTCGCCTTACTCATCATCGCGGCACCGCTCCAGGCCGCACCACTGAAGGTCTTCATCCTTGCCGGCCAGTCGAACATGGAGGGCCATGCGAAGATCGAGACCTTTGATTACATCGGCGATGATTCGGCGACGGCGCCGCTGTTGAAGATGATGCGCGACGACTCGGGCGAGCCGCGTGTGTGCGATCATACCTGGATCTCCTACCTCACCGGCAAATACGACGGCAGCGCGAATGGCGAGGGCACGGGGAAGCTCACCGCGGGATATGGCGCACGAGAAGATGCAACGAAGTCGAATGGCAAAATCGGTCCGGAGTTCACTTTTGGCCTCACGATGGATGCGGCGCTGAAGGAGCCGGTGCTCATCATCAAGACCGCGTGGGGCGGCCGGAGCCTGAACACGGAGTTTCGCCCGCCGAGCGCGGGGCCGTATGAGCTCAATGACTACCAAAAGAAGCTCTACTACGGCCCGCCCGGCCATGGTGTGCCGAAGGACATGAATCAGTGGCTTGAAGAGAAGAAACGCGAAACAGGCCGCTTCTACCGCTACATGGTTGAGCATGTGAAGCACGTCCTCGCGGATTCCAAACGCGTTTGCCCAGCCTACGATGCCAAGGACGGTTACGAGATCGCTGGCTTCGTGTGGCTCCAGGGCTTCAACGACATGGTGGACGGCCACACCTATCCGGATCGCGGCAAGCCAGGCCGCTTCGCGCTCTACAGCGACCTGCTCGCCAACTTCATCCGCGATGTACGCAAAGATTTGGGGGCGCCGAAAATGCCCTTTGTAATCGGCGTCATGGGCGTCGGCGGTTTGAAGGCCGAGAAGGACACCGTCGCCTTCCGCGAGGCCATGACCGCGCCCGCATTGATGCCAGAGTTCAAAGGCAATGTCTTCGCCGTGCCCACCGCGCCGTTTTGGGCGGAGGAACTCGGTGCCATCGACGACAAACGCGCCCAGGTCCGCCAGATGGGCCATTTTCTCAACTCCAAGCACAAAGACCACGCGAACGCCGACGGCCACATGACCGAGCAGCAGAAGCGCGAGTATCTCAAAGACTACGAAGCGAAGCTCATCTCGCCCGCCGAAGAAGCTCTGTGGAAACGTGGCGCCTCAAATGCCGGCTATCATTACCTTGGCTGCGCGAAGACCTTTGCGCTGATGGGCAAGGCCTTCGCGGACGCGCTGCTCGGCTCTTCCCAGATGAAAAAATGATTCCACGCTTCATGAAATCACACCGCTTCCTCATCGCGCTGCTCGCAGCGCCATGCCTCGTCCTTGCAGCAGGCAAAAACGAATCCACTGCACCGCCAGATTTCACCAAGGGCGATGCGATCCCGGCCAAAGCCAAACACGACTGGAATCTCGGTGCCACAGGCCTGCGCGGATGGATGCACTCCGACACGATGGTAACGAGTGATGCGCGGCAGATCGCCATCACGAAAGTGGAACCGAAGTCGCCTGCGGACGGCATCATCGCGGTCGGTGATGTAATCCTCGGGGTCGGTGGAAAAGCCTTTTCCTTCGATCCACGCACGGAGGTGGGTCAGGCGCTCACCGCCGCAGAAACGGAGGTCGGTGGCGGCAAGTGCATGCTGACACGCTGGCGTGCTGGAAAGACGGATGAGGTCGTTTTGAAGCTGCGGGTGCTCGGCAGCTACTCGCCTACAGCTCCGTTTGATTGCTCGAAATCGAAACGCATCCTCGAGCAAGGTTGCAAGGTGATCGCGGCCCGCATGGGTGCGTCTGATTACGCCAATCAAGACCCCATTCCGCGCTCGCTGAATGCTCTGGCCTTGCTGGCGAGCGGTGATGCCGCCTACCTGCCGCAGATCAAAAAAGAGGCGGAATGGGCAGCGGCGTATTCATCGGACAGCATGCAGACGTGGCACTACGGCTACGTGATGATGTTCCTCGGAGAGTATGTGGCTGCCACGGGTGATCAGTCGGTGATGCCGGGCTTGAAACGCCTCGCGCTAGAGTCGGCGAAAGGTCAAAGCGCTGTCGGCTCATGGGGCCATGGCTTTGCAAAGCCGGATGGACGTCTGGGCGGTTACGGCATGATGAACTCACCGGGAGTGCCACTGACGATCTCGCTCGTGCTGGCGCGTGAAGCGGGCGTCAAAGATCCAGCGGTGGATCTCGCCATCGAGCGCAGCGCTCGACTGCTGCGCTTCTACATCGGCAAAGGAGCCATCCCATACGGCGATCATCATCCGTGGATCGAGAATCACGAAGACAATGGCAAGTGCGGCATGGTGTCGGTGCTCTTCAGCCTGCTCGGCGAATCCAAAGGCGCGGAGTTCTTCTCGCGCATGAGCCTCGCCTCGCACGGCCCTGAGCGTGACACCGGTCACACCGGCAATTTCTTCAACATGCTCTGGGCCATGCCCGGCGTGGCTCACTCCGGCCCTCAGGCCACGGGCGCATGGATGCAGGAGTTTGGCGCGTGGTATTATGATCTGGCTCGGCGTTCGGACGCCAGTTTCCTTCATCAAGGCCCACCAGAACGAGGCAACGACAGCTATGCCGGCTGGGATTGCACAGGCGCTTACTTGCTGGCCTACGCGATGCCGCTGAAGAAAATCCATCTCACCGGCAAGAAGCCCAGCGCAGTGCCTCAACTCGATGCCGCCACCGCCCAAGCAATCGTCAACGACGGCCGTGGCTGGAACAACAAAGACCGCAACAGCTTCTACGATGCCTTGAACGACGAACAATTGCTCGAACGCCTGCGCAACTGGTCACCCATCGTTCGTGAGCGAGCCGCGATGGCTCTCGGCCGCCGCAAGAGCGCTCCAGTCGCCGCTTTGATCGACATGCTCGCGTCTCCGAGCCTCGACGCCCGCTACGGAGCCTGTCAGGGCCTGATCTTCCTCCGCGGACGTGCAGCACCGGCGGTCGATGCTTTGCAAAAGACACTCGCTGACCCCGATCTCTGGCTGCGCATCAAGGCCGCTGAGGCACTCGCCGCCATCGGCAAACCTGCCACGAAGACCGTGCCCCAGTTGCTCGAACTGCTGGCGCAGGTGGACACGAAAAACGACCCGCGTGGCATGCAGCAGCGCTATCTCACGTTTGCGCTGTTTGATCGCGATGGGATGCTCAGTCGCTCCCTCGATGGAGTGGATCGCGAGGCGCTCTACACAGCGGTGAGAGCCGGATTGAAGAATCAAGATGGTCGCGCACGCGGCAGCATCGGCTCCGTGTATCGGAATCTCTCGCTGGAGGAGATCAAGCCGCTGCTTCCAGCCATCCACGAGGCCATCGTGCAGCCTGCGCCCAGCGGAGAGATGTTCGCCGACGGCATTCGCGTGGAGGGCCTGCGCGTCCTGGCCCAGCATCACATCGAAGAAGGTATGGCTGCGCTCGTGAAATACACCCGCGAGCAAAATCCCTGGGCCAGCCAGAAGCGCACACCGGAAATCATGAAGATCCTCCTCGGCTATGGCAGCCAAGCCAAAGCCGTCATTCCCGAACTGGAGAAGATCGCTCATTACTTCGAGAAGGAAGAGCCGGACTTCCCCAAGAACCTCGGGCTGCAAAAGGCGAACTACCTCCGCGACACCATCAAGGCCATCGAATCGAGCACGGACACACCAGCCCTCATCAAGCTCCACTAGCATGAAGCACATCTTCTTTCCCCTCCTCACCATCGCCATGTCCATCTCCGCTGCTGTGCCTCCGACGGAAAAGAATCCCGTCACGGACGAATACCACGGCGTGAAGGTGGTGGATGATTACCGCTGGCTTGAAGAAGGAGATTCAGCGGCGGTGAAAGCGTGGACTGCCGCACAGAATCAATACTCTCGCGCCTGGCTGGACTCGCGGGCAGATCGGTCGGAGATCGAGTCAAAATTGAAGGCGCTGTATGCGAAAGACACGCCTTCACATACTGGCCTCGTCGCACGCCCCGGACTTCTCTTTGCGCTGAAGTTTCAGCCGCCGAAGCAGCAGCGCCTGCTCGTCACGCTCACGTCGCCGAATGACCTGGCGTCGGAAAGAATCGTGCTCGATCCAAATGAGATCGAGCCAAAGGGCCAGGTGGCGATGGATTGGTTTGTGCCGTCGCCAGATGGCAAGCTCATCGCTGTATGTCTCTCGGAGCATGGCAGCGAGGATGGCACTTTGCACTTTTACCGCACTGACACGGGCGAACCTCTGCCGGATCAAATCAAACGCGTGCAATACCCGACAGGCGGTGGCAGCGCTGCATGGACGCCGGACAGCAAGGGCATCTTCTACACGCGCTATCCGCACGCAGGCGAGCGACCCGAGGCCGACCTGAACTTCTACCAGCAGATCTATTTTCATGAACTGGGCAAACCAGTGAGCAGCGACGAATACTCCGCCGGAAAAGACTTCCCACGCATCGCCGAGATCGAGCTGCACACCTCAGATGATGGCCGCTGGTTGCTCGCCAGCGTGGCTAATGGCGATGGCGGCGAGTTCTCCCATCACATCCGAGAAACCAAGGCAGGCTCGCCTTGGCGTCAGATCACCCGACATGAGGATGGCATCAAAGAGATCGACTTCAGCCATGATGGAGCCGCGCTGTATCTGCGCTCGGTGAAGGACTCGCCACGCGGCAAGCTGCTGCGGATGTCCACCACCGGTGTGCTGAGCGAGGCAAAGGTGATCGTTCCGGAGAGTGACGCGGTGATCGAGGGCTTCCTGCTCACGGCCAAACATCTTTTCATCGCCGACATGATCGGTGGTCCTTCACGCATTCGGCAGTTGGATCTGGATGGCAGCCATGAGAGCGTCGTTCCCATGCCGGTCGCGTCAGGACTCAGCGGGCTGCTCGTCATGGATGAGCGCCTTCTGTTTCGCCAAACCAGCTTCGTCGCACCTGCCGCATGGATGCTCTACGACCCTGCTAAAACGAGCGTAGAAAAGACCGCGCTCTTCAACACGTCTCCCGTGGATTTCAGCGACATCGAGGCCGTGCGTGAGTTCGCCATCAGCAAAGACGGAACCAAGGTGCCCATCAATATTCTCCGCCGCAAAGGAACGCCGCTTGATGGCAGCAATCCCGCTCTGCTCTATGCCTACGGCGGTTACGGGATCTGCATGAGGCCCAGCTTCAACTTCGAGCATCGCCTTTGGTTTGATCGCGGCGGCATCTACGTCGTCGCCAACATTCGCGGCGGTGGTGAATACGGTGAGGAATGGCATCTCGCGGGCAATCTGACGAAGAAGCAAAACGTCTTCGATGACTTCGCTGCCTGTGCTGAGCACCTCATCCAGCGCGGCTACACACGCGCTGAAAAACTCGCCGTCGAAGGCGGCAGCAACGGCGGCTTGCTCATGGGAGCCTTTCTCACACAGCATCCGCAGCTCGCGCGAGCCGTCGTCGCGCATGTGGGACTCTATGACATGCTGCGGGTCGAGCTTGATCCGAACGGAGCCTTCAACGTCACCGAGTTTGGCACGGTGAAAGACCTCGAGCAGTTCCGTGCGCTCCAGGCCTATTCGCCTTTTCATAAGGTCAAAGACGGCACCGCCTATCCCGCAGTCTTTTTCCTTGCCGGAGAGACCGATGGCCGCGTGAACCCCGCGCATTCACGCAGAATGACAGCACTCCTCCAAGCTGCCACCACCTCAGACCACCCAATCCTCGCCCGTTTTAGCTCCGCCTCAGGCCACGGTATGGGCACAGCCTTATCCGAGAAGATCGCTCAGAAGGCGGACGCGCTCACGTTTCTCTACGACCAACTCGGGATGACCGAAAAATGATTACAAAACCATGAACATCGTCTCCATCTTTAACGACGTCATCGGTCCCGTGATGCGTGGACCGTCCAGCTCGCACTGCGCCGCCGCGTTGCGCATCGGCCGGCTGGCGCGTGATCTGATGGATGGCGAAATCAGCGAGGTGCTCGTCGAGTTCGACCGCGCAGGCTCGCTGCCGACCACGCACGAGAGCCAAGGCAGCGACATGGGCCTCTTCGGCGGCCTGCTCGGCTGGGACGCTGATGATGAGCGTCTGCCAAACTCCACACAGGCTCTCTCAGAGGCCGGCATCAAGCTGCGCATCGAAACCGTCGATGTCGGTGATCCCCATCCGAACACCTACCGCCTCACGCTGACGAACACGCGTGAAATGCACACCCTCATCGCCATCTCCACCGGCGGCGGCATGATCGATGTCATCGAGATCGATGGAGTACCGCTGCAGATGGACGGTGGGTATCATGAGACGCTGATTTGGCAGCACCGTGAGGCAGACACTCCTGTCTGCCACTCCGGACGCTCCGCAGCAGACAGGTGCGCCTGCTTCACTTCAGATGCCGAAGTCCTCACCTACGACTTGGGCGACAAACAGCTCATTCAGGTCAAAGCGGCTGATTTTGCCGGCACAGCCGATTTAAAGTCCCTTTCGGTCAAAAAACTCTCTCCCGTCCTCCCCGTCCCCTCTCGGCAAAACCTCCACGTGCCCTTCACCAGTTGCGCCGACATGCTGAGGCACGACGGAGCCCAAAACACGCCGCTCTGGCAGCTAGCCATCGAGTATGAGCGTACTCGCGGCAACTTCACCGAGGTCGAGGTCATCAACAAGATGACAGACATCGTCCGCATCCTGCGCAAATCCATCGCCAGCGGCATCGCAGGCACGAGTTATGAAGATCGCGTGCTGCATCATCAGAGCGGACGTTTTGCCGAGATGATGAACGCGGGCCGCCTGCTCGATGGCGGTGCATTGAACCGCATCATACTCTACGTCACCGCCTTGATGGAGGTGAAGAGCAGCATGGGCGTCATCGTCGCTGCACCGACCGCAGGCGCATGTGCTGCCTTGCCCGGAGCCGTCATCGCCATGGCCGAGTCGATGAATCAAAGCGAGGAGGACATGGCCAAAGCGATGCTCGCCGCCGGATTGATCGGCGTTTTCATCGCCACACGCTGGACCTTTGCGGCCGAAGTCGGCGGTTGTCAGGCCGAAGGCGGTGCCGCAGCTTGCATGGCTGCGGCCGCCCTCGTCACCCTCGCCGGTGGCACACGCGATCAAGCCATCGCCGCATCTTCGATGGCCTTCCAGAGCATGCTCGGCCTCATTTGCGATCCTATCGCGAACCGCGTCGAAGCGCCCTGCCTCGGCAAAAACGTCATGGCCGCCAGCAACGCACTCTCCTGCGCAAACATGGCCCTCGCCGGCTACGATCCGCTCATCCCGCTTGACGAGGTCGTCGACGCCGCCAAAGCAGTCGCCGAGCACATGCCCCGCGAGCACCGCTGCACCTCCCTCGGCGGCCTAGCGATCACGCCGACCTCTCTGGAGATCGAACGCAAACTTGCCACGCTAAAAAGTAAGGATTGCGGCAGTTGCGCTTGCCATTAGGACCCACTCCCAAGTGATCCATCAACACGTGCATCCCTACCCCAACCGAACACTGCTCTTCTTGTCCAGCTTCAGCACATCCCCAGCCTTCCACTCCGGCACCGCTTTCGGATCACTGATCTTCTCCCCATTAAGCTGAATGCTCCCTCCCTGAATCAAACGCCGGATGTCCCCGTTCGACTTCGGCGTCCCCACCACCTCCGCAAAAGCGCACGCCACCACCGCGATCACATCCCTCGCCTCCGGTAACTTCAGCACAGGCAGTTCCGCGCTCGCCAAGTCCCGCTTCGAAAAACGCAGATCCCAGTCCGCCAGACATGCCTCCGACGCAGCCGCATCGTGATACAGCGTCACGCACTTCGCTCCAAGAGCCTTCTTCGCCACCATCGGGTGCAACCCCTCCTCAAGCGTTTCTCCCAGAACCAACAAATAATACTTCGCCATCAGTTCATCCGGAATGCTCATCAGCTTCCCAAACATCTCCTTCGCCTCATCGGTTACCCCCACATAGTTATTGAGCGACTTACTCATCTTCTTCACGCCGTCCAATCCCTCCAGCAGCGGCAATGTCATACACATCTGCGGCTCCTGCCCTTCCTCCTTCTGCAAGTCTCGCCCGACCAAAATATTGAACAACTGGTCACTCCCCCCAATCTCAACGTCAGCGCGCACCACCACCGAGTCCCACCCCTGCATGATCGGATACTGGATCTCATGCAACCGCACCTCAGTCCCTTCCTGCACCCGCGTCTTGAAATCCTCCCGTTGCAACATCTGCTGCAACGTCACCCGTGCATTCAACCGAATCACTTCCATGAAGGGCATCTGCTTGAACCAATCCCCATTGTAAACCACCTCCGTCTTCGCCCGATCCAATACCAAAAACGCTTGCTCAGTGTACGTCGCCGCATTCGACATCACCTGCTCATAAGTCAACGGTGGCCGAGTCGACGACCGCCCGCTCGGATCCCCAATCATCGCCGTGAAATCCCCGATGATCAGCACAATATGATGCCCCAAATCCTGAAACTGCTTCAACTTCCTCAACCCCACCGCATGTCCCAAATGAATGTCCGGCGACGTCGGGTCCACTCCCATCTTCACACGTAGCGGCCTCCCCCGTCCCAACCTCTCAAGCAGTTCCTTCTCACTGTGAATCGTCACCGTGCCGCGTTTGAGTATCTCGAGTTGTTCGATTGGGGAAAGCATAAGTTTCTGAAAGCTAAAGAAAGGGCGCACAGCATTGTCTGAATTAACAAAATTCACAGAACTTTTTCATCGATCTCTCCCTTCCATCACGTTTCCTCCCCAGCCATGCCTCGCTTCACTACCGCCCTCTTCCTCGCCAGCATCCTCACCGCCACCGCTCAGCAACCCGCCAAAACCCCTGATCAATGGATGGAGACCGGAGTCGATGCCTTCTTCGCCGCCCGTATCGAGGACTCCGCCATTGCCTTCGACAAAGTCATCGAGGCCGTTCCCCAAGCCAAACCTCAACTCTGGCAGCGCGGTCTCACCCTCTACTATGCCAAACGCTACCAGGACGGCCGCGAGCAGTTCGAGACCCACCAAACCGCCAACTCCAACGACGTCGAAAACGCCGCCTGGCACTTCCTCTGTGTCGCCCGCCTCGAAGGCGCCGATGCCGCCCGCAAAGCCCTCATCCCCATCGAAGGCGACACCCGCGTCCCCATGAAACAAGTCCACGCTCTCTTCGCCGGCACCGGCTCCGTCGAAGCCGTCCTCACGGTAGCGGGCGAGGGCGACGACTCCCCCCGCCGCCGCAACCACCTCTGCTACGCTCACCTCTACCTCGGCCTCTACTTCGAAGCCCTCGGCGACGATACCAAAGCCAAAGATCACATCCTCAAAGCCGCCACCGACTACGAAATGGATCACTACATGGGCAAAACCGCCATCACCCACGCCAAAGTCCGCGGCTGGCTCCCCAAGTGACCCCCTCCCCTCACTCCAACAGAAAATGCATCCCTCCCGCCATTCTTCCTTGCCGCTCCTACAAACGTCCCCTTAGTATCATCCCATGTCGGACGCACCCGGTTCGGATGAAAAATTTTGGCATGCTGCCGCTCTCGGCCTCTCTCGCCGCATCCACTTTGGCTGGTGGTTAGATCATTGGTTGACCCTGCTCATCCCCACCAGCCTCGTCGGAGCCATCACCATCCTCGCCCTTCGCTACTGGAAAAACCTCCCCACTCAGTCGGCACTGCTCGGTCTCGCCTCCGCTCTCCTCCTCTCATCGCTCGCCGCCTACCTTTGGATGCGCCGACACCACGAACCCTTAAACGCCACGCAAATTCGACTCGAAGATGCCCTCGGACTCAAGGCCCGCCTCTCCGCAGCCGCAGTCGGCATCGGCCCCTGGCCCCCCGCCCGCTCTGACATCCCCCTCCCCGTCACCTACCGCCCCGGCCGACCCCTCATCATGGTCGCTTCCGGCGCCGCTCTCCTCTCCGCCTCCCTCCTCATCCCCATCTCTCGCTCCCAACCCGAAAAACCCCGCATCATCGAGCCCCCCTCAGCTCTCCAAGAAGTCCAAGCCTGGCTCGACAACGTCAAAAAAAACGACGCCGCTAACCCCGAGTCCATCGAACAGGTCGAAGAAAAAATGGCCGAACTCCTCCAGCGTCCCGCTCAAAATTGGTACGAACACGCCAGCCTCGAAGCCGCCGATCACCTCCGCGATGTCACCGCCGCCGACCTCCAACAACTCGCCCAAAATCTCGCCGACGCCGAACGCGCCACCAACGCCCTCGCCGCCTCCGCCGCCGGTTCCGGCCTCCCCCAAGCCGCCAAAGACTCCCTCCAACAAGCCCTCCAAAACGCCTCCCAATCCATGCAGGGCACAGGTATGCAACCCGGCGGCGACCTCATGGACGCACTCAAAAGCATCGACCCCTCCCAGCTCTCCAGCATGAGCTCAGACCAACTCAAAGACCTCGCCCAACAGCTCGCCCAGAACCAGCAGTCCCTCCAGGAAGCCCTCAAGAACTCCCCCGGCCTCGACTTCTCCAACATCCCCGAAGGCCGCCCCGGCAAAGAAGAGGGAGAAGGTGAAGGCGACAAGCAAGGTCCGGGCGGAGGGGGACCCTCACGCGGCCCCGGCACCGCCCCCGTCACCCTCGCTTCCGATGACACCCAGCTCGACACCAACAAAATCGAAACCCTCAAAAACCCCCTCGACCTCTCCCGCCTCGCCACCGGCGACGCCCTCTCCGTCACCAACGGCACCGCCAAAGTCGACCCCAAAAACTACCAAGGTCCCCAGCAGGGGGGGG
>JARXAL010000086.1 GCA_029865835.1 Verrucomicrobiaceae bacterium
GCACCATCGCGGGGGGTATTTGGATGCGGCGGGCTATTTGAGGGCGAGCCGGGGGTTTTTTGAGGTGCGGGGTTGTGGGCGGGTGGGGGAGGTGAGAGGAGATGCGGTGGTGGATGAGGTTGGGGTGGGGGTGAGGTGGGAGGGGGAGGTTTTTGGGGCGGTGATTTTTTGTCAGGGTTGGCAGGCGGCGCGGCATCCGTGGTTTGATTGGGTGCCGTTTCAGTCGGCGAGAGGGAGCATCATCCAGGCGCGGGCTTCGCAGTTGGCGGGTGAGGAGCGCGTGGTGAACAGCAGTGGGTGCTGGGTGTTGCCGAGGGGGGGCGGGGAGTTGAGGTTGGGGCCGACGTATGAGCCGGAGTTTGATGCGAGGTTTCCGCAAGAGGGGAGCCCTGAGAAGTTGGCGAGGCTGCGGGAGCGGGTAGATGGGCTGGTGGTGGGTGGGGTGGAGTGGCTGAAGGTGCAGACGGCGGTGCGACCGATCGTGAAGCGGGCGAAGCTGCTGGTGGGTCGGCATCCGGCGCATGCGCGGGTGGGTTTTTTCAATGGGTTAGGGTCGAAGGGGGCGTTGCGGGCACCGTGGGCGGCGCGGCATTTGATGGAGCACTGGGTGGATGGGAAGGAGCTTGAGGTGGAGGTGGATTTGAGGCACAACCTTTGACGATGATGATGCCACGACTTGCCAGTTCTTCAGGGGGTTTGCCGTCGGCGGTGCGTTGGTCGCAGTTGCTGTTGGAGGATCGGTTGCGGCCGGGTGATGTGGTGGTGGATGCGACGCTGGGGAACGGGCATGACACGTTGTTTTTGTGTCGTCAGGTTTTGCCTGGCGGGCATGTGTATGGATTTGATGTGCAGGCGGCGGCGGTGGAGAGTGCGGGGAGGCGGTTGCTGGAGGCTGGCGTGGCGGCGAGTGATTTCAGTTTGTTTCAAGCGGGGCATGAAACGATGCCGATGCGGTTGCCTGGAGAGATGAGGGAGAGGTTGGCGGCGGTGATGTTTAATCTGGGGTATTTGCCGGGTTCAGACAAGCAGTGCATCACGCAGACGGAGACGACGATGGTGGCCTTGAAGCAGGCGGTGGAGTGGGTGCGGCCAGGGGGGCTGGTTACGGTGGCGGTGTATCCGGGGCACGAGGGTGGGGCTGAGGAGGCGGTGCGGATTGCGTCGTGGGCTGGGACGCTGGATGCGAGGGCGTTTGAGGTGCAGCATTTGCGGCCGGTGAATCGGACGGCGGCACCACCGGAGTGTTGGGTGATTTGGAAGCGGGCGTTCTGAGTGATTCAGCAACATGCTCTCTGGTGAGGGCGTTGGTGTTTGGTGTCCGACTTCACAGCTTCGATCCCGATGTACCAGCGCGCTTTTATTGGTGCTGCCTTGCTAACTGTTATCTCTCCATGGGTCTTCGGCGGTGGTGCGTCTATGGCTGAGGTGGCTGATTTGCGAGTCATTTCCCAGCAACCCGAGTTTTATGCGGGCTGGCCAACGGTGGTGCGGCGTTTGAATGGTGAGCTTTGGGTGACGTGGTCGGGTGGGCGTGAGGCGCATGTGTGTCCTTTTGGACAGGTTCATGCGATGAAGTCGAATGACGGAGGAGAGACCTGGACGTTTCCGCGAGTGCTGCATGACGGGCCGATTGATGATCGGGATGCGGGAATTCTGGAGACGGCCAAGGGAACGCTGATTGTGACGACCTTTTCCTCCCTTGCTTACGAGGAGCGCTTGATGACGTCACCTGAGAAGATGGCCGACTGGGAGCCGGAGAAAGTGCGTCGGTGGAAGGCGGAACGTGATTGGTTGACGGCGGAGGAGAGGAAAAAGGAGCTGGGTGAGTGGGCGCTACGATCCACGGATGGCGGTATCTCCTGGTCTGCGCGCATTCCGACACGGGTGAACGGTCCGCATGGGCCGATTCAACTGGCGGATGGCCGATTGCTTTACGTCGGGAAGCAACTTTGGACGGCTGAGAAGAGGATCGGGGTTGCTGAGTCGAAAGATGACGGGTTGACGTGGCAGATGCTGGCTGAGATTCCTAGTCGCCCCGGGGACACGGTGGCGAGTGATTATCATGAGGCGCATGCGGTGGAAGCAGGTGATGGGACGCTCATTGCGCAGATTCGCAATCATAACGTTAACAATAAGGGAGAGACCCTACAGACTGAATCGCGAGATGGAGGGAGAACATGGAGTGTGCCACATTCGATTGGGGTCTGGGGACTTCCCTCTCATCTGCTGCGGCTGTCGGATGGCCGTTTGTTGATGTCGTATGGTCACCGTCGCAAGCCTTATGGGAATCAAGCCCGGCTCAGCGCGGACAATGGCCAAACTTGGAGCGTGCCGATGACGATTTCGGGCGATGGCAGTTGGGGGGATTTGGGTTATCCGAGCACGGTGGAAATGAGTGACGGGTCACTTTTGACGGTGTGGTTTGAGGCGTTGAAGAAAGGGCAGAATGCAGTGCTGCGTCAGGCGCGGTGGCGGATCGGGAGCACTTCAGAGCGCGCGAGATGAACCTGACGGGACATGTCGCGGAGCCTGATGATGGTGTGGCGTTAGCCTAGATCAAAGAGGAGGCCTTCGGCGTCGGTGGTGGCGGTGAAGGAGAGGGTGGCGGCGGTTTCGGTGCTGATGGCGTCGCCGGGGGTCAGGGTGGTGTCGCCGATGGTCACGTTGCCTTTGATGAGTTGGAACCAGAGGCCGCGGCCGTTGCGGAGTTGGTGGGAGATGGATTCGTTTTTGGAGAGGCGGACGCGGTAGACGTCGGCGTCTTGTTGGATGGTGGCGGAGCGGTCGCGGCCGTCGCTGGAGATGACGAGCACTTTGGGTGCGGCTTCGCTGGCGGTGTCGGGATGCCACTCGGTGTAGCTGGGAACGAGGTTGCGTTCGCGAGGTTGGATCCAGATTTGCAGCATGTGTGTGGTGACGTCTGGGGAGGGATTGAACTCGCTATGGAGGACGCCCTTGCCGGCACTCATGAGTTGGATTTGGCCTGGCTGGAGGATGCGGCCGTTGCCGAGGCTGTCTTTGTGTTGGAGGGCACCTTTGACGACGTAGGAGAAGATTTCCATGTCGCGGTGCGGGTGGGTGGGGAAGCCGCCGCCGGAAGCGATGTGGTCTTCGTTGATGACGCGAAGGCTGCGGAAGCCCATGTGAGCGGGGTCGTAGTAGTCGGCGAAGGAGAAGGAGTGATGGGATTTGAGCCAGCCGTGGTCGGCGTGGCCTCGTTCGGCGGAGCGGCGGACGGTGAGGGGATGGGTCGCGGTTTTCATGGGTTTTTTTGGGTTGAAGAGACGATTCAAAAGCGGTTCGCCGGAGGCTGCGGTGGTAAGCGCTGCTTGGGTGGCGAGGAACTGATGGAACGTTCGGCGTTTCATTTCCTTTTGATCATCGACGAGGGTTTGGAAAGGGCCAATGCGACTTCGGCGGGCTGAGCATGCGGTGAAGGAAGGCTAAAAAGACGGTTGCGAGGCGACGCGTTTGCAGGCATCTCCTGCGCTCCCGAATTTAACTGCTCCCCCCTTCCCTATTCTATGTCTCAAGCTGCTCTCGAAGCCGGTCGTGCCTTTCTCGCTGAAAATGGTTCCAAAGAAGGTGTTGTGACAACACCCAGCGGACTTCAATACCTCGTGCTGGAAGAGGGTTCTGGGAAGAGTCCGAAGGCGACAGATACGGTTGAGGTGCACTATCGTGGCACGCTGCTCAACGGGGTGGAGTTTGACAGTTCGTATTCGCGGTTTCAGACGATTGAGTTTCCGCTGAATCGGGTGATCAAGGGATGGACGGAGGGAGTGCAATTGATGAAGGAAGGTGGGAAGACACGTTTCTTTATTCCTTCGGAATTGGCGTATGGGGCGCGTGGAGCGGGTATGGACATTGGTCCGAATGAGACGCTGATTTTTGAAGTGGAGTTGTTCAAGGTGTTTGCCGATTGAGAGAGCTTCGGGCTTTGCGGAGGGGGGCAAATGGTGCAGGATGGGGTTTGATGTCCCAGACGCGTCTTATTCTGAACGAAGCGACTTACCAGTTGGTGCTCAAGGAGCTGGTGATGGAAGCGCGTCGGTTGCTGTGGATTGTGACGGCGGACATCAAGGATCTATACATTGAGGATGGGAAAGATTTTGTGCCGTTTTTGAAGGTGCTGGCGGACAAGTTGCGGGAGGGGGTGGAGATTCGGTTGGTGCACGCGAAGGAGCCTGGGCCGAGATTTCGGGAGGATTTTGATCGGTTTCCTGAGTTGGTGGAGGCGGAGGGATTTGAGCGGATTCTTTGTCCGCGCATGCACATGAAGTGTGTGATTGCGGATGGGAGAAAGGCGTATGTGGGTTCGGCTAATCTAACGGGGGCGGGGATGGGGGCGAAGAGTCCGCATCGGCGGAATTTTGAAGCGGGGGTGGTGACGGAGGATCGCGAGACGATTGGGGAATTGATGATGTTTCTGGATACGTTTTATTTGGGGGACCACTGTGTGAAGTGTCAGCGGCGGGAGGTTTGTCCGGATCCGATCGCATGAAGGAGATGAGCAAGGTGGCAGTCATCGCGGGAGGCGAAGGGACGCTGGCGCAGGCGGTGGCTCAGGGTTTGTTGGCGGATGGCTGGGTGGTGCACGCGCCGGGTCGGGATGTGATGGATGTGAGAGATAGTGATGCGGTGAAGGCTTTTTTTGGGAGTCTTGAGCGGGTGGACTTGGTGGTGAATCAGGCGGGGGTTATTGATGATGGATCGGTGGTGAAGATGACGGTTGAGCAGTTTGAGGGGGTGTTGGATGTTAGCCTAACAGGAGCTTTTCGTTGCGCGCGCGAGGCGCTGAAGTTGATGAGCCGACAGCGTGGTGGCCACCTGATTCAGGTGGGATCTTTTGCTGCGATTCAGGGGACGTTTGGGCAGGCCAATTATGCGGCGGCGAAGGCCGGGATGATAGGGCTGACGAAGTCGATAGCGCTGGAATATGGGGCGCGGAACGTGAGGTCCAATTGCGTGCTGCCGGGATTGCTTGAGACGAGAATGACGGCGGCTTTATTGAGGGATGCGGAGCGCCGGGCGGAGTTGGAGTCGAGGCATGCCTTGGGGCGGTTCAACACGGTGGAAGATGCGGCACGATTCATCGTGATGCTGGACACGATGCAGCACGTGAGCGGTCAAGTTTTTCAACTTGATAGCCGGGTGGGGCGATGGGGCTAACCTGAATGATTCATGAGCCTTCTACTGCAAACGCTGGAAAGCCCATGTCTGCGGCGTTGGGCTTGTTTTGAAAGGCATCGAGCATTGACCAATGCACTCAGCCTTTCAAAACCTGCGCCCGCCTGGCAGCCACGGACTTTCCAGCGTTTTCGCAACGAAGTTCATGAATCATCCAGGCTGAAGCTGGCTAGAGAAGCATCAGGGCTGGGTTCTCGAGGAGCTTTTTCATTTCCGCGAGGAAGGTGGCAGCGACAGCGCCGTCGACGACACGATGGTCTCCGCTGAGGCCGAGCCACATGCGTTTGCCTGCGACGATGGCGCCTTTGCTATCGACGACGGGGGTATTGCGGATGGAGCCGATGGAGAGGATGGCGGCTTGGGGCGGATTGATGATCGCAGAGAACTGGTCAATTCCGTAAGCGCCGAGATTAGAAACGGTGATGGTGCCACCCGCGAATTCGTCTGGAGTAAGTTTCTTATTTTTGGCGCGGGAGGCCATGTCTTTGACGGCTTCGCTGATTTCCAGCAGGGTTTTTTTCTCGGCTTGTTTGATGACGGGGGTGACGAGGCCGTCTTCGACCGCGATGGCGACACTGAGGCCAACGGATTTGTATTTGACGATGGCGTCACCATCCCAAGCCGCGTTGATGGCGGGAACTGTTCCGGCGGCGCGGATGACGGCCTTGAGGATGAAGTCGTTGAAGGTGTATTTGTTGCCGCCGTTTTTCTCCGCTGTGGCATTGAGCTGGCTGCGGAAGTCCATGAGAGGTTCGGCATCGATGTCGATCTGCAGATAGAAGTGCGGGATCTGCGTTTTCGAAGCGAGGAGGCGCTCGGCGATGATGTTGCGCATGGTCGAGGTCGGCACGCGTTCGTCCTCTGGACCGACGACAGGACGAATGGTGGGGGTGGCGGGAGCGGACTTGCCCCCTGCCCCGCTGCCGCCTTTGGGAGCGGATTCGACGTCGGCGCGAACGATGCGTCCGCCAGGTCCGGTGCCATCGACACGAGAGAGATCGACGCCGAGTTCGTCGGCGACTTTGCGTGCGAGAGGAGACGCTTTGACGCGGACGTTGCTGGAGGAACGGGCGGCGGGGCGGCGGCTGGCAGAAGGAGCTTTGGGGAGGAGACTTGAAGTGGCGCGCTGAGGGGTATCGGCCTTGGTATCGCCTGTTTTGGTTTCGGCGGCAGGTGCGGCGGCGGCATTGGCCTTGGCGATGAGTTCGTCGAGGTTGGCGGGGGCTTCTTCGCCGTCTTCGAGGACGACAGCCATGGCAGCACCGAGGGGAATTTTTTCTCCGACTTTGACGAGGAGCTTGTGGAGAGTGCCCTCAAAGAAGGAGGTCATTTCCATGGTAGCCTTATCGGTTTCGACATCGGCGATAGGCTTGCCGGTGGTGACGGTGTCACCTTCTTTGACGATCCATTTGGCGAGGGTTCCCTCGGTCATGGTGTCACTTAGTTTGGGCATTTCGATGATCTTCGGCATAAGCTCGTGTTAGGCTAAGTTAGGGCGAAAGTGGGTGGATGTTAGCAGATGCTGAGGGCCTTTTCGACGACGACCTCGGGTGTTGGAAGTTGGATGGCCTCGAGGGGCGGGCTGTAGATGGCAGGTGCATCGAGGGAATTGATGCGGAGAACGGGGGCGTCGAGTTCATCGAAGATGGTGCTTTGGATCATGTAGGCGATTTGAGCGCCGACGCCGCAGAAGGGTTTGTTTTCTTCGACGTAAATGGCGCGATGGGTTTTAGCGACGGACTCGAGGATGGTTTCTTCATCGAGGGGACGGATGGTTCGGATATCCACCACTTCCGCGCTGATGCCGTGCTCGGCTTCAAGGATTTCAGCGGCTTTGAGGCAGGTGATGACCGCGCGACCGTGGGCGATGAGGGTGATGTCGCTGCCCTCGCGTTTGACGTCAGCGACACCGAGGGGGATGAAGAGTTCGCCATCGGGCAGTTCATCGTTGGAGGGTACGTCCCATTCTTCACCATAGAGTTTGGTGCTCTCCATGAACATGACGGGATCGTTGTCGCGAATGGCGGCTTTCATGAGGCCTTTGGCGTCATAGGCGTTTGAAGGGCAAACGCATTTCATGCCGGGGAAATTGGCGAGGATGTTTTCGGGAGTGTGGCTGTGGGTTGCGCCGACGCCGGTGCCGCCGTTGGCGGGTCCACGGATGACGATGGGGCAATTGATTTTGCCACCGGACATGTAGCGGACCATGGCGGCGTTGTTGACGATTTGATCCCAGGCGACGGTGTAGAAGCTCCAGAACATGAGTTCCATGACGGGGCGAACGCCGAGCATGGAGGCGCCGATTCCCATGCCGATGAAACCGGCCTCGCTGATGGGGGTATCGACGATACGGTCATCACCCCATTTGTCCCAAAGGCCTTCGGTGACTTTGTAGGCACCGTTGTACTGGGCGACTTCCTCACCCATCAAGACGACCATGGGATCGCGGGCGAGTTCCTCATCGAAGGCTTCGCGGAGGGCGTGGCGGTAGGAGAGGCGGCGGGGCATATCAGGAGGGGGAAAGAATCAGGAAAGAGGGGGTTGGGTGCGGTGAGGTTGGGCCAATCAATCGTTGAAGAAGTGGCGTCCGGTTTGGCCGGCGTCGGTCTTATTGTCGACTTCCCAGTAAACGTCTTCGAAGATGGATTCGGGGGTGGGATAGGGGCTGGCTTTGGCAAAGTCGCCGGAAGCTTCGGCTTCTTTTTGGGCTTCCTTGTCGATTTTTTTCAAGTCTTCCTCAGAGGCGATGCCTTCTTCAATGAGGACGCGTTTCCAGCGTTGGATGGGGTCGTGCTCATTTTTGAAGCGTTCGACTTCTTCCTTGGTGCGGTATTTTTCTTTGTTGGCGTCGGCGACGGAGTGGCCTTCCCAGCGGTAGGTGGCGATTTCGAGGACGGCGGGGCGGGAAAGCGTGTGGGCGCGTTCGATGGCCACCTGGGTCCGGGCGCGGACTTCGTAAATATCCTCGCCGGAGAAAAGTTCCCAATCCATATCGTAGCCTGCGGCGCGTTCGGCGAGGCAGGAAGGATAGGCTGAAGAGCGGCTTTGGCTGGTGCCCATGGAGTAGCCGTTGTTTTCGATGATGTAGATGACGGGGAGGCTCCAGAGTGCGGCGAGATTGAGGGACTCGTGGAAGGCGCCCTGGTTGACGGCGCCATCGCCGAGGTAGCAGAGAGCGGCGCCTTTGAGTTTTTTGAATTTGAGACCGTAGGCGAGACCGAGGCCAAGGGGCGTCTGACCGGCGACGATGCCGTGGCCGCCCCAGTAGTTTTTGGAGGGTTCGAAATAGTGCATCGAACCGCCCTTCCCTTTCGAGCAGCCGGTGGCTTTTCCGAAGAGTTCGGCCATGCACTCGTCCATACCCATGCCGACAGCGAGAGCGTGGGCGTGGTCGCGATAGGCGGTGATGACGTGGTCGTTTTCGCCGAGGAGTGAGATGGTTCCGACGGCGACGGATTCTTGTCCGATGTAGAGGTGGAGGAAGCCGGCCATCTTGCCGCCCTGGTAGTGTTGGAGAGAAACTTGTTCGAATCTCCGGATGCGGCTCATCAATCGGTAGAGTCCGATTTTGTCATCGGGGGTGAGTGACTGATTGATGGGAGCGGCGGCGTGGCTGCCAGCAGGAGGGGCGGAGGATGTCGCTTTGGCCATGATGTGAAAGGAGACTCAACCTAGCCAGCTTTGGCGGGGAAGCAAGCGCGGGGTGGGGGTTCAGGGGTTTGTTGGCGAAAAGGAGGGCGGGTCGGATTGATTTGTTCCACGTGGAACAACGCGTTCTTTTTCGAGGATGAAATGGTTGCCGGACGGTGTAGTATTCTGCCCCCATGTCCACCCTTCCGGCCGCTCTTTTTACCTTTCCCAAGACGTATGACGTGCTGGTGTGCGGGGCTGGACATGCGGGGGTTGAGGCGGCGATGGCCGCCGCGAGGTTGGGTGCGCAGACGGCGATATTGACTCAGAACTTGGACACGGTGAGTCAGATGTCCTGCAATCCGGCGATTGGTGGGTTGGCCAAGGGCAATGTGGTGCGGGAGATTGATGCGCTGGGGGGGGTGATGGGATTGAACACGGATGCGACGGGGATTCAGTTTCGGATGTTGAATGCCCGAAAGGGACCTTCGGTTCAAGCGCCTCGGGCGCAGTGCGACAAGAAGGCGTATCAGTTTCGGATGAAGTGGTTGCTGGAGAACCAGGTGAATTTGGACATGCATCAGGGGAATGTGGCGGAGATTCTGGTGGATGGGGAGGATCGGGTGATGGGGGTGCGAACGAGTTTGGGGGTCATTTATCTGGCTCGATCGGTGGTGGTTTCCTCGGGAACGTTCATGCGGGGGTTGCTTCATGTGGGTTTGCAGAACCAATCGGGTGGGCGGATGGGGGACAGTATTTCGACGTTGTCGGACAGTTTGTTGCACTTGGGGTTTGAGGTGAAGCGATTCAAGACCGGCACGCCGTGCCGGATCAATGGGCGGTCGATTGATTTCACCAAGTGTGAGGCGCAGCCTGGGGATGATCCGCCGCCGCGGTTTTCCTATTTGAGTGGGGTGCTCGAGGAGGAGAAGTCCTTGTTCACGCTGAATCATTGGGACCAAAATAAGTTCCACGTGGAACAATTACCCTGTTGGGTGACCTATACGAACTCGAAGACCCATGAGGTGATTCGGGCGAATTTGGACAAATCGCCGATGTATTGTGGTCGAATTGAAGGGGTGGGGCCGCGCTATTGTCCATCGATCGAGGATAAGGTGGTGCGCTTTGCGGAGAAGGAGCGGCATCAGGTTTTTCTTGAGCCGGAGGGATTGCACACTCAGGAGTACTACGTCAATGGGGTGTCGACTTCCCTGCCCTTTGAGGTTCAGATTGATTTCATTCGATCGATTGAGGGGCTTGAAAAGGCGGAGATCATTCGGCCGGGTTACGCAGTGGAGTATGATTATTGTCCACCTACGCAGTTGCATTCGACTCTCGAGACCAAGCGGGTGTCTGGACTTTACTTTGCGGGGCAGATCAATGGCACGTCCGGTTATGAGGAGGCGGCGGGTCAGGGATTGATTGCCGGGGCGAATGCGGCTTTGAAAGTGGCTGGTAGGCCGCCGTTTTTGCTGAATCGGGGAGAAGCCTATTTGGCGGTGATGGTGGACGATCTGGTCACGAAGGGGACGATTGAGCCCTATCGGCTCTTTACCAGTCGGGCTGAGTTCCGTCTTTTGTTGAGGCAGGACAATTGCGATTTGAGGCTGACGGAAAAGGCGGCGGTGCATGGTTTGGTTGACGGATATCGGTTGGCTCACACGAAGGCCAAGGCTCAGATGCTGAAGGACGCCAACGCGTTTGTGCACCAGGAGAACCTTGAGGGGGCGCGGATTGAGAAATGGATGCGGAGGCCGGAGAATGTTTTTTCGCAGTTGCCGCAGACGGTGAAAGAACGGTTCCCGGATGAGATTTGGAGTTTGCTTGAGAACGATTTGAAGTACGAGGGTTACATTACCCGACAGGAGGTGATGGTTGAGCGGATGGCGCGGATGGAAGACAAGATGATTCCGGCATCACTCGATTATGGCCAGGTGATCGGATTGAAGCGAGAAGCGCAAATCAAGTTGGGCCAAATTCGGCCGGCGACCCTGGGTCAAGCTGCACGGGTTCAGGGGGTGACTCCTGCGGACATCGCTTTGTTGGGCATCGTGCTTCGCAAGGGGGTGAATTCCCAATCAGCTGATATTTCGAATTGAGAGTTCGCTGGTTTGGCAAGACGCTGATTTGGGTAGCGTAGCATTTGGATGAGAATCCTGTTACCTTTGATTGCGGCCTTCGGTCTAGTCGCGGGGGTGCTGAGTGTGGCGCAGCCGGTGGACTCCCCTGCCCCGCTCAAAGCCGGGGTAGCGCAACAGATCATAACGCCGGCGATGAATATGTGGATGGCGGGGTATGCGTCGCGGAAAAAGCCCGCGGAGGGTAAGGTGCAAGAGTTGTATGCGAAGGCGTTGGCTTTGGAGGATGTGGCGGGCAAACGGTTTGTGTTTGTGACGCTGGATCTGATTGGGATTTTGCCGAGGCTTCGAATGCGAATGGAGGAGAAGGTTCAGAACGCGTATGGGTTACCTCCGGAGTCGATTTTGCTCAATGCCTCGCACACGCACAGCGGACCGGAGTATCGGGTGGAAAAAGGACGTGAAAAGGAGGCTCGGGAATACACGGCTTTTTTGGAGGAGAGGTTGATGAAAGTCATTGGCGATGCCCTGACTGATTTGAAGCCCGCGGCGGTTTCATGGAGTCACTCCCGGTGTGGTTTTGCGATGAATCGGCGTTTGCCCTCTCCGACGGGATATCAAAACAGTCCGAATCCGGAAGGGCCAGTGGATCATGAGGTTCCGGTGCTTCAGGTGGTTTCACCTGAGGGACAAGCACGCGCGGTGCTGTTTGGTTATGCCTGCCACAACACGTGCCTGGGTGAGTTTCAGTATTGCGGTGACTATGCAGGCTTTGCCCAGGAGTATCTTCAGGAAAATCGGCCAGGGTTTGTGGCTCTTTTCATGAACGGCTGCAGTGGCGATCAGAATCCGTATCCTCGCCGAGGTGGAGTGGTGCCTGGATTGACGGCTCTTGATTTGGCGAAGATGCATGGGCGAAGTTTATCGAATGCGGTTGAAGTGGCGATGCAGGTGCCGAAGAGGGTGGTGGGAGGTCGGATTCGAGCGGCGTATGAGAAGGTGTCTCTGGATTACGCGCCAGAGAAAAAGCGAGCACCGCATTTGTATCCTGTTCAGGTGGCGAGGTTTGGAGAAGCTTTGACGGTGGTGGCTCTTGGGAGCGAGACGACAGTTGATTACTCCATTCGTTTAAAGAAAGAGCTCAGTAATGACTCGGCAACCTGGGTGGCGGGGTATTCCAATGATTACACCGGGTATGTGCCGAGTCTTCGGGTGTTGAAGGAAGGAGGCTATGAGGCGCAGGCGGGGTGGGCGGAGGATGTGGAGGAGCGGATCGTCAAGAAAGTTCATGAGTGGGTGGAGGAGACCCAACGCTGAGGTGACTGGAGGGACGCTTTAGAGGAGTTGTGCCTATCGACTTCCGATTGTATGGGCTGCTTGCTCCGCGATGGGGAAACGACACCATGAATCCGCCGTTTGTTTTGGTTTCCAAGTGGGTGATGGTTTTTGGATCTCTGGTCGCGGTCGAAAGCCCTGCCCTCATGCCCACCCTGCCCCCTGTCGCCGAGAAACGCCCCCATCACGCCGAGTATCATGGCATCACGCTGGAGGATCCTTGGCATTGGCTGAAGGATGATGATTATCCTGAAGTCGATGACCCGGATGTGCTGTCGTATTTGAAGGCTGAGAACGCGTATTTCGAGGCGCAGATGGCTCCGCAGAAGGACTTGGTGGAGACGGTGTTTCAGGAGATGAAGGGTCGGGTGCAGGAAGATGAAAGCAGTGTTCCGCAGAAGGACGGGGCTTGGGTTTATTGGGATAAGTTTGACTCGGGCACGCAGTATCGGCGGCACTATCGGCGTCCGGTGGGTGGGGGTGCGGACAGTCTGATTTTGGATGAGAATCGATTGGCGGAGGGCAAGGAGTACTTCCAACTCCATGAGTTGTCGGTGAGTCCAGATGGGCGGCTGATGGCTTATGCTTATGACGACAAAGGGTCGGAGCGATTTACGATTCATGTGCGGGATTTGGAGACGGGCGAGGAATTGCCGGACATCATTCCCGGGACCCTTTCGAGCATTGTTTGGGCGGCTGACAGCA
>JARXAL010000178.1 GCA_029865835.1 Verrucomicrobiaceae bacterium
TCACTCTGCACATACTCCTCACGCTTCTTCCGCGTCACCTGATACAACGGCGGCTGGGCCACATAGATATGTCCCCGCTTCACCAACTCCGGCATCTGCCGATAAAAAAACGTCAGCAGCAATGTCCGAATGTGGCTCCCATCAACGTCCGCATCGGTCATGATCACAATCTTGTGATACCGCAGCTTGTCGATATTGAAATTCCCTTCAATGATCTCCCCTCCCGAATCGCGATCCGTGCTACCCCCAATCCCCGTGCCAATCGCCGTGATCATCGTCTGCACTTCCTTGTTCTGCAGCACCTTCTCCAGCCGGGCCTTCTCCGTGTTGATCAGCTTTCCACGCAAAGGCAGAATCGCCTGATTGTGCCGATTCCTCCCCATCTTCGCGGATCCACCCGCGGAGTCACCTTCGACAATAAACAACTCGGTCTTCGCCGGATCCCGCTCCGAACAGTCCGCCAACTTGCCCGGCAGACCGCCACTGCTCATCGCATCCTTCCGAATCGCCGTCCGCGCCCGCTCCGCCGCCTCACGCGACTTCGCCGCAATGATCACCTGCGCGATCACCTGCTTCGCCGTCGCCGCATTCTCATCAAAAAACCGCATCAACCCCTCGTAAACCACCGAGCTCACCACGCCCTCCACCTCACCATTCACCAGCTTCACCTTCGTCTGCGAGTTAAAGCGCGGGTTCGGCAGCTTCACACTCAACACACAAATCAAACCCTCACGACAATCATCCCCTTTGATCTCAGGGATCTTGTCCCGGTAATCCTTAAAGTTGTCTGGGTAACCCTTGATGTAAGCATTCACCGCCCGTGTCAGCGCCGACTTCAATCCGCTATAATGCGTTCCTCCATCCGGATTCGGAATCGCATTCGCAAAACACAGCGACTGCTCATTGATCCCCTTGTTCCACTGCAACACGCAATCGACCAAAATGAACTTGTTCTTGTCATCAATCACCAACTCTCGCCTCCCGGCCAGCGCAATCGCGTCCGGATGCACCTTCTCCTTGTTCTCCCCCAGCTCCCTCACAAACTGCTTCACCCCTTCCGTGTAGAGCAACACCTCCTGCCGCGGCGATTCCGCCCGCTCATCCGTCAGTGTAATCTTAATCCCCGGATTCAAAAACGCCAACTCCCGCAGACGCACCAACAACCGATCAAACACAAAGACCGTCGTGATCGTGAAAATCGTCGCGTCAGGATAGAACGAGATCTTCGTCCCGGTCATCGACACATCATCCAAATCTCCCAGCACCGTCAATGGCTCTGTCGTCTTCCCGCGCTCGAACCCGATCGCATAAATCTTCCCATCCCGAAACACTTCGCATTTAAACCAGTCCGAAAGCGCATTCACGCACTTCGCCCCCACCCCGTGCAATCCCCCCGAAAACTCATACGCTCCGTCACCAAACTTCCCGCCCGCATGCAGGCTCGTCAAAACCAACTCCACCGTCGGAATGCCGACTTGGTGCATCTCCACCGGAATCCCCCGGCCATCATCCCGCAAACTGATCGAGCCATCCGTGTGAATGTTGATCCAGATGTTTTTGCAGTAGCCCGCCAGGTGCTCGTCAATGGAATTATCCACCACCTCAAACACACAATGGTGCAACCCTCGCTCATCAGGATCCCCGATATACATCCCCGGGCGAAGCCGCACCGCTTCCAGCCCTTCGAGCTTTTGAATTTGGTCTGCCCCGTAGGCTTGGTCAGCAGCTACGGCCGTGGAGTTTGACTCAACTGAATCAATGATTTCTTGGGACATGGGATTGAATGAGTTTTATCGCCTGAGTCCGTCCTTCAGCACCTTCCGGAAACGTGTTCGATATAACAGGCAAAAGCTTAGCAAGGGTTAACCCTGTGCAAAGGAAAAAGGCATCCAAATCGCAATTTTTAACCCCTACGGTTCCGCCCCTGTCCACCCTAAAATAGCACTTTCCATTCTTAATCCACCCGTTACCCTCCTCCCCTATGTCCAGCCCCCTTTCCGAGTCCGTCGAATTCCGTGTCACCGAACTTTGCGCCGCCATCGCCAACGATCCCGCCATCCGCACCGCCCGCGATCAGGCCGAGGCCTTCCTCGCTGACGAAGACGCCGTCGGCCTCTATCGCGAAATGATGACCCTTGGCAACCAACTCCAGCAACTCCACCGCGCCGGCGAGCAACTCGACGAAACCGAAGTCGACCGCTTCGAAGACCTCCGCACCCGCGGCGGCAGCCATCCCGCCATCCAGGCTTTCCATAGTGCCCAGGACACCCTCCAAGGCGTCGCCACCGCCATCAATACCTTCATCACCAAAACCCTCGAAAAAGGCCAAGTGCCTTCACCTGACGAGGTCTACAAATCCGGTAGCTGCGGTGAGGGTTGCGGCTGCCACTAACACGGGAGAGTCGGTCAACGCCTACTTCGCGTCCGCGACCAATGGCAGCTTTGCCGTGGCCCTCACCATCAAAGCTGCCGCCACATTCATCTTTGCCTCAGGATTGCTCTGAGCCAAATGATGATCACCGATGGCACTCCCATTCCACGCCACCACAAGCTCCAAGCTGGGGATGATCCATAAAGCAGCCTCTCCCCATTTCCCCGAGGCTAAAATTGTGTCCCCGGGCGCATCTGGCAGCATCGTCAAACCCGTCGGCCCTCTTTCGTTCTTCCAGAGATGAAAAGTGTATAGCCCAGGCCCAATCGGACTGATGTTCCACATCTGTCCCCCCACCGACTTCTGGCCAGGGATCATCTCCGCAGCCTTCCCTTCCGAAAGGGGCACGCTAACCGGCACCACCGAACCCAAAAGCGTCTCCATCATCCCCTCAGACAACACCCTCTTCCCACCAGCGACTCCACCGTCCAAAAGCATCTGCCCAAATCGCGCCAAATCCCGCGCCGATATCCGCAACTTCGGCTCCGGCCCCTCCGCCCCAAAGGCTTGAAAAGTCACCGGGTCCTCAAACCCGAGAGGCTCCGCCAACTGCCTCCGCAAAACCTCCGTCCCCTTCTCCCGATACACCTTGTCCATCAAAGTATCATACCACAGCGCGACCGTATAATCGGAGTAGCAAAACACTTCTCCAGGTGCATCGACCGTCCCGTAGCCCGATGTCATGCACCCCAACTGCCTCCAGGTCATCGTCGAATCTTTACCCCCGTTTAACCCCGCCAACCTCGGTTCAAACTTCACCACAGGTTCATCGACTCCCTTCAACAGTCCTCTCTCCACCGCTTGCAGATTCAGAACACTGATGATCGATTTCTTTACCGAGGCCGCATACCTCGACCGGTTCGAATATCCCCACTGATAAACTCCCACACCCCGATGCGAAACAAATCCGGCCCCACCAACCAATTCAGCCAACTGGCTCAGCGCTTCCCGATCCAATCCATGGGTGACTGGGTCAGCCATGGGCCAAGTCGTTACCTGAGCCTCCTCCCGCTTCCGCCCTGCAACCTGCTTCGGTTCCTCCGGTAAAAAAGACTCAACACCGATCAACTTGGCCACCGCAAGCCCAGCCAACCCAACGACACCATAATACCAGAGCGGCTTCTGGTATCGTTTTGCTTGATTGGATCTGGTTCGACTCTCCGACATCGCCTGCTATAAAACGGCTAGGGGTAATTGAAATTACGGATTTGTTGATAATTAAGTATCCGATTCTACCGTTTTAGCAACCTCCTTTCCAGGTTGTGGACAATTTCCATAACCCGTGCTATCCAACCGGATGTCTCTTTTCAGACCGACCCAACTCTCCCTCCTAACCGCCTTCGCCCTCTCTTCTCCGCTCATCGCCGAGAAAATCGACTTCAATCAAAAGGTCAAACCCATCCTCGAATCCGCCTGTGTGCATTGCCATGGCACCGACAAAGATAAGGGCGATTTCAAAATCCACACCCTCGAGGATGCCACCAAAGGCAACGAAAATGGCCCCGGCATCACCAAAGGCGACCCCTCCAAAAGCGCCATCTACACCACCCTCATTCTCCCTGCTGATGACGACATGGTGATGCCCCCGGAAAAAGAAGGGCTGCTCGACCCTTCCCAAATCGCCATCATCAAACAATGGATCGAGGAAGGTGCCGACTGGCCCGCAGGCGTCGAACTCAAACAAACCGCCCGCATCAGCTTCGAAAAACACATCCAACCCATTCTCGAGCAAAACTGCGTCTCCTGCCACAATCCCGACAAGGATAAGGGCGACTGGATCCTCTCCTCCAAAAAGCAAGCCTTCGAAACCGGCGAGAACGCCCCCAACATTGTCGCCTTCGACACTGCCAAAAGCGCTCTCTTCACCTCCACCAACCTCCCTGAAGATGACGACGACCTCATGCCCCCAGTTAAAAGCGGTGGCCCCTTGAAAAAGGACGAAATCGCCATGCTCAAAGCCTGGATCGAACAAGGTGCCGTCTGGCCGGACAACATCACCCTGAAGGCCAAAGAAAAAGCTGCTGCAGTCACCAATTCCCCGGACACCTTCGAACTCACCAAAAAGATCCACGCCTTCATTGTCGCCACCTCCAAGGAAAAAGAACCCGGTGACATGAAAGCCTACGACTCCAAAATCCCAAAAACCGGGGCCGCCTACTCCATGCTCCCCATCCCCGCCGGCACCGCCACCATTGGCAGCCCGGATGGCGAAGCCGACCGCCAACCCGACGAAGGCCCTCAAATCCAAGTCGCCATCAAACCCTTCTGGATGGGCAAATACGAAGTCACTTGGGACGAATACGAACCCTTCATGCTCACCAACGAAGGCCGCAACAAAGACGGCTCCCGCAAAACCTGGGCTCCAACCGATAAACCCGAAGACCTCATCTCCCAGCCCACCCCTCCTTACCAACCCATGGACTTCGGCATGGGCCGCACCGGCTTCCCTGCCATCTGCATGACCCAGCACGCCGCCAACAAATTCTGCCAGTGGCTCAGCGCTCAAACCGGCCACTTCTATCGCCTCCCTACTGAGGCCGAATGGGAATACGCCGCCCGCGCCGGAACCAAGACCGCTTACTACTTCGGCGACGACGCCTCCCAACTCCAAGATCACGCCTGGTTCTTCGACAACGCCGAAAACTTCCAATACTCCACCGTCGGCAAAAAGAAGGCCAACCCGTGGGGCCTGCACGACGTCTACGGCAACGTCTGCGAATGGACACTCGATCAATACACCAAGGATCGCAACGCCACCTGGGCATCCAAAGCCGCCAACGGCATCATCGCCAACGATTGGGTCCGCTCCACAACCCCCTACCCACACGTCGCCAAAGGCGGTCACTACGATGACGATCCTGATGCCCTCCGTAGCAGCGCCCGCCGCGCCTCCGACGCCAGCTGGAAACAGCAGGACCCCCAACTCCCCAAAAGCATCTGGTACCTGACAGACGCCACCTGGCTCGGCTTCCGCATCGTCCGCCCTCTCGAAATCCCCACCGTGGAGGAAATGCATGCCTCCTGGAACAATGGCGTCGCTCGCGAATAAACTCGCAGCTCTGCTCTTCTTTTTCGCGGTATCGCTGCGGGGCCAGGTCGGTCCCGCCGCCGAGGCGGGGCCCGTTCGCCTCGACTTCTCAGGTCCCGGCATGGGCACCACTTTCCGCATCGCGCTCTACACCACACCCGAAAAAAAAATACTCGCTGCCACCGCCGTCGAATCCGCTTTCCAGCGACTTGCCTCCCTCAACGCCATCTTCTCCGACTACGAGCCCAACTCAGAAATCAATCGACTCGCTACCACCGCCCCCACCCCCTGGACCGCCAGCCCCGATCTTCTAGCACTCACCACCCTATCTCTCAAATTCGCCTCCGATACCCACGGCGCCTTTGATCCCACCATCGGCCAACTCTCCCGCCTCTGGCGCAGCACTCGCCAACGTCAAAAACTCGCCCCTCCCGACCGCCTCCAAAAAGCTCTCTCTTCGATCGGATGGCAACATCTCCAGATCCGCAACAACACCCTCAACCTCACTCAACCCGGACTCCTTCTCGATTTCGGTGGCGTCGCCAAAGGCTACGCCGCCGATCAAATGCTCGCCATCCTCAAGGATAAAGGTTTCCCAATCGCCCTCGTCCAAGCCGGAGGCGACACCGCCGCCGGCGATGCCCCCGCCAACCAATCAGGATGGCCCATCACCCTCCTCACCGAACCAAACGATCCCTCTCCCTCCATCGTTACCCTCGCCAACCGCTCCGTCTCCACCTCCGGTGATCTCCATCAATTCATCGAACTCGACGGCATCCGCTACTCTCACATCATCAACCCCCAAACCGGCCTCGGCCTCACCCGCCGCATCGCCTGCTCCGTCATCGCCCCACACACCACCACCTCCGACGCCCTCGCCACCGCCCTCTGCATCCTAGGACCCGAAAAAGGCCGCCCTATCGCACGCAATCTCAAACTCACCGTCCGCTGGACATGGCAAGACAAAGCCGGCGCTCAGCATCAAGCTTGGTTCAATCCGTAAATCTCGAGGCAACAAGTTCGCTGCTAATCCAACGACACAAACCGAACGCAAACCGGCGCACCAACCTCTTGCTTCGTCCCGGTAAAACTCAGTTTGCCTGTCGCTTCATCCACCTTCAGCACCGCAACCGTGCTCGACTTCTGATGCGCCACAATCATCCACTTCCCTGAGGGGTCCAAATTAAAGTTCCTCGGCACCTCTCCTTCAGCCGATGCATTCTGAATCAACGTCAGCTTGCCCTTCTCCGCATCAAATGAAAACACCGCGATCGTGTCATGCCCACGATTTGAAACATAAACAAACTTCCCGTTCGGATGAACCACCGTCTCCGCTGTGCTCAATCCGCCACTGACCACTTCACCCGCAGGCAAAGTCGAAACCGTCTCGATCGCGGTCAACGCCCCACTCTTGGCATCATAAGCAAACACCGTTTCCGCCAGCGACATCTCATTGTTCACAAACACAAACGGAGCGGTCGGATGAAACGCCAAATGCCTCGGTCCACCGCCCACAGGCGTCTTCGCAAACGCAGGCTCGTTCCGAGTCAATGCGCCCGTCTCCTGGTTCACCTTGTAAATCTGAATCTGATCCATCCCCAAATCACAAACATAGGCGAACCGATTGTCAGGACTGAAGTTGATCGAGTGCGCATGAGGCCCCGCTTGGCGTTTCGGATTTACACTCGACCCCTCATGCTGAATGAAACTCACCGCCTCACTCAAGCTTCCATCCGCCGCCACCTTGTAGCTCGCCACGCTGCCACTCCCATAATTCGCAATCCCCACCATCTGCCCCGTCCGATCCGTGTTCACATGGCAAGGCCCCTCTCCCACCGCCGAAACCGCGTTCAACGGCGTCAACTCCCCACCCGGAAGCCCCAGTTTGAAACCCGAAACACCTTTACCTCCCTCACCACCCGCCTCACCCACAGCATACAAAAACTGCTTCGACGGCGCAATCGCCAGGAAACTCGGACTCCCCAACTCCGCCGCCAACTCCGGCTTCCCCAACTCCCCCGTCCCCGAATGAAACCTCGCCCGATAGATCCCCTTGCTCGAACTCTTCCCGGTCGTGTAAGTCCCGAAGAAAACCCAATACTGCTCTCCCGCTATGGCACTCGCCGTTAAGGACGCAAAAAGGAAGGCGATGGATCGTGGGTTCATATCAGAATCTCCAATTAGGGCAGTTTGCGAACCCAAATGTTGCGCATGCGCACCGGAGGATCGTTTTTGTGATCTTGCAGCCGGAACGGCGCCGCCGCCGGAAACTCACCCTCATAACTGGTCGTCTTCTTGTGCTGCGTTGGCCCCATGATCGCAGTGTGGTTCTGCACGCACACTCCATTCACAAACGTCGTGATGTAGGCAGGTTCCACCACCTTCCCGTCCTTCAGCTTAGGCGCAGTGAAAACAACGTCGTAAACCTGCCACTCACCCGCAGGCCGCACCGCATTGACCATTGGCGGCGTCTGCCCATAAATCGCGCCTGTGTGCCCGTCCGCATAGGTCGGATTGTTGTAGCAATCCACCATCTGACTCTCATAACGATCCATGAAGAAGACCCCCGCATTGCCCTTCTTCTGACTGTTCCCCTTGGTGTGCGGCTCACTCTTCCACTCAATGTGAAACTGGCAGGAACCAAACTCTTGCTTCGTCCAGGAGTCCCCACCCTCCACCACCAACTCACCATTATCAACTTTCCAAACACAAGGCCCCTTCTCTCCAGTCGGCTTCCCGTCCGCTCCCTTCACCACTCCCAAAAACGCATCCGTGCTGCTTCCATCAAAAAGCACAATCGCATCCGCAGGCGCATCCCCCAACTTTTTGCCGGGTGCAATCACCTCGGGCGCTGGACGATCAATATCATGCACCTTCCACTTGGTCCCTGGGATCAACGGCGTATCCGAGTAACCGATTGGCGATGGCTTCTCCGGCTGCTGGGCCAAAGCTGAGGTGGACACGACGGCAAACAAGGGGATAAAGCGGAACAGAACAGGTTTCATTGAGATGACACGATGAGTTGGAACGTCCTGGCCAAAACCAGGACTGAGGGAACGCACTCCTAGCAGTTCCCTTTCACCCCGCCAACTCCAAAGATCACACAGGCAATCCAATTCCTTTGCACGCTCATCATTCTTCATCGACCCATCCACCGTGTCCACCTCCCGCCGTCACCTCCTGCGCTATGCTTGGCTTTCGCTAGGCACCGCTGTGGTCACCATCGCCCTCAAGCTCCTTGCCTGGAAACTCACCGGATCCGTCGGCCTTCTCTCCGACGCCCTCGAATCCCTCGTCAATCTCGCCGCCGCCGCCGCCGCTCTCGGCGCGCTCCTCATCTCAGCCCTGCCTCCCGATGACGAACACGCCTTCGGTCATGACAAAATCGAATTCTTCTCCAGTGGCTTCGAAGGCGCCCTCATCCTGGGTGCCGCCAGCGCCATCCTTTGGGCCGCCATCAGTCGCATCTCCAACCCCGCCGAGATTCAGCAATTCGGCGCAGGCCTGGCCATTTCCACCCTGGCTTCCATCCTCAACCTCATCGTCGGCCGCCTCCTCATCGCGAAAGGCCGCGCCGCCCACAGCCCCGCCCTCGAGGCCGATGGCCATCATCTCATGACCGATGTCTGGACCTCCACGGGCGTCCTCCTTGGCATGCTCCTCGTCTGGGTCACCGGCTGGACCTGGCTGGATCCCTTCATCGCCCTCGGTGTCGCGCTCTTCATCATTCGCATGGGCTTCCAACTCGTCCGCAATTCCGTCCACGGACTCCTCGATCGCGCCCTCGCCCCCGAAACCCTTCAGGCCCTCAAAGCCGTTCTCAAACGCTACGAAAGCGACCAAGTCCATTTTCACGCCCTCCGCACCCGAGCCTCCGGCTCCCGCCAATTCGTCGCCGTCCATGTACTCGTCCCCGATGAATGGACCGTTCGCAAAGGCCACGATCTCCTCGAACAAATCGAATCCGACCTCCGCTCCGTCCTCCCCGCAGGCCAAATCTTCACCCACCTCGAGCCCCTCAACGACCCCGCCTCCTGGGACGACGAAACTCTTGATCGTTGATTACCTCAGCCAGCCATCCCGTCGCTCAGCCACAAACGCATCATCATTCAAATGCGGATAAGCCGCATACACCCGGTCAATCTCCTCCTTCTGCCCCGGACTCAATCCCTCCCTCTCATCCAGGCACCACACGCCCTCCAAAAGCCCCTGCCTCCTCAGCACCTCATGCAGGCCCGCAATGCACCCGCGAAACCCGTTCGCCGCATCAAAAAACGCCGCATTGCAGTCCGTCACTTCGCCCCCCAACCGCAGCAACTCCGGCGTCGCTCCCTCCACCTTGCAACGCTCCAGCAACCTCACCGCTCCACTCGTCCAAACCGACCAGTGCCCTAACAATCCGCCCACCACACGCCGTTCCTCCCCTCCAAACCCAAACGGCGTCACCAAATCCGCCACGATGTTGTCATCGTTCCCCGTGTAAAGCGCGATGTCCCTCCTACCAACCTCCATCACCGCCCGCACCACATCCAGCGTCTGATAGCGATTGAACGGCGCCATCTTGATCGCCACCACCTGCTCAATCTCCACAAACCGCCGCCAAAAACCATACGGTAGCACCCGCCCACCCACACTCGGCTGCAAATAAAACCCCACCACCGGCAGCACCTCCGCCACGGCCCGACAGTGCCCCACCAACTGGTCCTCCATCGCCTCCTTCATCGCCCCCAAACTCAGCAACCCCGCATCATAACCCAATCGCTTCAGCACCATCGCTTCATTCACCGCTTGCCGCGTGTCTCCACATATTCCCCCCACCTTCACCACCGGCCGCTCCACCCGCCTCATCTCCTCCATCGCCAACGCCAAAACCGGCTCATACAAACCCACCTCTCGAATCGCAAACTGCGTCGTGTGCACCCCCACGGCCACCCCACCCACTCCAGCGTCCAAATAATACCTCGTCAGCGCCCGCTGCCTCCGCTCATCCAGCTTCCTCCCTGCCGTCAACGCCAGCGGCTGCGCCGGAATCGCCACCCCTGCCTTGATCAATTCACGAATCTCTTTCTCCATCATCCATCCTCCTCAATAAGCCCCGTCTCGCACCTCAAAATGCGTTGGTTTCCCCAGAATTTCACCACCCCTCCGGCACCAGTCCACCGTCGCATCGATCATCTCTTCCAACGAAACCGTCGGCGGCCCAAACCAATCATACGACCGGCTCGCATCAAACAACCACGCCACCTCCGCCTCCTCACCCACCAGTTCTACTCGCTCCCCCAAACGCTCCCCAAAACCCATCGCCAACTCCCGAATCGATACCCGCTCCATACCTGTCACATTCAACGCCACCGCCGGACTCGCCACCCTCCCCAAACACTGAATCGCCCTCGCATTCGCATCCCCCTGCCAAATCACGTTGGCATACCCCATCGTTACATCCACAGGCTCTCTCCGTATCACCTTGCTCGCCACATCCATCAGCACGCCGTAACGCAAATCGATCGCATAGCTCAGTCGAAACAACAGCATCGGCGTCTCATTCCGTTTCGAAAAATACTCGCACACCCGCTCCCGTCCCACACACGAGTTCCCATACTCCCCCGGCGGCCCCAGCGCATCTCCCTCACGCGATCCCGACCCCGAAATCGGCGCTAAAGGATACACACACCCCGTCGAAAACACCACCATTCGCGCCCTCGAAAACCGCTCCATCACCACCGCTGGCACCACCGTATTCATCGCCCACGTCAACTCAGGCTCCCCACTCGTCCCAAACTTTTGTCCCGCCATGTAAATCACATTCGGCACCTCCGGCAACGCCGCCACCCCCGCCCGATCCAGCAAATCACACTTCACCACCTCCACTCCCCCCTTGAGCAGCGCCCTCACCTCTCGCTCATTCGAAAACCTCGATACCGCAATCACCCTCCTCTCCTTCTGCCCCAGTCGATCCATTCCCCTCCTTAGCATCCGCGCCAGCGTCGGCCCCATCTTGCCTCCCGCTCCCAGCACCATCACATCCCCCTTCACCGCCAGCAAAACCTCCAAAACCCCCTCTGTCGGGCAGCTCAATTCGTCCTCCAGGTCCTCCACACTCGTGATCGTTCGCATACCTCCCACCCTGAATCACCCGCTCCTCCCGCGCAAGCCCAACCCAACCCCGCAAAGGCCAGCCTTGTCAGACCCGATCAACTGCGCTTAACTGCCAACCGTTACCTGCCTAAAATGAAGCTCCAATTCCCCGCCGCCCTTCTCGCCATCACTCTCCTCCCTTCCTGCGGTCTCATGCAACCCAAAGGCCAGCCCACCCCGCAATCCGCGATGCGCTACGACACCGTCAGCCGCGCTTGGGTGCCCCTCAACGCCCCCACCGTCCGCCCCGCCACCATCGCCCCCCATAATCTGGCGCCTGAAAACAACGCGGAAACCGCCAAGATCATCACCGCCCCAACCCCTGCTGGCACCGAAGACCCTGTCGCCGACGAACCCAGTTTCCTCAACCGCATCGGCCGCGCCGCCACCAGTCCCCTGCGCGCCGTCGGCATTGGCGACAATTGATCCCCGTCCCACGCTCTCTCAGCGGACTCTCCCAGCACCCTGAACGCAGATGTCACCACCTTCCCCCTGGTCCATCCGCGTCGTCCGCGCCATCTACTTCGCGCTCACCGTCTTCACCGGCATCATCATAGCTCACGGCCTGCAATACCCGGCTTGGACCGGCGCCCTCATCGGAGCCGGGTTCATGGGCATCCTGCTCACCTTGGATCGGCTCTTCGTCCGCTTCACCATGCGCGACTTCTCGCATGCCACCTTCGGTCTCCTCATCGGCCTGTTCTGCGCTTGGCTCGTCACCCGCGTCGGCATCTTCCAGCTCACGTGGTTCAAGTCCATCGAAGAAGGTGACTCCATCCTCAACATGATCGAGATCATCGTCTACGCGGCCCTCTCTTTCTTCGGCATCACCTTCGCCCTCCGCAGCGAGCGCGACCAGTTCGCTGTCGTCATCCCTTACGTCCGCTTCCGCCGCGACAGCTCCGAAGGCGAGCCTCTCCTGCTCGACTCCAATATCATCATCGACGGTCGGGTCCAGACCCTCATGGCCACCGGCTTCCTCTCCTCCGCCCTCGTCGTCCCCCGCTTCGTCCTCGACGAACTCCAGCGCCTCGCCGATTCCCGCGACCCCATCAAATCCGATCGCGGCAAACGCGGTCTCGAAGAAGTCCGCCTCCTCCGCGAAAACCGCCACATCGAACTCACCGTCCACGAGGAACTCCCCCGCGCCGGCGAAGGCGAAGTCGACACCATGCTTGTCTCCCTCGCCCGCGACCTCAATGCCCGCCTCCTCACCAACGACGAAAACCTCGCCAAAGTCGCCCGCCTCCGCAACATCACGGTCCTCAGTCTCAACGAACTCACCCTCGCCATCCAGCCTCGCCTCGCCCCCGGCGACCGCACCACCATCCAGCTCGCCAAACCCGGCAAAGACAAACACCAAGCCGTTGGCTACCTCCACGATGGCACCATGATCGTCGTCAACCACGCAGCCGATCGCATCGGCCAAACCCTCCCCGTCATCATCTCCAGCGCCCTCCCCACCGCCGCCGGTCGCCTCTATTTCGCCGAACTCGCCGCCTAACTGCACATTTTTCCCCACCCCAACCGTTACCCCATATCACTACTAACAACTCACCACTAACCACTCACACCTGATCACCAATTACTGATTACTGATTACTGATTACTGATTACTGATTACTGATTACTGATT
>JARXAL010000072.1 GCA_029865835.1 Verrucomicrobiaceae bacterium
ATTGGACACAGCGAAACCCCAATCATCAATCCTCCTGTCCTCCACATGTTTCCAGTCCCTCACGAAGAACCAATTCAGCCCTCCGATCTTTATCGCCAAAAACAGCGCGAAACTCCGAAGGCGAACGAACATCAATCCCAAAAGGTAGGCCCTTCAGCGCCCAATCCCGCGCTTGCTGACAAAAGACATGGATGTTTCCACCTGACTCATCAACAAGTCGATTTTTAACCACCCAGACTTCTTCTAGGATCGAGTTCGTCATCACGTCTCACAAAATCCCGTTAATCCCGTCAATCCTGTCCCAAAAAAACGCCGCCTACTTCAAAGCCGCATAAACCCGGTGCACATCCGCATGCTCATCCAGCGCCTGCAAAAAGTTCGTCACCTCCTCCCGCTGCGCCTCATCCAACTCCGGATACTCCTTCGGTTGGTAGTGCAATTCCGAGAGCGAGATCCGCCAACCCGCCGCCTTCAGCGCCTTCGTCACCGCATCCAACTGATTGCTCGCACAGAAAAACCGCGCCCCCACATGCCCCTTCGTCACCTCATCCTCCTCATCCAACTCCAAAGGCTCCACATTGTCCGCCTCCGCCTCCAGCGCAGCCACCTCAATGTCCGTCCCCGCATCCGCATGCGTCCCCTCGATCAATCCACAATGCTCAAACATCCACGCCACCCCACCCCGCTGCCCCATCGTCCCCGCCCGAAACAACACCCGCACATCCGATGACGTCCGATTATTGTTCTCCGTCAGCGCCTCGACAATCACCGGCACCCGATGCGGCGCAAACCCCTCAAACACCACCGTCTCAAACTGCACCGCATCCGCTCCCGTCCCGCTCCCCTTCGCAATCGCCCGCTCGATCGTGTCCCGCGTCACACTCTGCTTCCTCGCATTCTCCAGCGCCGCAAACAACCGCGCATTGAACTCCGGATTCGGCCCGCCCAAACGCGCGGCCACCTGAATTTCCCGCACCAACTTGCCCACCACCTTGCCCTTCTTGTCCGCCGCCAATTCCCGCCACTTCTGTTTCCACTGTGCTCCCATAAAAAAGTCTCCTCGTTATGCTTGGTTAAAACTCAAATCACGCCTTCGCATTCGCCTGTTGCCGCTTCGCCCTCTCCGCCGCCTTCGCATCATCCGCCGCCCACTCAACCACCAACCACTTCAACCGCCGCATCACCCCCACCTTCGCCGCCGCCGAAACCCGATCGATAAACAGCACCCCGTTCAAGTGATCAATCTCATGCTGAAACGCCCGCGCCAGCAGCCCATCCGTCTCCACTGTCATCTCTTCACCATCCAAGGTCTGATACGTCACCTTGATCCCCTCAGGCCGTGTCACCTTCGCCCGCAACTCCGGAATACTCAAACACCCCTCCTCACCCGCCTCCTTCACCTTCCCACCCTCAATCTTCGGATTCAAAAACACAATCGGCATGAACTCCAACAACTTCCGGTCCTCCCCGTTCACCCGCAAATACGTCACACACTCTGGATCATGCGAACAATCAATCACCGCCATCTGCTCATCCACCTCCACCTGTGGAGCGGCCAATCCCACCCCGTGCGCATCCTTCATCGTCTCAATCATGTCCACCGCCAACTCCCGATGACGCTCCGTCACCTCCATCACAGGACGACACTTGGCGCGCAGCACCTGCGCAGGATAACGGACAATCGGCAATACCATCCCTCGATCAAACCCATCAAACTCCAAATCTCAACCAAAAAGGAACCTGACGCCTCAGCTCATCCGTTCCATAATGAAACGCGACCCGCGTCCCGCCTCCCCTCAACCGTGAACCTCCCCGCCGAACATCTTGTCCTCTTCGACGGCGTCTGCGCCCTCTGCACGTCCAGCGTCCAGTTCCTTTTCCGTCACGACCGCGCCGCCCGCCTCCACTTCGCCCCCCTCCAGTCCGATCTCGGTCGCCAAATCTGCCTCGCCAATGGACTCAACCCCGACGAGTTCGACACCTTCATCTACGCCCGCCCCAATCACCCCATCCTCATCCGCAGCGACGCCGCCCTCGCCGTCACCTCCCTACTCGGCCTCCCCTGGAGCCTCCTCAGCATCTTTCGCCTCATCCCCCGTCCCCTCCGCGACGCCGTCTACGCCCTCATCGCCCGCAACCGCCACCGATGGTTCGGCCAACACGATACCTGCTACCTCCCCACCCCCGCCCAACGCGCCCGCTTCCACTCATAAATCACCACCATACCGCCGCATCCACTCCTCTCGCGCCGCCACAATCTGCAACCGCTTCTGCCGCGGACTCATCTCCCACACCAGAGGCACCTCCTCCGGCACCAACGGCAGCAAACCCGCAAAATCCACCTCCCCCGAACTGAACGGAATCTGGTGATCCTTATGCGGCCACCCCACGTCATGCACATGACACCCCACCAAACGCGGCGCGTTCATCTCCAAAAACGCCCGGTGATCCAAAAATCCCAAATTCGCCTGCCGCTGCACATGCCCAAAATCATGCCACGTCCCAATCCAGGGACAGCCCTCATAGTGCGCCAGTAACTTCTCCATCTCCTGCATCGTCGGCACCTGCTCATAGTGCGAGCGCGTCTCCATCCCGATTCTGACCCCATGCTTCTCCGCATGCGGCAGCAACTCATCCAACGCCCGCTTCACCAACTCCAACGCCTTCACCGACGCCTTCTCCCGCGCCCCCACCATCGCCAGTTTCTCCTTCACATAAGGCCTCCCAAACAACCCGCCATCCAGCGCCATCGCCTCCAACTTCTCCGTTCCCCCAGGCGCCATCGCCCGACCCAAATGCAGCACCATCCGGTCCGCCCCAAACCGCGCCGCCATCTCAATCGTCGCCACCGTCAGCGATACCGCCCTTCGCCTCTCCTCTTCCCGCACCGACGTGAACTCATACCGATCCGGCATGTCCCCCTGCACCTCCACCGGTGCCGGACACGGCGCATGCAAACTCCCCACCGTCACCACCTTCAACTGCACCGCCTTCAACAATCCCGGAATCAACGTCACCGGTGTCCCATGACTGATCTCGATCCCGCTAAACCCCATGTCCTTGGCTTCCCCAGCCATAATCAGCCCATCCTGATAACGATGCGCATTCCAGCACGTGGACAAACGCAGCCGATCTTGCATCGCGGAAACACTCACTTCTTCAAAGTACTGTTATTCACCCAAACGGACGCTTTCTTCACCGGCGGCGGCACTGCCTCCGTCGTCCGCCAGCGATACACCGGCACCGGCTTCTGCTCCGCATTCCCCTGCACCACCATCACACTGATCTCCAAACTCCGCTCCTCACCAGGAGGCACCTCCGTTGGCACGATGGCCAACTCCAAATCATTCTCATCCTTGTTCAGCCCCCCAATGATCAATTGATTGATCGCCACATCCTTCACCGGCGGATAATCAAACCCATTCACCTTCACTCGCGTTTCATACCCGATCGACTCAATCTGAAACGCCCCCACATACTGCGGCACCTTGCACACCGCAGGCACTGGCGGAGCCTTCCCTGGCGGCGTGAACTCCGGCTCATCCAAAAACGTCGGCTTCCCGCCCTCCTTCAGCGATGCCCGCACATCCAGCGCTCCCTGCAAATTCACCATCCGGCTCGTATCAAATCGCCACCCATTCGGATCCTTGATGTACCTCAGCACCAGCAAATTCTCCGGCACCTCATCGACCTCAATCCCCAAATCAATCCGCCCAAAATAAACCAAATGCGCCGTCTCACCCACCGCTTCCACCTCCAGCAGCTTCAACTTCACAATGTCCGGCGGGCGCAACGGCACCGCAAACACCGCCTCCGGATACGGCTGCCGCTGACTCACAATCATGTTGTGTGTCTGCACCTGCCGATACCGCGACGTCGAATTCTGCCACGCCTGCACGTTGCGATTCAGCATCGCCCCCCGCCATTCATGATACACCTTCTCCAACTCCGTCCTCAACGCCCCCTGCTCCTGAGCCACCATCCCGCCGGGCCAGCTCAATACCAAAGCCAGCAGGATGCCAAAAAATCGTTGAATCATCATATCACGCACAAAAGAAAGACCAAAGAGACCCCGGGAGTCGCCTTGGTCAAGCTTCCCCATGAAAAGTATTTGCTGCCCCCCCGCTTTTCGCAACTGTTAAAGGCTGGCCACCCCTCATGGACTCCCCCTCAGACCCAAACTCACGCACCCCACCGATTGACCGCAATCGCGACCTGCTGAAATTGGCTCAGGTAGAGTCCTACAAAGTCCTTGGCGACGAAAAACTCAACGCCTACATCTGGCATCCCGACCCCGAAAAAACCGGCCCTCTTCCCCGCCCCGTCGCCGCCTTCTTCTTCAGCAGCGGTTGGGATCATGGCCAGGTCAGTCAGTTCGCCCCCCACTGCGTCTACTTCGCCTCCCGCGGCATGGTCTGCGTCGCCTTCGATTATCGCGTCTCCACCAAGCACGGCACAGGCCCCATCGAAGCCATCGAAGACGCAGGCGACGCCCTCCGCTGGTTGCGCATCAACGCCGCCGAACTCAACATCAATCCCAATCACATCATCGGCATCGGTGGCTCCGGTGGCGCCTACGCCGTCGCTGCGAACGCCCTCCTCACCCCTCCCCTCAAACGCAGGCAAGTCCTCCCGGACATCCACCCCATCCCCAACGCTCTCGTCCTCTTCAACCCCGTCCTCGATACCTCCAAAGACGGCTTCGGCTTCGACCGCTTCCCCGATCCCGCCTCCGCCAAAAAACACAACCTCCTCCGCGCCGTCCGCCGCAAACTCCCTCCCACCCTCATCCTCCACGGCACCGCCGACCGCGTCATCCCCGTCACCGCTTCCCGCTCCTACACCCGCAAAAACGCCTGGCGCCGCAACCTCTGCCGCCTCGTCGAATTCGAAGGCGCCGGCCATGGCTTCTTCAACTTCAACGTCTCCTTCGAACGCTACGAAGCCACCCTCCTCGCCATCGACGAATTCCTCGTCTCCCTCAACCTCATCCAGCCCGACCCCGACAGCCTCCTCGGCGACACTTCCTACACCATGTAGCCCCCCACAGACGTTTCTTTCCCAAAGCAACCTCGTCCTTGTCCTCGTCCTCGTCCCACTGACCACTGATTACTGATTACTGATTACTGTTCCCTTCATCCCCCCTTCCCCATGCGCCTCTCCCTCCTCCTCGCCTTCCTCGCCACCGCAAGCGCCCACGCGCTCACCCCCTCCTGGCCCCAAGACAACTCTGATCTCAAAGCCGACCCCACCACCCAGTTCGGCACCCTCGAAAACGGCGTCCGCTACGTCATCCTCAAAAACCAGGAACCCCCGGGCCGCGCCTCCCTCCGCCTCTACATGGACGTCGGCTCCCTCATGGAAGAAGACGACCAGCAAGGCATGGCCCACTTCCTCGAACACATGGCCTTCAACGGCTCCCGCAACTTCCCCGCCGGCCAAATGGTCGAATACTTCCAACGCCTCGGCATGGCCTTTGGCGCCGACACAAACGCGCACACCTCCTTCGAGGAAACCGTCTACAAACTCGAACTCCCCAAAGTCGAAGAGCCCCTCCTCGTCGACGCCATGAAACTCTTCCGCGACTACCTCGACGGCATGAACCTCAATGCCGAAGAAATCGACAAAGAACGCGGCATCATCCTCAGCGAAAAGCTCTCCCGCGACTCCATCGACTACCGCACCATGGTCGAAGGCTACAAGTTCGCCCTCCCCACATCCATCCTCCCCAACCGCCTTCCCATCGGCATCGAAGACACCATCAAGAAGATGCCCCGCGCGCGCTTCCAGGATTTCTACTCCAAGTGGTACACCCCCAAACGCGCCTGCCTCGTCGCCGTCGGCGACTTCCCTGACACCGCCCTCGTCGCCAAACTCATCGAAACCCATTTCGGCAATGCCAAACCCGCCGCCGCAGACGCCTCCGACCCCGACCTCGGCACCGTCGAAAAGGGCCGCGGCGTCATCGCCAAACTCCACACCGAAATGGAGGCCAAAGCCGTCGACCTCTCCATCGAAGTCAATCGCCAAATCGGCCCCAAAGCCGACACCGCCGCCGAGCGCAAAACCCGCCTCGTCCGCAACCTCGGCGACTCCGTCATCAACCAGCGCCTCTCCAAAATCGCCAAACAAAAAGACGCCCCCATCCTCTCCGCCCAGGCCTACGCCTACGACTACCTGCAATTCCTCGCCTCCAGCGGCATCTCCGCCTCCTGCCAGCCCGAAAATTGGTCCAAAGCCCTCGCCCTCATCGAACAGGAACTCCGCCGCGCCATCGAGCACGGCTTCACCCAGGCCGAATTCGACGAAGCCACCTCCTCCCTCAAACAACAACTCAAACTCCGCGCCGACCAAGCCTCCACCCGCCGCTCCCGCGATCTCTCCGACGCCCTCGTCAGCCAGCTCTCCGCTCGCAAAGTCTTCACCCACCCCACCGACGACCTCGCACGCGTCACCAAAGAACTCGCCGCCATCACCCCAGCAGACGCCCACGCCGCCCTCAAGGCCGACTGGAACACTCAGGACATCCAGCTCTTCGTCGGTGGCAAACTGAAGCTCGAAGGCGACGCCTCCGCTCAAATCCTCGCCACCTTCGAAGCCAGCCGCAAAGTCCCCGTCGCAGCCCCTGCAAAAGAAGAAACAGCCGCCTTCGCCTACACCGACTTCGGCCCAGCCGGCAAAATCAGCAAACAAGAAACCATCGCCGACATCGAAGTCACCCAGGCCACCTTCGAAAACGGCGTTCGCGTCAGCATCAAACCCACTCCCTTCGAAAAAGGCTCCATCCGCGTCACTGTCAGCTTCGGCGGCGGCAAACTCTCCGCCCCCAAAGACCTCCCCGGCATCATCCCCTTCGCCCAGTCCACCTTCGCCCTCGGCGGCCTCCAGGCCCATGACGTCGACACCCTCCGCCGCCTCTTCGCGGACAAAACCACCAGCGCCGACTTCATCGTCGGAGATGAAGCCTTCCTTCTCGCCGGCAAAACCAACCCCGAAGACCTCCTCGCCCAACTCCAACTCCTCGCCGCCCACCTCACCGCCCCCGGCTACCGCGATGAAGCTCAGGAACAATTCCGCAAAAACCTCGAACCCATGTACACCGAACTGCAGCACACCGCCGAGGGCATCATGGCCGACCGCGTCGTCAGCTTCATGCACAGCGGCGATCCCCGCTTCGGTTACCCCAAAATCGAAGACATGCAGAAACGCTCCCTCACCGAACTCAAAGCCTGGCTCACCCCCGAACTCACCGAAAGCTTCTTGGAGGTCTCCTTCGTCGGCGACGTCGATCCCAAAGCCGCCCTCGAAGCCGCTGCCGCCACCTTCGGCGCCCTCCCCAAACGCGCCGCCAAAAAAGCCGACTTCACCCAGGCCCGCCAAGTCGCCTTCCCCAAACCCACCACCGAAGACTTCAAATTCACCACCGAAATCCCCAAAGCCATCGCCGCCATGTATTGGCCCACCGCCGACATGTCAGACATCAAACGCACCCGCCGCCTCAGCGTCCTCGCCGCCGTCCTCGACGACCGCCTCCGCCTCAAAGTCCGCGAAGAACTCGGGGAAACCTACAGCCCCGCCTGCTACCACGTCGCCAACGACACCTTCACCGGCTACGGTTACATGACTTCCATGATCGAAGTCAAACCCGAGCAACTCGACACCATCGGCAAAATCGTCGCCGAAATCGGAGACTCCGTCGCCAAAGGCCCCATCACCGATGACGAATTCGATCGCGCCATGAAGCCCCTCCTCTCCCAGCTCGAGCAAATGCGCCGCGACAACCGCTACTGGTCCCAAAACGTCCTCCGCAACGCCCACGAACACCCCGAGCGCCTCGACTGGGCCCGCGCCCTCGTCAGTGACTTCCAAGCCATCAAAAAAGACGAAATCCAAGCCCTCGCCGCCGAATTCCTCACCGCAAACCGCATCGTCACCGCCCGCATCATCCCCCAGTCCAAATAGCCCCCAGTGAAGCGGACACTCCTGTCCGCTCGCCACATTCCCCGTCACCGCCCCCGTGACGTTGACACTCCTGTCCGCCCCACATTACTCGTCACCGCTCCGCGTGACGCCCCTCCCGCTACCCAAAGTACCCGTCATCGCTCCGCGTGACGCGCCATCCCCCATTCGGTTACCACCGTTCCCCCATCCCTCCTCCTACAAATCCGCAATCCGCATTCCGCAATCC
>JARXAL010000192.1 GCA_029865835.1 Verrucomicrobiaceae bacterium
TCGAGAACTTCTCTCCCGTGATCAACCGGCCCGCCGTGTCGATCGCCGCCCCACCTTCATCCTCCCGATACATCCCCACCGCATTGAAGTTCTCCAACGCCAGTCCCAAATCATCCATCCGCGCATGACAGGAAGCACACAACGCCTTCTCACGATGCACCACCATCATCTCCCGCATCGTCATTTTCTTCTTCGCTCCCTTCTTCGCATCCTCTAGCGCCGGCACATTCGGCGGAGCTGGTGGTGCAGGCGTGTCCAAAAGATTCTCCAATACAAAAAGCCCCCGCTTCACCGGACTCGTCCGCGTCGGATTCGAAGTCACCACCAACAAACTCCCGTGAGTCAGCACCCCACCCCGATGACTGTCTTTTGGCAACGACACCTTCCTCATCACATCCCCCTTCACTCCTTCGATCCCATAGTACTCCGCGAGAGCCTCATTCAAATACGAATAGTCCGCCGTGAACATCTCCAGCGCGCTCCGGTTCTCTTTGACCAGGTTCGCAAAAAACAACTCCGTCTCCAATTTCATGGCCCTCCGCTGCTTCGCCCCAAACACCTTGAACGCATCCACCAAATCCCTGATCCCCAACACCCGCCTCGGATCCACGTTGATCCCCGGCACGTCCCTTGTCTGCAACCACTGCCCCACAAAATCCTCCACAAACCTCATCGACTTCGGATCATCCAGCATCCGATCCACCTGATCCGCTAAATTCGCCCTCAACTCACCCGCCTCGGCCAGTTCATACAGCTCCGCATCCGGCAGCGAACTCCACAAAAAGTACGACAGCCTCGACGCCAACGCAAACTCATCCACCGGCACCACCTTCGCCGGATTGTTGGGCTCAGGTTGAATCTCAGCCCTAAACAAAAACTTCGGCGATGCCAGCACCGCCGTCATCGCATACCCCACATCTTCTTCAAAAACCGTCTTCGGCTCCTTCGCAGCCCCGCCATACAAAACCATCAACCGGTCCAACGTCGCTTCATCCACCGGACGCCGAAACGCCCGATCCGCTATCCGTCGCAAAATGTCCCTCGCATAAGCCTCCCGCTCCGCCGGCTCTTTCGGCGCGCCACCCTTGTAAAACACCCGATAATAATCCTTCGGATAAACCTTCACCCTCCCGTCCAGCGGCCCTGTCATCGTAACGCGATTGACCACCAACGTCAGCGAGTTCTCACCCTCCAAAGGCTTCTCCGTCTCCTTCGTCACCAACGCAATCCGGTTCTCCCCCTCTGTCAGTTTCACCTTCGTTGAAAACTTCACACTGTTCCGATTGTCCCATCCCAGCGACTCCACATCCACCTCCTGACCATTCACTTTCAAACCCACCGTCGCAGCGTGACTCGTCGCCTCATCTGACCCCGTCGTCTGGTAGTCGACCGTCACCTGATACTCCCCCGCATGCTCCACCACCTTCTTCCGCGTCACCTCCGTGGGTTGATTGAATGGCAGTCCCTTCCCCGTCTTCTTCAGCGGTGCCGGCGCCTTCAATTCCTCCCCGCTGATGACGATCTTCGGTAACTCCGCTTTATGTGGCTTCACCGCCACCTCCACAATCTTCCGCGCCGCATCCAAATACTTCTCCATTAGCATCGGCGAAATGGACAACACATCTCCAATGGTATCGAACCCATACCCCGTGTCATCCGGCGGCAGCGCATCATCCACATTAAACTCCACCCCCAGCAGGTCCTTAATCGTGTTCCGATACTCCTGACGGTTCATCCGCCGGATCGTCACCCGCCCGGGATCCGGATTCTCAGGGTCCAACTTGAACACATTCCGCTCAATCCAACCCGCCAACTTCGCCCGCTCCGCATCCAACGGCTGCTCCTTGTCCGCCGGTGGCATCAGATGAGACCTCAAATTGTCCCACACCCGCAACCACATCTCTCGATCCTCCAAATGCGCGCTCAGCGACTCATAAGAATCCATGCTGAAATCCCCCTTATCCACCCCGTCCGCATGACAATCATAACAATACGTCGACAACAACGGCTCAACCGTCTTGCGAAAATCCTCCTCCAATGTCGCAGCTGCCCCGGCTGGCAATGCCAGCATCCACAAGCCCGTCAAACAAACGATAATCCTCCTCACGATCACAACCAAACAAACATCTGATCCACAAGAAAATACGCCCAAAAGACCCAAAAAATAACACCAATCTCACCTAAATCCTCACTCCTTCCCCTCCTTTCTGGCTCAAATCTTGAATCTTGCGTTCACGACGCTCGAACCTCATACTCGCCAGCAGCAGTCTCTAATTCGATGAACGAGCAACCTCCCCCTCCCAAGGCCCGCCACCCCTTCATCAAATTCTGGAAGAACATCGGAGGGGGCTCGCTGACCATCAGCATCCTTATCCACGTCGGCTTGCTCCTCCTCGCCGGTCTCATGGTTGTCGCCACCCAAATGACGCAATCTGACATCGACTTCCTTCCCGGCGGTGGCACCGCCCAAGGCGCGGCAGCCTCCGCCGACATGCAGCATCAAGTACAGCAAAAAAAGCGCTCCACGCTGAATAAAAAGATGCCGATGAAGAAAATCGTCAGCAACAGCATCAACTCGGAAATCACCCTCCCGGAAATGCCCCCGGACATGCTCGACATTCCCACCATGCCCAGCACCCTCGGCGGCGGAGGCCTCAGCGGCGGATTCGGCAAAGCAGGCATGGGCGGAGGCTTCGGCAGCGGCAGTGGCATCGGCGGCCTCTCCGGCATCGCCTTCAAACCCCTCATGATGTTCGGCAAGGAACTCAAGGACACTCGGAAAATCGCCGTCGTCATGGACGTCTCCCGCTCCATGACCAAGTTCCTCCCGATCGTCGCCAAGGAACTCGATAAAGTCGCCAGAGGCAGTCCCCTCGTACTCTATTTCGGCTGCGGCCTCAAGACGCCCCCCAAAGACGTCGAAGACCGGGTCATCAAGGTAAATGACGAACGTTTCAGCAAATTCTGGCAGTATTGGGAAAGCAAAGACGACATGACCACCCTCCGCAAGGAATACGCCAAACTCAAATACGATCCTACCAGACCCATGCCCTTGGAAGCCATCTACCAACAGATGGTCAATCGCTCCAATACCTCCTTCATCGATTACAACGGCATTCAGTACGCTTCCCCCGCTCTCATGAGCAAGGAAGTCATGGAGGCAGACACCATTTACTGGTTTGCCGACTTCCAAGATGCGGTCGACGAATCGGAAATGGAGAAAGTCCGCAAGAAGCTTAAATACCGCAAACAAAAACTCTACATCCACGCCTCCGTCCGCGGACGCTCCTTCGAAAAAGTGCGCGACCAGCTCGTCATCCCCCTCGGTGGCGAAGTCATCGAAACCAAAGCCGAGTAATCCGAGCCCCACACCAGAGAGGCATCACTCCTCCGCCTCTGCGCTCTCCGCCGTCGTACTCATCCCACTTGCATCGGGAGCCTTGACCTCCCCCCTCCCCAACCGCGCTGCATAAAACCCGTCACTCCCCGGCGACTGCCCCGGACGAATGTGCAACTCCTCCTCCAGCACCCACTCCTCCGCATGCGCAGCCAAAAACTTCTCCACCTGACGCTCATTCTCCGCCGGCAAAATGCTGCACGTCGCATACACCAGCTTCCCGCCAGGCCTCACCAGTTTGGAATGGCTCTCCAAAATCTCAGCCTGCACCACAGTCAGCCGTTCGATCTCCTCCAAACTCAGCTTCCACTTCGCGTCCGGATTCCGCCGCACCACTCCCAGTCCCGAACACGGCACATCCATTAGCACACGGTCAAACCCACCCGCCAGCCGCTTCAACGTCTTGCTCCCCTCGATCAACCGCGTCTCCACGCAGTCCACCTTCGCCCGCCGCGCCCGCTTCCTCAACTCATCCAGCTTCCACTGATGCACATCCATCGCTAGCAATCGACCCTTATTCCCCATCAGCGCCGCCAGATGCAGCGTCTTCCCCCCACCACCCGCACACGAGTCCACCACCCGCATCCCCGGCTCCACTTGCAGCAGCGGCGCGATCTTCTGCGATCCCGCATCCTGCACCTCAAACAACCCGGCCTTGAACGGCGCGCTCGAAAACACCTGCTTCCGCTCCCTCAACTTCAACGCCCCCGCAAATCCCTTGATCGCCACCGCCTCGATCTCCTCCGCCGCCAGCATCGCAATCACCTCCTCCTCCGTCGCCCGCGTCAAATTCACCCGCAAAAACACCGGCGCCTGCTCATTCATCGCCTTCCTCGTATCCTTCCACGCCGCCCCTAACTCCGCCTCGCCCAACTGATCCAGCCAATCCGGCAGCGACGCACGCACCGCCGGCTCGACCTTGTTCTCCATCCGCCCCAGCACCGCATCCACCTTCACGCCCTTCGTCTCATCAAAACCCGGCCCTTCGTTCCCTTGTGAAATCCAATACGCCGCCCACACCGCCCAAAGCTGCCGATCCGTCATCCCCGCCGTGTCCGCCAGCGTCGCATCATTAAACCCCGCCAAATGCCAATACCACCGCCACCAGCGCACCACATCATAGACCGACTCCGCAAACAACTTCCGGTCCCGCGCCCCCCACTTCGGCCGCTCCTTGAACGTCTTCTCAATCACCCGATCCGCATACCGCCCCTCCACGAAGACCTCGCGAAGAGCCGATATGATTTGAGCAACAAGATGGTAATGAAGACGCACCCCCCCAGAAACACCAGCCCAGCCCCCATTTCAACCCCCATTCCCAGTCTACAATTTCCGCAGCCAGAAGAAAACGCGCCCGCCCCCGGCGGCGAATGGGTGGAACTGTTCGGCGCCGCTCACCGTCGGCGTGCCCACCACATCCAGCCAGTTGGCAGGGGCCAGATCGCAACTATTGGATTGCAGCACCCAGCCGGGGATGCGTCACAGGAGCTGATGAAGACACACCAGATGGCGACTGTGGGCTACCCCGGCGGCAATCAAAGGCTTGAAGATGCCGTGACGGTGGCCTAGGCATGGGCATGGGCCAATTTGAGATCATCGAGTTCTACCTCGACCTGGTGAGCCAGGCGCAAGAGCGCGGCATTCGCTGCGCCATCACCAGCGGCATGGCCTGTGTGGCCTTTGAAGTCGCGGAATCGACGAAGGATTGTGATTTGCTCTGCGATCCCGAGATGGCGGACAAGTTCATCGCTTTACTCGCCGAAAGCCCGCTGGGTGATGCACCCTGCCAGTATCGCGGCAACATCAGCCCTCCTCTGGATGGACGCTGGCTGAAAGGCGGTTGGACGAGTCACTTTGAATGGCTGGGCACGGATGGCTTTCTTGATGTGTTCGGCATCGCACCCCGTGCTCGCAGCTCGTGGCTGGATGAAATGATGCCGCCCTATGCTCACCCCCACATCGTGGCGGACATGAAGAGGACGGCGAGGGACAAGGACTGGCCTTTTATCACGGACCTCGGGTTGTTGTTGATCGAAAAGGGCGATTCACGCGGCTGGCTTCATCTCTTCGATGCGGACCTTATCCAAAAACTCCAATCTGAGAGCCCGGTTCCGGCAGAAATCATCAGCCTGCGGCCCGCCCTTTGCCTCGCAGGTGGAGATCGAGGCCAGCTCTTTGCGGCACTTTCTGCCGAGCGCATTTTTTGGCAGCGCACATCAGAAGCGAGGCTGAAGTATTATGAGAAGCATCTGAAGCCCTATCTCGTTGCTGTACGAGAGGCAGAGGCCGGGCAGCCGCTGACTCTGCTTGAGCAACATGAAATCAGACTGGCCTGTGCTGAGGCGCATCTACCTCTCAGGCCGCTGGGTGAATCTGAGTTTACCGAAATGATCGCCGAGGCGCGCAAAGTTACGATGGGCTTCATCCATCCATCCCTCGAACAATGGCTGCCTGACATGACGGCAAACTATCGTATCCTCATTCCAGGCCTAGCATGAATCCAACCCTCCAGCCGCTGACAGCGACTCAGCAACAGCGCATCCGCCAGATCCGCGAGGAACACCTCCGCCGCGCCTTCGGTGATGAGATCGCTCGCGTGAGCAAGCTGCCACTGATGGAGCGCTACCGCTACGTCGCCTGGATGATCGACAATGGCCGCAAGCATGGAGTAAAGCACACCCGCGAGCCGCGCGGGGTGACGGAGTAGAGTCGCCGTCTCGCTCGCTTGTGCTCCGCTTCACTCTCCGGGGATCTGATGGCTGGGGCCTCGGACGGCGGGGAAAGTCAGCTACAGCTTCCGCAGCCGGAAGAAGACACGCCCGCTACCGGCGGCGAATTGGAGGAACTGCTCGGCGCCGACCACGCTAGGTGTGCCAACCACATCGACCCAGCCTGCGGGTGACAGCTCGGAGGTATTCGATTGCAGCACCCACCCGGGGACGTTGGAACCCCAGACCACCTGCACGTTCGATCCCGCCACCGCGCGGATGGTGAGATGGGGCGCACCGGTTTGTTGCAGGGCCATGTATTGGGCCAGGAAGCCGCCGCTGAGGCTGTAGGTCCCACCAGTGGAGGCGGCGCTCGCATCCGGCTGGGCAATGGCTCCGGTCACGGCATACGCGCCGCCGCTGCTGGTGCCGCCGCCACCGGCGATGGCACGGGAGGTGATGGAGTAGCTCTGCGCGTGCGCGGTGATGGAGCCCATGACAAGGGCGAGGGTGAGAAGTGTTTTCATTGGGGTGGATGGAATCATGGGCGGAGTAAAGTAGCCATCTTGCTCCGCAAGACGAGCAGGAAGCTTTCGCAAAGACGCAGCGCTTGGCCGAGCTTGAAACCCTCCCTGCCGGCGAAAGCCCAGGGCTTTGGCAAAAAGAGAACGTTTAGTCGTTTGCGAAATGCTCGTGACGGCGGAAGCCGAAGGCTCATCTCGCGGGAGCGAGATGGCTCCTGTAAGATGCTCGTCGCTGGTCGGTGCTTTCATGATTCAAGGTTCAATGTTGGATGTTCAGTGTTCGATGTTCCGCCAGCGCTCGTCCCTCGCTCCGTCCCGACTGCTCCGGTCAGCTCCGCTCTGCCGTTCTGCTCACTGACCTGGGGCCAGAACAGCCCGGAAACCAATGAGGTAGCCGGCGACGTCCGGGATGAGGTTGCTGCGGTAGGCACAGCGCGCGTTGTCGGCATTGTAGAACCAGTCGCCGCCGCGCAGCACGCGGCCGGAGCCCGTAGTAGCACCATGTGGATCCGTCCCTCCCGCATACGGCGTGCCATACCAATCCCAACACCACTCGAGCACATTGCCCGCCATGTCGCTCAACCCATAACCGTTCGCCGCGAACGTGCCCACCGGACTCGTTGCGGGAGTCGTCCCTCCGATGCTCCCAATCGCGTTGTAGCCATTTGGTCCCAAATCGTAGCTCAAGGAGGCGGTATTACCAGAGTAGTTCGCCAGATTTTGCGTGATCGTGTTCCCCCACGGAAACCGTTGCCCATTCCGCCCACCACGAGCAGCCTTCTCCCACTCCGCTTCCGTCGGCAGCCGATACCCGTTCGCCGTCCACTTCACCTGCGCGTTGGTCACGTTCACATTCCCGGTCTTGTAGATCGTCGTCTGCGCATCGCCCGTGTAATACACCGGCACCTTCCCCGCCTGCTCGCTGCGCGCATTGCACCACTTCACCACATCATACCAAGTCACCGTCTGCACCGGATGATTCGGCCCCTTGCCCGCTCCAGCGGCGAAAGTATAGCCGTTGCTCGTCGCCCAATAATACACCGACTGCCACTGGCTCAGCGTCACCTCGGTCACATCCATGTAAAACGCCGACACCGTCGTGCTCACCGGCGCCGCGTTCGTGATGTCCGCATCCGCAGCCACACTGTTTCCCATGGTGAACGCGCCCGCCGGTATGAGCACCATGCCCGGGGGAACGGTGGAGGCAGGTGTAACGCCAGGGATGTTCCCGCTGCCGTCGCGTTTCACGAGGGTGTTCGGCGTGCTCGCCGTCGTCGCGGCATTGGCGAGGTTGGCTCCGTTGGCAATATCTGCCGCGCTCACTCCGCCCACCGTGCTCGCCGCCACCCCCGTCAGCCCCGCGCCATTGCCATAGATCACGCCAGTGGTGTCGATCCGCAGCCGCGTGGCATTGGCGGTCTGGTCGTAGATGAAGAACTGGTCATACGTGGTGGTCGTCGCATCCGGCGCTTTGTTTTGTCCCACCCACCAGGTCCGAAACGACGTGGAGAGCGACAGCGCGGCGGAATTGTCACCCGAGTTTGCTACCGACGCGGCAGGCGCAGCCGTGCTCGTGGTGATAGTCGCACCCGGCGCAATCATCGGCCCCGTGATGGTGCCCGCCGGAATCTGCGCCGGAGAGATGTTGCCGGTGAAGCTGGTGGCACTGAGCGCCCGCAGCGCATACGGCGTGGCGGTGAGCCGCTGCCGGGGCACTAGCACGGTGTAAGGATCACTGCTGCCCGCAGGCCGCACGCCCAGCTCCACCCAGCGGTCGCTCCCATCAAAGGGCGCTGAGCCGAAGTCGAGCGTGACAGTGAAGATGCCATTGGCCGCCGCGACCGGCGACACCGCCTGCGGCGTGCCGACCGTGGCCCCCGCCGTGAGCGCGTTTTTGAGCGTGAACTGGATGTCGTAGTTCCCATTCGCCGATGCGCCCCCATCCATCAGGTGGCCCTGATAAGTGAAGGCGGTGGATTGAGCGGAGGCGGAAAGCGCCGCCAAAAAGAGCAGCTCACCGGTGAGGATGAGGTGTGTTTTCATGTGGGGGACGCTGAATGCCTCCAGACCACCGCCCAACACGAAGCTGCCTGACAGGGTCTGAATCAGCGTGTGCTATTGCACAAGGGCGACGATCCCGCAAGGGTTTAGTGAACACCGACTAGAAAGCCGATGCTACTTCCCGAGTAAAAACGCCAGCAGATCCGCCATCTGCTCCTTCGTAATCGCCGCCTCCAGCCCCACCGGCATCAGCGTGCGGTCCAGCGCCTTCATCGCCTTGATCGCCCCCCGCGCCAGCGTCTCCGTCGCTCCCCCCATCATCGCCACCGTCACATGATCAGCGTTCTCCGCTGTAACGAGACCACTCAAAATCCGACCATCCTTGGTATCAATCTGATAAGCACTCCACCGTGCCTCAAACATCCGATTCGGATCCAGAATGTCAGACAGCAGCGCCTCAGGCGGTTTCACCTTCACATCAGCCAACGGCGGCCCCACGTCCACCCCCAAATCTCCGTGCTTATGACAAGCTGTGCACACCATGGCAAACACCTGCTTCCCCCGCCCCGCATCCCCATTCATCGTCGTCGCGCTCGCCATGTAGTCACTCACCACCCCAGCCCGATCCCCGCTCGCCTCACCAAACAACTTCTTCGCCAGCACCGCCATCTCCCCAGCACCCCGCTGATACTTCCACCGCGTCTCCACATCCACCCACGCCGTTGGAAACTCCCCCTTCTCCATCCGCTTGAACAGCGCCAAGGCCGTGGTCGCATTCGCCGTCAAAATCGGCACCAACTCCCGCTTCACCGCCGGCCCCACCTTCGGCAGCAACTCATAAATCAACGGTGCCGTGCTCGTCGCCGCAAACCGCTTCAACAACCCCACCGCAGCCCCACTCACCTCCGCCGACTGACTGCCCGCCAGCAACCCCCTCATCACCGGCTCCACCGCCGCCCATTTCCGCGATCCCAACAACGGCAACACCGCCAACCGCTGCTCCAAAGGCGCCTCCGCATCCATCACAATCACATCAATCTTCGACTGCAGCGCCCCAATCTCACGCTCCGCCTCCGCATACCCCTTCGGCAGCTTCACAAGCCCCTGCAACAACGCCGGCTTCCACCACAACAACTCCCCTGGCTGCCTCTCCAAAAGAGCCAACAAGACTTTTACATCTTCCACCTCCCCATCCGCCACCGCACCCGCCGCAAAAGCGCGCACCGTCGCACTCCGAACTTCAGAAAACGTGCCAAAAAACTCGTCACCCAGCAACCCAAGGATGCGCCCCATCCGCTTGCCCGCAGCCGACCCCACCATCTTGGCCATCCAAGCATCGTCCGCATGCTTCGTGAGAATCCCAGCCAACTCCCCCGCATCCGTGATCTTCGGAATCCGCAAAAAAAGCGCACGCTCAGCATGCTCCTCAGCCACTGGGAGTGACGGCATCTTGCCGTCACCTTGCCCAAGTTTTAACCCACCTCCCTTTGTCCCCTTCGGCACCACCCGCCAAATCCGCCCCTCATTCTCCCCCTGCCGCATGTCATGCGTCTTCACGAACTCCTCCGGAAAAAACCGCGCATGATCAATCCACCGCCGATAGATATCACAAACATAAATCGCCCCATCCGGCCCCGTCGTGAAATTCACCGGCCGACACCACTCGTCTGCGCTCCGGAAAAACTCCGTCCGCTCCCCCACCCGCGTCGCCTTCAATGACGCCCCATTCGGTTCCACCCGATACCGCGTCACCAACTGCCCCGTCGGATCCGGCACAAACACATTGTTCCTCAACTCCGGCATCAATCCCCCGCGATACACCCCCAACCCCGAACACGCCGTGTTTGTCCCCGCATGCGCATCCGCCGTCGTATGCGTGATCTTCAGCGGATACACCCGCGTCGCCGCTCCCGGCAGCGCGATGTCCTCATAATTCTGCGTGATCCCCGCATGCGGATTCCTCGTCATCGCCTCATACGGCATCACCGTGAACATCAGCGGATTCCGATTCGAACAGTAAAAATGATGCCCCCAGTCATCAAACGCCCCCCCATACTGTCCCTTGCCCCCCGTCGGTGTGATCTCCCCCGTCTTCGGGTCCCACTTGAAGTTGGACCCTGGCACCCCCACCACCTTGTCCGGCGCATCCGCAGGATAAATCTCCTTCGCTTCCAACCCATTGTTGAAGTGCACACAACCATCCGGACCCCACCTCGGCGCACTTACCTGAAGTTGGCTATGCTTCGGATTAAACCCCCGAATCAACGGCTTCATCACATCCGCCACATCATCTCCATTGCTGTCCTTCAAAAACAAAATCTGCGATCGTGTCGTCGCTATCAACCCGCCATCAAAAGGCAGCAACCCCTGCACATTGTCCAAGTGATCCGCAAACGTCACCGCCTTGTCCATCCGCCCATCACCATCCTCATCCGTCAGCATTTGGATCCGCGATAACCACGGGTCCCCAGCCTTCGGTGGCCCCAGCGGATAATCCCGCATGTCCGCCACAAACATCCGACCCTTTTCATCCCACGTACACTCCACCGGATCTAGCACCAGCGGCTCGCTCGCAACCAACTGCACCTCATAGTCACCATCCAACTGGATCAACTTCATCGACTCCTCCGCACTCAAAGCCCGCTCCTGCCCATCCCGCACCGTCACGTCACTCCCCCCACTCGCTTGAATCGCACTCCATTTCTCCTCAAACGCCCCCAGCGGCCACAACTCATACCTCCGCACGATCATCTCCGCCCCCTCAGTCTGCAATAAAACCTTCCCTTCACTCGGCTTGCAATCAAAGGCCTCATTCACTAGCGCTCCATTCACAAAAAACTGCAGCGTGTCCCCCTTGGCGATCACCTCCAATCGATTCCACTCCCCCGCCGGCGACTCGACATCTTCCCGACCTCGAAATCCCACCCGATCCGCCCAGTCCTCATCACGCCCCTTCCAATTGATCCGCCCCTTCGTCACCACCTGACGGGGCTCGCCCTTTCGCCAAATCTTTTCCTTATCCCGATCCAATCCAAACTCCGCAGACAGCGATGTCGTCAACTCGGTCCCATCCGCCAGCTTCGGCGACAGCACCAGAATATCCCCCACTCCACCCTCAATGATCTGCGCCTCAATGCTCGCCATCCAGGTCCCTCCATAAGCCCCGTGCGGCCCATACCCATGCAAAAGCACCCCATTGTCCTTCGCCTTCTTCTCCCGCGCCCCCCATGTCTTGGTACCCCACTTGAATTCAAGAACGAGATGATAATCGCGGTAAGCCTTCTTCGTCCCGACATAACCATAGCCCCGCCCGCTGACGTTCAAAGCGCCGTCACCCCCGTACGTCCAGATGTCCTTCGGATCATCATGAACATCCATCGTCGAATTCAAATGAAACTCCACCTCCCCAGCCTTAATCACCTCAAGCAGATCCACCTTCTGCGTCACCACCTCCCCGCTCCAGGCCGTCGCCGCCCAAAGCCCCGCCAAGCATGCGCCTAGACCGACTCTCGAAAAGGATGTCATTTTCGACCGGCGAGCGCGGCGGCTCCAGTGGCAAGGAAAGAGTGATGAAGCTATTTGAATAATAACTGACGAACGAATGACGCCGCCAATGGGGCCGCCCCGCCGCCGGGAGGAGGACAGGCTTTTCGGGAGCCGGTCTGTAATGAATCGATCCATATCACACCCATACGCCCCCCAACACCCTCAGATTTCAACGCGAGCTCAAAGCTCGCTCCGAATCGCCCCCATCAAATCCTCATACCGATCAAACGGCGTAAACTGCGGAAACTGAACCTGAATGCTCTCCGGCGCATGAAAGAAGAACCCCCGATCCGCCTCCCCCAACATCGTCGTGTCATTGAACGAATCCCCCGCCGCAATCACCTTGTAATTCAGTCCCTTAAACGCCGCCACCGCATGCTGTTTCTGATTCGACTGCCTCAGCTTGTAACTCACGATCCGCCCCTCAGAATCCACCTCCAGATGATGACAAAAAATCGTCGGCCATCCCAGCTGCCGCATCAACGGATGCGCAAACTCCTCAAACGTGTCCGATAAAATGATCACCTGCGTCAGACTTCTCAGCTCATCCAAAAACGCCTTCGCTCCCTCCATCGGACTCAAAGTGCCAATCACCTCCTGAATGTCCGGCAGCTTCAATCCGTGGTCGTCCAAGATCTTCAACCGACCCGCCATCAAAACATCGTAATCCGGCTCGTCCCTCGTCGTCCGGCGCAGCGCATCAATGCCCGTCTTCTCGGCAAAGGCGATCCAAATCTCAGGCACCAACACACCTTCCAAGTCCAGGGTCACAATCGTTTGCTTTTTCATTTCCCCGCTCTCTGCCACGGCTCCCGCACCCTGTCCAGTCACCGCTTCCTTCCCTCCCAAAATTACTTGGACCAGGGCGTGTTTAAAAACTCGGGATGCCCGGGCGGCGAGTGCAGGAGAGTGAATGGCGAGGCGCAGGGTGCTGCCGCTATTGGTGAATAACGGCAAACCCTGGAACGAAGCCAGTCACTCTCCTCCACTGCTGCAGGGGCGTGTCGAGTTTTTAAACACGCCCTAATCCCGCAACGCCACCGCCGGATCCAACCGCGCCGCAAACCACGCCGGCAGGAATCCCGCCACCAAACACAACACAAACGACCCTCCCGCCGCCAGCCCCACATTCAACCAGCTCAACTGCGCCGGGATCTCCGCCAAAAACACCCCTTCGATCGCATCCACCTGACTCGACGTCACTCGCGCGATCAACGCCCGCAAATCATTCCTCAACCACAACACCAGCAAACTCCCAACCACCCCTGTCACCACACCCGCCCCACCAATGATCGCCGCCTTAATCACAAAAATCCGAATGATGTCCCATGTCCTGCACCCCAGCGCCGTCAGTACCCCGATCTCCCTCCGCTTCTGCATCGTCACTGTGATCGTTGTATTCATCACCGCAAACGCCGCCACCACCGCAATGATCCACAAGATCACCGTCATCATGATCTGCTCATTCCGCATCGCCGCCAACCTCGACTCCCCCTTGTCGATCCACGTCTTGCTCCCCCACCCGTCATTCGGACACAAAGCCTCCCCGATCGCCCGCGCCTCATACGGCGCCGTCACCTCGACCGCCACCCCCGTCACCCCATCCCCCAAATGAAAAAGCTCCTGCCCCGTCCGCAATCCCACATACCCATTCAGCCCCCCCGTTTCTCCCCGATAAATCCCCGCCACCTTCAACTTCTGCACATCCAGCCCGATTCCACGCCTCATCTCCTTCTTCTTCGCCTCATCCGTCTCGTTCATCGCCGCCTTGAATTGCCGCGCCGCCCGATTCACCGCCGTCGACTCATACACCGAAAGCTCATCCCCCAATCTCGCCCCCAACTGCTGCGCCGCATAGTCACTGATCACCACCGTCCCCTGCGCCAAATCCAAGCCACCCTCCACCACATGCTTCCCAATCTTTTCCAACTGCGCCTTCGCCTCCGTCGGATCCAAGCCTAACACCGGAAACCCTCCCTGCGACTCCCCAAACCGCGCATAAAGAATCCCACCCGCATACCCCGTCGCCGTCTCCACTTGCGGATGCTTCCTCGCCGCCTCCACCACCCCTTTCCAGCCTCCATCCCCCTTCTTCTGCTCCAGCAAAAGATGCGGCTCAGCTCCCAATAACGTCTCCCTAAAATCCGCATCAAACCCCAGCATCACCGACTTCACCACCACCATCATCAGCACCCCCACCGCCACGCCCAACAGCGATACAATCGTGATCACCGACACAAACGAACGCTTCGGACGCAAGTAGCGCAATGCCAGAAAAGTCGATGCGTTGGTTGCCATGTTAAATCAAATCAATGCCCCCTCCCATCACCCACCCTCTCCCGCCCGCTGAATCCGCGCCGGCACCTCGTTGATCGAATACCCCGCCCCCCGCAACGCATCCCACACCTTCACCAACACCCCCAAAGCCGCATCCGTATCCGCCTCCAATTCCAACTTCGCCCCAGGCCGCGCCGCCCTCAACGCCTTCAACGCCTCTTCCAAGCCCCCCTCAGCCACCAGTTCCCCGTCCAGCAGAATGTCCTTGTCCTTCGTGATCGTGATCGATGTCCTCACCTCCTGCACCGGCGCCGCCGCCCCCATTCCCTTCGACTCCGGCAGCGCAATTTTGACGTGCGTCTTGTTCCGCCGAAACGTCGTCGTGGCGATGAAAAAGATCAGCAGGATCACCAGAATGTCGATCAACGACACAATCGGAATCGTCGGCACAGGTCGTCTTGGGCGGCGCAGTTCCATGAGCGTCAAAAACTTCAGGCTTCAGGCGAGCGACGCACCTCAAAGTGGGTGAAAAAATCATGGATTGTCTGGTCCAACAGCGACCCCATCCGCACCGCATACCCGTCCAATCGCCGAATGAAATACGTGTGCGCCATCACCGAAGGCACCGCCACAAACAACCCCGCGATCGTGCACCGCAACGCCACCCCGATCTCCGCCGCCACCGCCGCCGTATCCGGCCCTGCCTCAGCATCCCCCCCAAACGCCGAAAACATCCCCACCAACGCCGCCGTCGTCCCCATCAACCCCAAAAGCGGCGCCACCGTCACCATCATTTCCAATAGCGGGATGCCCGTCTCCAAGCCATGCAATTCCTCCTTCGCCCGCGTCGCACACGCCTGCGCGCATTCCTCACGACTCGAATAATTGCCACTCACCGCCAGCACCCCCACTCGCGCCAACACCGAATCATGGCTCGCCAAAAACTGCTGCAACGGCCGGATATCCCCCTTCTCCGCATACTCCGGCACCGCCTGCAACCTCGCCACCACCTCATCAGGCACCACCCGCTTCTTCTGCAACCTCAGCGCCGCCAGCACCACCGTCGCCACCACCGCCATCGACGACAGAACAATCAGCAGCATCACATAGCCCCCGGTCGCCAGGAATCCCATCAACCCGCCGCCACTCGTCTCAGCCAGTGGCAATAAGCCCATCTTTGAATCAATAAATAAGAACATCATATTCGACTTCCAATCGCTCACCATCCAGTAAAGGCAAAAGATCAGCGGGAATCGGAGGTATCTCCGCTTCCATAATCGCCCGCAAGGTAAAATCCAGCATTCGCACATCCGCCTCGGCCCGGTCACTCAACACCGTCGGTGGTGCCACCTTGCCGTCTGCTCTCACAAAAAACTTCAACCTCAGGCTCCCATACGTCACCGCATCCGCATTGCGCCGACGCAACAAATGCCACTTCTTCTCCACCGCCCCCGTCACCTGCCTCATGTAACGCCCCACCGGCGTCTCCGCCGCATCCACCGCCGTCTCCCCCCGATTCGAAATCGTCCCCTTCACCTTGCTTGTCCGGGTAAAAGGCGAAAACGCATCCGCATCCTGCGGTCCCGCCGTCCGCTTCACCGGATCCAGGGCTGCCCCACCCACCGCTGCCGGTTGCCTCATCTCGGGTGGTGTCGGTGGCGTAGGTGGAGCGGGTGGCGTATCCACCGTTCGCATTTCCGGCACAGGCGACTCCTTCGCCGGCGGCTGATCCGGCATCACCTCCTTCGGCTTCGGCGCAGGCTCAACTGAAAGCCGCGCCGCCTCCCCCTCATCCTGCTCCCTCATCATCGCCTCCAGCGGCGTCAAAGGTACCGCCTTAGCCACCTCAACCACCTTCTTCTCCGTCGGAGCCGGAGCCGGTGGTGGACTCGGCGGCGGCGCTGGCGGCGGCGCTGGCGGCCGCACCACCTCCACAGGCTTCTGCACCGGATCCAATCGCATCGCAGGCGCCCCCTGCGCCATCTGCATCGCCGGCACCGGCGTCGCCCCATCCTCCTTGATCTCCCCGTCCTTGTAATCCCGATTCGCCAACTCCCCCCGCTCCGGATCAACCCCACCCAAACTCGGCATGTTCTTCTTCCCCGCCTCATCCGCTGGCAACTCACTCGCCGCCTTCGTGTTCCGGTCTGACACAAAATCCGCCTGCTTCGGTGCCTCCTCCGAACGCGCATTCTGAGTCGTCCGAATGTACGACTTCTCCTCCGGTTTCGGCACCACCGGCGGCGCGGGCGGCTCAGGCAGAATCTGCTCAGGATACAGCAACGTCACCTCCTCCTCCGGCTTCACCTCCGCCGCCTTCGACATCCGCTCAGCCATCACCACCGCCAACTCCCACACCACCCACATCAGCAAAAGCACATGCGCCACCACCGAAACACCGATGGCGATCTCCACATCTCGATTCTTGGCACGCGCAGAAGTCAAACCACCCACAGTTCGCCCACCCCACCCCAGAATCAACGCCCAAAACACCCCTCACCCCCCCGTGACACCCCTCCCCCACAAAAACCCAACTCACCACCCCCCATCCCCGCAATCCGCAATCCGCAATCCGCAGCCGAGCGGAGCGAGACCGACAGCCACAGGCTGCCCGCAGGGCGAGGCCGGTAGGACTCGTCAATCCCCAATCCTCACTCCCCCACCACCGTCGCCTTAACCTCCGCAAAATAAATCGGCTGCTCCGAATACGGCGTCCCCCAAAGCCCACACTTCCCTGACCCCTTCATCCCCGATTCATCTTTGTGACTGATCAACGGCACCGCAGGCTCCGCCCCCTCCGCCCAAGCCGATGCCACCACCACCCACGGCCCCTCAGCCCCCTCGCGCTTCGCCTCCAACTTCAAATTCACCCAGCTATCACTCGTCCACACAAACGGCGCCGTCGCCACCACCTCATCCGACTTCACCAACTCAATCTGCTTCTTCGCCGCATTCACCATCAAACGATACCCGCTCATCCCATGCACACTCACCCCAAATCGCGGATAACTCCGCGCCTGCTTCGTCGCAAAAACCCGGCACGAAATCGCCGCATCCCCCTTCGCCGACGTCCCCACCTGCGCATTCGCATCCGAAATCGGTTCCGCCAGAATTTTGAGGCTCTTCACTCCCTCCTTGTCCGCCACCTCCCACACCCCCTCGACCACAAACACCAACTCCTTCGACACCGGCCCGATCGGTGCCGCCGCCAAATCCAACGCCACCCCTTCTTCAGCCACCGCAGTCAGCGTCAGCCCCACCATCGCAGTCAATAAAGTCAATCTCATAGCCACTACTCAAAACGCCGCCCAAACCCCTTCATTTCATCTCTCTCACCGCACTGGCTCCTTCAACAGCGCCAAAGCCTCCAGCGCCGACGCATCCTGATGCACCACCGCATTCAAACTCCGCGCAATCGCCGCCGGATTCGAGTGCTGCCAAACATTGCGACCAATCGCGATCCCCGCCGCCCCGGCCGTCATCGCATCTTCCACCATCTTCAAAAGCCCCGCATCATCCCCCATCGCGGCGCCACCCAAAATAATCACCGGGATAAACGTCGACTCCACGATCTTCCGAAAATCATCCACCGTCCCATTCGTCGGATACGGCACCTTCACCACATCCGCCCCCAACTCCGCCGCCAACCGAGCCGCAAACCCCACATTCTCTACCGTGTAAGCCGCCGGCTGCCCCAACCCCTTCGGCAGCGCCTCCAAAATCACCGGCACCGAAGAATCCAAACTCAACCGGATCAAATCCGCGCACTCCTGAAAATTGTCCTTCTCATTCGGACCGCCCGTATACAGCATGTTCATCACCGCACTCGCCCCCACCATCTCCGCCTCTTCGATCCCATACATCGAAATGCTCCCCGCCCCCGGACCTTCCGTCCGCACATTGTAAACATCCGTCCGCAAACAAAGTCCCTTCCCCTCCAGCGCCTCCCCCAACCGCAGCGCCAGCCCCAGATTCAAGACAAACCCATCCACAAAAGGCATCACCCGCTCGATCAAAGACGTCGGATCCGCCAAGCCCGGGACCGGAATTGCCACCCCATGATCAATCGGTAAAATCACCGTGCGACCATTGCGAAAAAACAAATTCAAATTGTCCTGGCGGGACAGGGCTACTTCGGTCGGTGTGGGTTCGGACATCCCCCATCCATGCCCGCAATCCTCCCCCTGTAAAGCACAAGCTCAACCCCTCAGCCCTGACCATGCATCCCTTTGTGCGCCCGCTTGCGGGTTGTAGGGGATGGCTTCGCTACGGGGGCGGTTGGATCGGCGAAACTCTCTATAGCCGACCACAACGAGAAGTGCCGCGGCGAGCAGAACAATCACAATGTTCTGTGTTCTAGCTTCCTTCGATGACAAGCCCATCAATCCTGAGAACAACAATCCAACAGCAATGATGCACATGGGAATAATCGAGAGCCCCATGATGACCTGCATCGGACTGACCACAGCGGCCTCGTGATAGTCTCCCAACGCGAGAATCGAATAGAACGCGACGAAGACTGCGAGGGCTAGTCTCATGGCGAGTTCGGAGCTTGGGCGAACGTCTGCATGGTTGCGCCTCACCCCACCAACCGCTTCACCTGCCGCGGAATCATCGCACTCCGCAGCGCCTCCTTCTCCACCGACCGCAAAAACTCCAGCAGGATGTCCGGTGAACTCACCACCATCTCCCGCGTCCGATCCAACGTGTACGGCCATTTCGCCCGGGAATGCAGAAAATCCAGATCCTCCAGGATCTCCTCCACATCCGGCTCGCTCAACCCGGCCATCATAAAAGCATGTGCATCATCAAGAGGCATTCCCCCACCATGCCCCATCGCCACCTCAAATCAACTTCATCAAAGCCTCCCGCCCCTGCCGCTGCCACTTCCCCACATAAGCAAACTTCGCCCGCAGCACCCGCATCGCCTCCATCGCCTTCCCTGCATCCCCTTCTCCCCGCAGAACATCCACCTCCACCAACCCCGCCTCCAACCCGTCACGCAACGCTCCCAGTGCCTCCATCCGCTCCTCCAGCTCCTCCTGCACCCGCATCTGCTCCCCCATCAGCAACGCCTCCGCCAGCGCGCTCGTCGCCGCCGCTTTCTTCTTCGCAAACGCCTCCACCCGCTGCAGCACCGGCCCCAGCTTCATGAACACCTGCATCAATGCCTCCTCCATCGGTACCGTCGCCCACATCGCCGACGCCTCCGGAAACTCCACCTCCAGCAAATGCTTCAACCGCGTCTCCGGCTCCCTCAACACCTCATACGCCGCATTCACCTCCGCACTCAGCATCGCATCACCCCCGGCCTGATCCGGATGCACCGCCCGCCCCTGTTCAATCCACGCCGCCTTCAACACCTCCTCATCCAAAACCGCCCCCCGCTCCAATCCCAGTCGTTCAAAAGCATCCATCATCGCTTCATCCGATCATTGATGCCTCATCAAGCCTCCACCTCACGCCGAAAAACTCTCCCCACACGAACACGTCACCACCGCATTCGGATTCTTCACCTTAAACCCCCCGCTCTGCAAATCATCGCTGTAATCCAGCTCCGATCCCGAAACAAACAACGCGCTCTTCGGATCGATCACCACCCGCACCTCATTCGACGTCACCATGATGTCCCGATTCATCGGCCCATCCACCAAATCCATCTTGTACTGCAAACCCGAGCACCCTCCTCCAATCACCTTCACCCGCAGCGCCCCGTTCTCCTCCCGCCCCTGCTTCTTCAACAAACCCCGCAACCGATTTGATGCATTCGGCAGCACCTTGATCAGTTTCTCGTTTCCAATCTTGTAGGCAATCGCAGTTTCCATCGTCTCAATCTCTCCTCTTCAATTCAACGCCAGCCCCCTCAGCCCAGCCGCATCTCTTCACGAACACTTCGGACACAACCCGAAAAATTCCAACTCGTGATACAACCCGGTAAAGCCCGACTGCTTCGCAATCTGCTTCTCAAGCACCTCCACCGGACACGAGATCTCCAACCGCTGAATCTTCCCGCATTTCGTGCAAATCAGATAGTCATTGTGATGCCCCGGAAACACCATCGTGTAATACGCCGCCCGATCATGCAGCCCTAACCGACGCAAAATCCCCCGCTCCTCCAGCTTCATCAGCAACCGGTAAACCGTCGCCCGATCCGCCCCACTGTGCAGGTGCTTCGACTCCGTCACATCCGCCAGCGTCATCGGCTGCCCCGCCTCAATCAGAATATGCAACACATCGTTCAACGCCCGCGTCCGGCGCAATCCCGCCGCCTTGCAGCGCTCCACCGCCTGCTCAATCAAATCCACATTCGCACAATGACTGTGAGAATGCTTGCACGGTGCGGGTTGGACAGGAGGCGGCATGGTTGAAACAAAAAGCTCCCTTTCATTTCATCGACTTTTAACCCAAACTCAAGTCCTCGTTCACTCCCTCCCCCCATGGTCCGCCCCGCCACCCTCGTCCTCGCCCCTCTCCCCCCTGCCATCCACCCCCTCTTGGAGCAGCACTTCCATTGCCTCGACGCCACTTCCCCCGCCTCGCTCGCCTCCGCCCTCTCTTCCCCCCAGCCCATCCGCGCCCTCGTCGGCCACGGCAGCACCCAAGTCACCCCCGCCCTCCTCGACCAACTCCCTCACCTCGAAATCATCACCCTCTGCGGCGTCGGCTATGACGGCGTCGACCTCCCCGCCTGCCGCGCCCGCGGCATCCGCCTCACCAACACCCCCGACGTCCTCACCGACGATGTCGCCGACATCGCCACCGCGCTCGTCCTCATGACCAGCCGTCGCCTGGTCGAAGCCAACCGCTTCCTCCATCAAAACGCCTGGCCCAAAGGCCCCTTCCCTCTCGCCAGCGCCCTGCGCGGCAAAACCGCCGGCATCCTCGGCCTCGGCCGCATCGGCAAAGCCATCGCCACCCGCCTCACCGCCCTCGGCATGACCATCGCCTACCACAGCCGCAAACCCCAGCCCGTCCCCCACACCTACCACCCCACCCTCATCAGCCTCGCTACCGCCTCCGACTTCCTCATCCTCGCCTGCCCCGGCGGCCCCGACACCCATCACCTCGTCGACGCCCAAATCCTCGCCGCCCTCGGCCCCACCGGCACCCTCATCAACATCGCCCGCGGCTCCGTCGTCGACGAACCCGCCCTCATCCACGCCCTCGAAACAAACCTCATCCACAATGTCGGCCTCGACGTCTTCGAAAACGAACCCCATCTCCCACCTGCCCTTATCGACCACCCCCGCGCCGTCCTCCTCCCCCACGTCGGCAGCGCCACCACCGAAACCCGCACCGCCATGGGCCAACTCTGCCTGGATAACCTCAACGCCCACTTCGCCGGCCACCCCCTCCTCACCCCCGTCTTCTGATCGATCATGCGCACCCTTCTCTTCCTCGCCGCCGCCCTCCTCGCCCAAGCCGATCCCGTCCTGGAAAAAATCGTCGCCCATGTCCAATCCCATCCCACCGGCGACGCCCCCTTCTCCTTCAATCTAAACACCACCTCAACCGACCTCGCCAACCTCCCCATCGGCGTCTTCGACTCCGGCATCGGCGGCCTCACCGTCCTCGAAGAAATCCTCAAAATCGACGCCTTCCACAACGACACCCTCGCCCCCGGCCCCGACGGCCATCCCGACTTCGAAAACGAACGCTTCATCTACTTCGGCGACCAGGCCAACATGCCCTACGGCAATTACTCCGCCGAAAACAACCTCCCCTACCTTCGCGAACTCATCCTCAAAGACGCCCTCTTCCTCCTCGGCAATCGCCACGACACCTCCGACCCCGCCTCAACCGGCCCCCAACCCAAACCCTCTGTCAAAGCCCTCGTCATCGCCTGCAACACCGCCACCGCCTACGGCCTCGAAGACCTCCGCGCCCTCATCAAAGAATTGAACCTAGAAACGGGAATGGAAAGGGATGAAGATGGCGTCGTGCTTGGTTCCACAAGGCTTTCCGGTTCGCAGCGGTTGCATCGAAAAGGTGATGCCACCCGAGAAGCGGGGAGCCTTGTGGGGCCAATGACGGCGGCAGATTCGCCCTCAGCCATTTCCGTTTCTAGGTTGAACCTCCCCATCTTCGTCGTCGGCGTCGTCGAAGCCGGAGCCCGCGGCCTCCTCACCGCCCCCGAGGACGGCAGCGTCGCCGTCTTCGCCACCGTCGGCACCTGCGCCAGCGGTGCCTACCCCAAAGCCATCCAAAGCACCCGCGGCCTCGCCGGACGCCCCGCCGCCACCATCACCCAGCACGGCAGCCCCGCCCTCGCCGGCGTCATCGAAGGCGACCCCGCCTTCTCCACCTCCCTCGCCGATCAAATCAGCGCCGATGTCAAATCCCTCGTCGACACCCAAATTAAAAGCCCCCCCAACCGCGCGCCCC
>JARXAL010000266.1 GCA_029865835.1 Verrucomicrobiaceae bacterium
CCTTTTGTAGAGTCCTGCCTGGCGACCCCAAACAAAAAACAGCCATCAAACCCCAAGATCCAGACTAGACGACTGGACACACGCTCAGACACACTCATCTCATGAGCAGTTTCCGTCTCCGACCCCGCTTTTCACACGTGATCGACGCTGACATCGAAACCGCTCAGCAGACCATCGTTACCAGCGCCCAACAACATGCCGACCGTTGTTCCGTGAAAAGCTTCCCCGGCTACGTCAGCCTCCACATCCTGGAAAAAGACACCCACTACTGGTCCCCCCGTCTCAGCCTCAGCCTCGAACCCGAGCTCGAAGGCAAAACCCGCGTCGACGGCACCTACGGCCCCCACACCGACGTCTGGTCCGCCTTCCTCTACGGCTACATGCTCGTCGGATTGATCGGAATCTTCTCGGGACTCCTCGGCGCCTGCCAGCTCTGGCTCAACATGCCCGCATGGGGCCTCTGGATCGCCGCCACCATGCTCATCATCGCAATAGGCATGTACCTGCTCGCCCAGTTCGGCCAAAAAATCGGCGCCCAACAAACCTTCCTCCTTCACCAAATCTACGAACAAGCCGTCGGAACCACCATCGAAATCAAGTGATCGGAAACGAGCGATCCAGCATAGCCCACAACTTCCGTGCCCTCCGTGCGCCATCACTCTCAAAGAGCCCAAACCTTGACACAAAAACACAAAGCAGGCATTCTGTTTCAATGCGAACGACCCTCGATCTGCCAGATCCGCTCATGCGCCGCGTGAAGATCCGCGCTGCTTCCGAAGGCCGTAAGCTCGAGGAACTCATCGCCGACCTACTCGAAAAAGGCATGGATACCCCGGCAGTTGAAACGCTACGAGAAGGCGAACGGCCCTACACAATCGATCCCAAGACCGGCATGGCGGTGTCCCGCACGCTGAACACCCCGGGCTTTGTTCCCCCCACTGCGAAGGAATCCCAATCGATGATCGAACGCGCCAACGAGGAGGAGGACTTGCGCCGTGCCGGGTTACTTCGTTGATACCAATTTGTGGTTGGCCTATTACTTCAAAAGGCACCCACATCACGCGATCGCTTCGAAATTCATCCGTCAGAGATCCGCAGAAGATCCAGCCACCCTCTCTCGCGCCGTTGAGCATTCCTTCCTCCGCCTCCTGACCACCCCTGCGATCTGTCGTGGCTACGATGCCCCTGCGATCACCAATTCCAGAGCAGTGGAAATGCTTCAAGGTTGGCTTGCGCAACCTCACATCCATTGCCTCGATACCGAACCCAAAGGCACGCGTGATCTCTGGCTCGAACTCGCCGCCATCCCTTCCGCTTCGCCCAAAGTCTGGATGGACGCTTACCTCGCAGCCTTCGCCATCCGCGCCGGTCTTCCCTTTGCCACTCTAGACACCGACTTCCGCCGATTCGAAACCGCCAGACTCCAGCTTCATCTCCTTTCCCATTGATTTTTCAGGCCCACTCTTCAAAAAATCGGCGCCCAACAAACCTTCCTCCTCCACCAAATCGACGAACAAGCCGTCGGAACCACCATCGAGATCAAATAGCCTGGATAACAAGAAAACGGGCTCTCAATCTCAAACCGGCTAGTTTTTCCCGCTCCTTTGCCAAGGCTCCCAAAGCCCGAAAAAATCCGGCTTCGTTGAACTTGCGTCGATAACCGGCTCTTGATAACGTCTCGTAATTGTTGGCCGTTCGCCCCTCAAAGTTGATCCGTCACCCCTCTCCCAATCATCCTCCATGAAAGCCCTCATTCTGACGCTGAGTTTGACCCTGCTCCTGACCACCAATCCCTTCTCAAGGGCTCAGGAATCGACTTCACCCGCCGACGCGATCGCCCGGGAGCGTGCAGCCGCCTACGTCGCCGCCTGGGAGAAAAAAGATCCCAAATCAGTGGCTTCACTGTATGCCACAGACGCCACCTACTCGACTGACTCTGGCAATACGTTTCAAGGTCAGGCTGCGATCCAGGAACAATTGCAGTCCTACTTCACGTCGAACCCGGATTCTGCGCTCACACTGGCCACCGAATCCGCACGCTTCCTAACGCCCGATGTCTTGGTCGAGAACGGCACGTCAACAGTCACCTCGGGCAACGCTTCGGAAGTCACCACCTACAGCGCCACCCATGTCAAAAAGGACGGCCAATGGCTCATCGCGGAAGTCCATGAGTCCGTGGTCTCCTCAACGGAACCCGCTGAAGAGGCGCTGGCTTCCCTCGAATGGATGATCGGCAAATGGCGCATGGGAGACTCCGCTGACTCCCCCACCTCTGAGGCGACTTGGACGTTGGACGGCAGCTTCATTTCACGCACCACCCGCATCACCAAAGATGACGGCGCTGCTTTTGTGAGTGTCGAAGTCATCGGCTACGACCCCACCAGCGATCAACTTCGCTCCTGGATCTTCGATAACGAGGGAGGCTTCGGAGAAAGCACCTGGCGCCAGGATGGCGACAAGTGGCTAGTCAATATCAGCGCCATCCTTCCGGACGGCAGCCAAGCCTCAAGCCAGCACGTCATCACAATCGTCGATGAAACGCATATCACTCTCGACAACGTGAACCGGGTCGTCAGCGGCGAGGTCCTCCCCAACCGTGATCGCATCGAAATCACCCGCATCGCCGACGAAACCCCAAAAGCATCAGACAAATGAAATCAACCTTTGTCCTCTTCTCTCTGTTCTGCGGCCTGGCGATCATTCTCGGCACCCCCTCTCACTCCTTCGCACGAGGCGTCGGCGGTGGCGGCGCCTCCCGTCCTGCCCCCTCCAGATCTCCCTCCAAAGCACCCTCGAAGCCCGCCTCCAGACCAGCACCCAAACCCTCTGCAAGCAAACCCAGCCACAGCAAACCCGCCCCAAGCTACCGCCCAACAACAAAACCAGCCCCCAGTAGACCTGCACCCAGTAAACCCAGCTACAGCAAACCCTCCAAGCCCCCCACCGCTTCCAAACCCGCCCCTTCGCGCCCGGACATGGGCTATCGCCCGCAAACCCGACCCTCGATTCCCGAAGCAAAACCCAGCAGGCCCTCAATCCCTCAGACCAAGCCAGCTCTCCCAACGACTCGCCCCTCATTCCCCGACAAACGCCCCGGCGGCGACAATGACCTGGTCTTCAAACCCTCCAACCGCCCCACCACCCTGCCCGGCAAACTCCCACCCATAACCAACCGTCCCACCACCCTCCCCGGCAAACTCCCTCCCATCACCGACCGCCCCACCACCCTGCCCGGAAGACTTCCCTCCATAACCGATCGCCCCACCACCCTCCCAGGCAAACTCCCACCCATCACCGACCGCCCCACCACCCTCCCCGGCAATCGTTTCCCCGGGATCAGCAATCGCCCCACCATTCCGGATCCTCCAGGGCGTCCAGCTCGCCCTCAGCGCCCGGATTGGCCCGATAGCTGGCAGAATAACGACAACAACTTCACCAACAACTCCAATCAATGGAACTCGAACAACCAAACGGTCGTCAACAATTTCCAAATCAATCGCAACCAGCAGTGGAACAGCGTCAACAGCCATTGGAACCAGCCCGGCTGGCATAACAGCTGGGGAACACCCGCTTACCGCACATGGCACCGGGATGTCTGGGGCTACCGAGGACACCGCTGCAACGAGATTTGGTATCGCACCGCCCCCTTTCACTACCACAACTCCTTCTTCAATGTTCATTGGTGGGGCAGCTGCTGGTGGCACCCTCGCCCGATCGTCTATGCCCACTCACCTTGGTGGTGGTGGCGGCCCGTCCTGTGGTCCTCCGTGGGCTACTTCTTCGGCCAAGCCATCGCCCCCCAACCCATTGTCTATGACCCCGGCACAACCGTCATTTACGAAGGGGATACCATCTACATCAACGGCCAGTCCGCAGGCAACGCCACCACCTACCGTGAGCAAACAATCGCCCTGGCCAATCCCGTTCTTGAAGACATCCCCGTCCCAACGCCCCCTCCCGACACTGCCGAACCGATCTCCGAGACGACCGAAACCGCCCTCGCCCAACCCCAGGGCGACTGGCTCCCGGTTGGCGTTTGGGCACTCACCCAACAGGAACAAGGCGACGCCACCATGTTCTTCCAACTCTCCATCGACAAGGCGGGCATCGTCGCCGGTGCCTACAAAAACGTCATGACTGGAGACGAGCAACCCATCACCGGTCAGCTCGACTTCAAATCCCAACGCGTCGCCTGGCACATTGGCCAAGTGGACAACACCGTCTACGAAACAGGACTCTCAAACTTCGAAAACGATGTCGCCAGTCTCTTCGTCCACTTCGGCACCCAGCAAACCCAAACCTGGCTCCTCGTCCGCATGCCTTCCCCTGAAATGCCTCCCGGCACCGTCAAACTTCCCGAAATCAAAGACAACTGACAACCCTGGTCAATCGCATCATCTTCCACGTCGACATGGACGCCTTCTTCGCGTCCGTCGAACAGCGGGATCACCCCGAATACCGTGGCAAACCCGTCATCGTCGGTTCCCCGCCTGACCAGCGCGGCGTCGTCTGCGCCGCCAGCTACGAGGCCCGAAAGTTCCAGGTCCGCTCCGCCATGCCCTCCCGCACCGCCGGCAAACTCTGCCCCCACGGGATCTTCGTCCGCCCTCGCATGGACGCCTACCGCGCCGAATCCGCCGAAGTCATGCAGATCCTTCGCGCCTTCACCCCCACCATCGAGCAAATCTCCGTTGACGAAGCCTACCTCGACTTCACCTCCGTTTTAGCCCCCGACCCCGCCCAAGACCAGGACAGCCTCCTCGAATCCGCCATCCCCCTCGCCCGCCAAATCAAAGACCAAATCCAAAGTCAGCGCGGCCTCACCGCCAGCATCGGCGTCGCCTCCAACAAATTCCTCGCCAAACTCGGCAGCGACTTCCAAAAGCCCGACGGCCTCACCCTCATCCGCAATCGCGACCGCATCACTTTCCTCCGCCCCCTCCCCGTCCGCTCCATCCACGGCGTCGGCCCCGTCACCGCCTCCCTCCTCGAAGAACGCGGCCTCACCACCATCGCCGACATCCAGGACACCCAAATCGACCTCTCCCCCCTCGTCGGCTCCTTCGCCGAACGCCTCAAACAACGCGCCTTCGGCCTCGATGACCGCCCCCTCGACCTCAGCGAGGACCGCAAAAGCATCAGCTCCGAAAACACCTTCGCCCAAGATACCGACCACCGCCCCACCCTCCGCGCCGCCCTCCGCGAAATGTCAGACGACATCGCCCTGACCCTCGAACGCCACGGTCTCGGCGCCCTCACCGTCCAGGTCAAAGTCCGCTACACCGACTTCACCACCCTCACCCGCCAAATCCGACTCGAAGAACCCGTCGTCACCGCCTCCGAAATTTATCGCCTCTCCTGCTACCTCCTCGCCCGCCACCGCCTCGTCACCAGCCCCCTCCGCCTCCTCGGCATCGGCGTCTCCACCCTCACCGACCCCTCCCACCCCCAGCTCCGGCTCCCCATCTGAGCCTCCATTCCCCTCCAGACTTCACCCCACCCTAATGGTTCCCAACATAAAACCTTTGCAAGACACCATCGCATCATGTTTGGTGAATCCAATCAAAGCGTTTCATGGGTGATTCATCTGACCGAAAACCGTTCCGTCGTGTGTTGTTAAAATTGAGTGGCGAGGCCCTTCGGGAGCCTGGCAGCACCGACAACATCTCTCCTCCGATTGTCGAAGACATCGCCACACAAATCAAACAAGCCCACCAGGCAGGCCTCGAAATCGCCGTCGTCGTCGGTGGCGGCAACTTCTGGCGCGGCGTCAGCGCCAGCAACCGCGGCATGGAACGCGCCACCGCCGACTACATGGGCATGCTCGCCACCGTCATGAACGCCCTCGCCGTTCAAAGCATGCTCGAAGCCCTCGATGTCCCCACCCGCGTCCAAAGCGCCATCAAAATGGACAACGTCGCCGAGCCCTTCATCCGCCGCAAAGCCATGCGCCACCTTGAACTCGGTCGCGTCGTCATCTTCGCCGCCGGCACCGGCAACCCCTTCTTCTCCACCGACACCACCGCCGCCCTCCGCGCCAGTGAAATCGATGCCCAATGCGTTTTCAAAGCCACCAAAGTCGATGGCATCTACGACAGCGACCCCAACAAAAATCCGGACGCCAAACGCTACGACCGCATCAGCTTCCACGACTGCCTCGTCCGCCAGCTCAAAGTCATGGACGCCGCCGCCTTCTCCCTTTGCATGGAAAACAACATGCCCATCTGCGTCTTCAGCATGGTGGAACCCGACATGATCCGCCGCGCCCTCACTGGCGAACACGTCGGCACCTACGTCAACTGACCCCGAATCCCCGACCCCACACACTCCTCACCCATGGACCCCGAACTCACCATGATGGAAACCGAAGAGGCCATGTCCAAGGCCGTCGAATACGCCATCCACGAATTCGCCGCCGTTCGCACCGGCAAAGCCTCCCCGGCCCTCGTCGAAGGCCTCGATGTTCATGTCACCAGCTATGGCTCCAACATGAAGCTCAAGCAGCTGGCCATGATCACCACCCCCGACTCTCGTCTTATCCGCATCGAGCCCTTCGACTCCTCCACCCTCCGCGACATCGACCGCGCCATCCGCGAGTCCCGCCTCGGCCTGAACGGCTCCATCGAAGGCAAAGTCATCCGCCTCCCTATCCCCGCCCTCTCCCAGGAACGCCGTGAGCAAATGGTCAAACTCGTCCGCCAAATGGGCGAGGAAGCCAAAGTCCGCGTCCGCTCCGCTCGCCGGGATGCCATCGAAACTCTGAAAAAAGGCCAAAAAGAAAGCTTCATCACCGAAGACGACCTCCATCGCCTCGAAAAAGAAGTCCAAACCCTCACCGACAAAAGCGTCGCCGACATCGACCAACACATCGCCTCCAAGGAAAAAGAAGTCCTCACCGTGTAATCCACCCCCTCACGCATGGACTTCCGCTCCCGCGACTACCTGGACCTCAACGCCACCCAGCACGCTCTGCTCTTCCCTGAAGACGAGCCCGTCTGGACCGCCCTCACTCGCATCGAGTCCTACCTCGAGTTCCGCCTCAAACGCGAAATCCGCACCGAACTCCCCCCCGGCGTCTACCTCGGCGAACATGTCTTCATCGACGAAGGCGTCATCATCGAACCCGGCGCCGTCATCAAAGGCCCCGCCTGGATCGGCCGGCACACCGTCATCCGCTCCGGCGCTTACCTCCGTGAAAACGTCATCGTCGGCGAAGGCTGCACCCTCGGAAACTCCTGCGAATTCAAAAACTGCATCCTCTTTGACGACTGCGAAGTCCCGCACTTCAACTACGTCGGCGATTCCATCCTCGGCCTCGGCGCCCACCTCGGCGGCGGCGTCATCCTCTCCAACGTCCGCCTCGACCGCAAAAACGTCACCATCCACCACGACGACGGCTCCACCCCGACCGGACTCCGCAAATTCGGTGCCGTCATCGGCGATCGCGCCGAAGTCGGCTGCAACTCCGTCCTCAACCCCGGCACCCTCATCGGCCGCCGCAGCCTCATCTATCCCCTGACCAATTTCACCGGCGTCCTCCCCCCGGACAGCATCCTCAAAAATCGCCAGACCCATCAAATCGTCGACCGCCAACGGCTCGGCTGATCTCGACCGGTTCTCAAGAAGAGGTTCAATTGAATCCGGTAAGCGCAGCGACCTAAGTCGCTTAGACTGTTTCTCGAAAAGAGGGTCATTTTGATCCGGCGAGCGCAGCGGCTTCAGTGGCAAGGAAGTCGCGCAGCACGCTACCAAAGAGATAACAGGCAAGCGGCTGACGCAGCCAATAAGGCCGCTCCGCCGCTGGGCAAGGTGACAAGCATTTCGAGAACCGGTCTAATACTCCACCAGAAATCGCGCCACGCTCCATCACCACTCGTTCCCCAAAACGAAAAAGGCCGGGACGCTTTCGCATCCCGGCCCAAATCAGATCAATTCAGCAAGATCGCCAAACCGATTAGTGCATCTCGTAGCCGGACTCGCCGTGTTCAGGCTGGTCCAAACCCGTTTGCTCAACTTCAGTTGAAACACGCAGGCCAACCACCATCTTCACGATGAAAGCGATGATCGCAGTGGCAACCACGCTCCAGACGATCGTCAATGCGACGGCCTTGAGTTGGTTCATCAAAAGGCCTTCCTTGAGGCCTGCCACGATCGAGTTCGCCTTCTCATCAGCGAACACTCCGGTCAGGATCGCACCCAGCGTTCCGCCAACACCATGCACACCAAAGGTGTCCAGAGCGTCATCATAGCCGAGCATCTTCTTCAAGTAAGCCACAGCCAGGAAGGGGATGATACCAGCGAGAACACCGATGATGACAGCCGAAGAAGCGGTCACGAAGCCTGCGCCGGGGGTGATCACCACCAGACCGGCCACGATGCCGGAGCAGAAACCAAGCACCGAAGGCGTGCCGCGAAGCATCCACTCAAGCAACGCCCAAACAAAACCAGCGGTGGCGGCTGCCAGCGTGGTGGTCATGAATGCGTTGGCAGCAATGCCGTCAGCACCCAGAGCGGATCCTGCGTTGAAACCATACCAGCCGACCCAGAGCATGCCTGTGCCGATGGCGCAGAGCACCATGCTGTGAGGAGCCATTGGCTCTTTGCCAAAACCTTTGCGAGGCCCAAGAATCAAGCAAAGCACCAGGGCGCTCCAGCCTGAGGTCATGTGCACCACGGTGCCACCTGCGAAGTCGATCGCTTTGATCGCCGCATCAGGATTGAGCGGACCGCACATCAAGCCGGTCGTTGCCCAAACCATGTGAGCGAAGGGGAAATACACAGCGAACATCCAGATCGCCACGAAGAGCATCACGGCGATGAACTTCATGCGTTCAGCGATCGCACCAATGATCAGAGCAGGGGTGATGATGGCGAAGGTCAGTTGGAACATGCTCCACATGGCGTCACTGATCCACCAGTAGCCCGCACCCGAAGCGTAAGGGGAAACGCCGTCCAGGAACTTGTAGGTCATGTCGCCGATGAACGCATTGCCAGCGCCAAAGGACAGGCTGTAACCACAGGCCCACCAGAGGATGGTCACCAAGCCCGCGATGCCAAAGCACTGCGCAAAAACCGAGAGAATGTTCTTACTACGAACCAAGCCACCGTAGAAGAGAGCCAAACCAGGAAGAGTCATGAACAACACCAAGGCGGTGCTGACCATTTGCCAGGCATTGTGGCCAGGACCAGGACCGGCGATGTTGGACTTCCAGGTCACATCACCATCTTTGCCTGCCTGACCGTTGGTCACATACTTTTCCAAGTCAAAAATGCGCTGCTCCAAAGTGGCGGCAGCGGGTTCCGCCGGAGCCGCCTCAGGCGCCGCTGCGGGAGCCTCAGCTGCCGGTGCCGCAGCAGGCGCCGTCTCCTGAGCTGTGACTGGAGAAACGAAAAGAGCGATGGCTGCGGAGATTCCGCCTGCCATGGCTCGCCAATGGGTATTAGATGATGCTAGCATGGTTGAAAAGCTGATGAGTTGGACCAGCACATGCTTGAACAAGCAGCAAGTGTGCCAACTTTTTCACAAACAAAAAAACACCTTCCCAAACTCACCCCTGCCCTTCCCTCTCTGCCTCTGTCTTCCCCGACCTAAAAACACTCGCTTCCCCTCCGATTTCCGCCAGAGTCGCCCGCTCCTCACGTTCTCTTCTCTTCATCACGCCCCGAATTCCCTATGTCTGACACAGCCGCCGCCACCGCATTCGTCGAAGGATACCACAAACTGAAAGCCGCCTTAGGCCGTCGAATCGTTGGACAGGACGACGTCATTGAGCAGCTCTTCATCGCCATCGCCGCCGGTGGCCACAGCCTTCTCGAAGGCGTTCCCGGCCTCGCCAAAACCCTCCTCGTCAAAACCCTCGCAGACGCCCTTCACCTTTCCTTCCGCCGCATCCAGTTCACCCCGGACCTCATGCCTGCCGACATCACCGGCACCGAAATCATCCAGGAGGACCCCGAAACCGGTCGCCGCAAATTGACCTTCCAACCCGGCCCCATCTTCTCCCAAATCATCCTCGCCGACGAAATCAACCGCACCCCGCCCAAAACCCAGGCCGCCCTGCTCGAGGCCATGCAGGAAAAATCCGTCACCGTCGGCAGCGAAACCTTTTCCCTCCCCAAACCCTTCTTCGTTCTCGCCACCCAAAACCCCATCGAACAAGAAGGCACCTACCCTCTCCCCGAAGCCCAAAAGGACCGCTTCCTCTTCCTCATCAAAGTCAATTACCCCACCCGCGATGACGAACGGGAAATCATCGCCCGCACCACCGGTGGCGAAACCCAGGAAGTCGAGGCCGTCCTCACCGCCGAAGACCTCCAAGCCGCCCAGGCCCTCGTCCGCAAAGTCCCCGTCCCCGATCATGTCGTCGACTTTGTCCTCGATCTCGTCCGCTCTTCCCGCCCCACCGAACCCGACGCCAGCCCCTACGTCAAAGAAATGCTCTCCTGGGGTGCCGGACCCCGCGCCAGCCAGCAACTCGTCCTCGCCGGCAAAGTCCGCGCCCTCCTCCAAGGCCGCACCCACGTCACCACCGACGACATCGAAGCCCTCGCCGCCCCTGCCCTCCGCCACCGCCTCGTCCCCACCTTTCACGCCGATGCCGAAGGCATCACCGTCGACCAAATCATCGCCCACCTCGTCAAAACCAGCAAAAAGTAGCGCTCCCAGGCAGCCAGAAGTCCCGGCGACACCCCAAACCTTCGGTCACGACCAACTCACAGTTTCGACCGCCGAAGGTCTCCAATCCTGGCGTTTTCCCTCAAGAAAACGCCCCCATTGACGCCGCCCCCTTTATGCCCCAAGCTCTACCCCCCTATGTCCAAGGCACTTATCATCGCCGAAAAACCCAGTGTGGCAGCTGATCTTGCCCGCGCCCTAGCTCGTGCTCCCGGCATGACTGCCTTCAAAAAGGAGAAAGACTGGTACGAAAACGATACCCACGTCATCTCCTCCGCCATCGGCCACCTCCTCGAACTCGGCATGCCCGAAGTCGATGGCAAAAAAATCGGCTGGGGCTTCAATCACCTCCCCATCGTCCCTCCCGACTTCATTCTCAAACCCATCGAAAAGACCGAGGAACGCTTCAAACTCCTCAAGCGCCTGATGAAGCGCAAAGACGTCACCGCCCTCATTAACGCCTGCGATGCCGGCCGTGAAGGGGAACTCATCTTTCGTTACATCGTCGAAGCCGCCGGCATCGACAAACCCATCCAGCGCCTCTGGATGCAGTCCATGACCCAGGGCTCCATCCTCGACGCCTACCAGCGCCTCCGCAGCGACCGCGACATGCAGCCCCTCGCCGCTGCCGCCAAATGCCGCTCCGAATCCGACTGGCTCGTTGGCATCAACGCCACCCGAGCCTTCACCGCCCTCAACTCCCGCCACGGCGGCTTCCGCCTCACCCCCGTCGGCCGCGTCCAGACCCCCACCCTCGCCATCCTCGCCGAGCGCGAACTCCAAATCCAAAGCTTCGAATCCCGCACCTACTTCGAAGTCATCGGCCTCTTCGAAGTCGAAGCCGGCCGCTACGAAGGCCGCTGGATCAACGAGTCCTTCAAAAAAGACGAAACCGACGAACACCGCAAAGCCGAACGCCTCTGGACCCAGGCCGAAGCTCAAGCCATCGCCGACCGCTGCAAGGGCAAACCCGGAAAAATCGAGCAAACCACCAAGCCCGCCAAACAAGCTCCCCCTCTCCTCTACGACCTCACTTCCCTCCAGCGCGAAGCCAGCAACCGCTTCGGCTTCTCCGCCCGCCGCACCCTGCAAATCGCCCAGGCCCTTTACGAAAAATTCAAGGTCCTCACCTATCCCCGGACCGACTCCCGCTACCTTCCCGACGACTACCTCGACACCGTCAAGGACACCCTCAAAGCCTTCGCCTCCAAAGGCGGCAAATCCGACGCCGTCGCCGGTGAAATCAGCAACCACGCCGCCACCGCCCTCGACAGCGGCTGGGTCCGCCTCAACAAACGCGTCTTCGACAACACCAAGGTCAGCGACCACTTTGCCATCATCCCCACCGGCGTCATCCCCCCCAAAGAACTTCCCGAAGCCGAACAAAAATTGTTCGACATGGTCCTCCGCCGCTTCGTCGCCGTCTTCTTCCCCTCCGCCGAATTCGAAGTCACCGCCCGCATCACCCGCGTCGGCCAGGACGCCTTCAAATCCGACGGCAAAGTCCTCCGCATCCCCGGCTGGCTCGCCGTTTATGGCAAGGCCGCCGCTGAAGAAGCTGCCGCCGCCGATGGCAAAGACGCCGGCTCCGGTGGCAAACTCCTCACAGCCGCCCGCGACGGCGACACCGCCGACACCCTCGGTCTCGACGTCAACGAACTCCAGACCAAGCCCCCCGCTCGCTTCACTGAAGCCACCCTCCTCGGCACCATGGAAAAAGCCGGCAAACTCGTCGAAGACGAAGAACTTGCCGAAGCCATGAGCGAACGCGGCCTCGGCACCCCCGCCACCCGCGCCGCCATCATCGAAGGCCTCATCATGGACAAATACATCGAGCGTGATGGCCGCGACTTCCATGTCAGCGCCAAAGGCTTGACCCTCATCGACCAGATCAGCACCATCGGCATCGACACCCTCAGCTCCCCCGAACTCACCGGCCAATGGGAATACAAGCTCCGCCAGATGGAGCAAAACGAGCTCGATCGCACCACCTTCATGCGGGACATCCGCAGCCTCACCACTCAGATCGTCGAACGCACCAAAGCCTACTCCAAGGCCGCCAAAGACAAAGTCTTCCCCGAGTTCCTCGCCAAAATGCCACCGCACGGCGAGGTCGCCTTCAAGCAAACCGAAGAGTTCTACGAATGCAAAATCCCCGGCGTCAAACTCCGCGTCTACAAGACCGTCGCCGGACGCACCCTCAGCGAGGACGAAATCCGCACCCTCATTGAAAAACGTGTCGTCGGCCCCCTCGAAGGCTTCCGCAGCAAAAAAGGCAAAGACTTCAACGCCGCCCTCCAAATCGGCGAAGACCACAAAGTCACCTTCCTCTTCCCCGATGGCAACGACCCCGAAGCCATCGACTGGGATAACGCCGTCGCCATTGCCCCCTGCCCCGTCTGCGAAAAAGCAGGACGCAAAGGCCAAATGATCTACGACACCACGGACAGCTACCTCTGCAAGCTCGCCGCCTCTCCCAAAGGCGACTGCAACGCGCGGCTCCCCAAGGAGCTCTGCAAAAAAGCCATCTCCCAGGAAAACGCCCGCCTCTTCTTTACCGACGGCAAAACCGCCCTCATCGAAGGAATGATCTCCAAAAAGGGCCGTCCCTTCAAATCGTTCCTCGTCTGCACCCCAGGCGAAAAACGCCTCCTCTCCTGGGAGTTCCCTCCACGCGAGCCCAAAGCCGCCACCAAAAAAGCCAAGACCTAACCCGCCTGGCCTCCTCCTGTTAATCCCAAAAAATGCCGTTAACCCTGTCTAAAAACGGGCCCATTCACCATGTTCGTCGACCACATCAAAGTTCACGCCCACGCCGGTAAAGGCGGAGACGGCTCCGTCCACTTCTACCGCGGCAAATTCCAACCCAAAGGCGGACCCGACGGCGGCGACGGCGGACGCGGCGGCAGCATCATCCTCCTCGTCGACAACAGTACCGACAGCCTCAAAACCTTCTTCTTCAACGCCAAACTCCACGCCGCCGACGGTGACCCAGGCGGTGGCAATCAGCGCTTCGGCAAGTCCGCCTCAGACGTCGTCTACAAAGTCCCCCCCGGCACCCTCATCAGCCGCTGGACCGAGGAAGAAGACCCCGAAACCGGCGAAATCGACGTCGTTCTCGAACCCGTCGTCGACCTCACCAAAGTCGGTGAACAATTCATCCTCTGCCAGGGCGGCAAAGGCGGCAAAGGCAACGTCCACTTCAAATCCGCCACCCATCAAGCCCCCCGCGAATTCACCCCCGGAACCCCCGGCGAAGATGGCGACTTCTACTTCGAACTCCGCTCCATCGCCGACGCCGGCTTCGTCGGTTTCCCAAACGCAGGCAAATCCACGCTGATGTCCAAACTCAGCGCTGCCCGCCCCAAAATCGCCAGCTACCCCTTCACCACCTTGCAGCCCATGGTCGGCGTCATGGAGTTCAACCCCATCCGCCGCGCCACCATCGCTGACATCCCCGGCATCATCGAAGGCGCCCACGCCAACATCGGACTCGGCCACCAGTTCCTGCGCCACATCATGCGCTGCCGCCTCCTCATGTTCGTCGTCGACACCGCCGGCAGCGAAGCCCGCGACCCCATCACCGACCTCGAAACCCTCCGCACCGAGATCTCCCTCTACTCCGACGAACTCGCCAAACGCCCCTGGTGCATCCTCGCCAATAAGATGGACCTCCCCGGCTCCGAGGAAAACCTCGCCCTCATCAAAGACCGCTTCAAACGCGTCAAAATCCTCCCCATCTCCGCCGACTCCGGACTCGGCATGGACAAACTCCACAAATTCCTCGACCAAAAAATCGGCCACAACACCGAGTAGACGGGTCACTCCGGTTGAACCTCACTCTCACTTCAACCGCTCAATCTTTACCCGAGCCAACCCCATCCGCCGATCAAACCCGATCGCCTTCGCCGCCGGCGGCGTCAGGTCAATGATCCGCCCCCGCGTGAACGGCCCCCGATCATTGATCCGCACGATCACATGCCGTCCCGTATTGAGATTCGTCACCCGCACCTTGGTCCCAAACGGCCATTTCCGATGCGCCGCCGTCATCCCGTTCGGATTGAATCGCTCCCCGCTCGCCGTCCGCGTCCCCTGCCAGTAAAGACTCGCAATCCCCGTCTGCGTCTCCACCACCTCATGCGCAAACACCGAGTGAAACTTCCGCCCATTTGGACTTGGCTTCGTCTCACAACCACTCAGCAGAACCATCAGCACCAGCACTGCCGACCTCATTCTCAAAAGGCAATTCACAAACAGGTTCCCTCTCAAGCAAATCGTTCCCAGGCTGCCCTCAGTTCCCCCCGCACTTCCTCATGCGGCAGCCACAAAATCCCCGTCGCCTGCGGTTGAATGTTCTTCTTCAGCGGCGTGATCCGCGTCTTCTCCAGCACCAACTGATCGGGCTCATACTGATCCTTCACCTTCTGCACCGCTTCCTCCGTCTGCGCCTCCAGTTCCGCCATCTCCACCTTGAGCCGTTCCAACTCCGCCTCCGCAGCGTCCGCATCCTTGCTCTCCTTCCACGCCTTCGACACTCCCGTCACCGTCGTCGAACTCGCCACCGAAGCCAGCCCGCTCTTCCTCCCTCCCAACAGCGCTCCCAGGATCGAACTCCCCACCTTCATGAACGTCGACATCTTCGCACTGCTCGCCTGCGCCTTCTGCGTCTCCACCTTGTCCAGCGCCTTGATCACCTTCGCTTCCAATGCCTTCACCGACTTCGCCGACTTCCCCTTCAACTCTTCCACCGCCTTGTCACGCAACTCCCTCGCCGCATGCGCCACCCGCGCCTTGAAGTCCCCTTCCGCCTCTCCGGGATTCGAGTAGCTCTTGATCAACGGACTGAAAAACACCTCGATGCTCTCCTTGTTGTAAAGCTCATCCACAAAGTCCTTCTCAATGCTCGAATACGTTCCGCTCTTCAGCGCCGCACCCGGCAGATCCGCAAACGCCGCACCCTCCTCCGACGCCCCCTCAAACTTCGCCACCTCCAACTCCCTCGGCAACTCGATGAATTTGTCCCAACTCACCCGCTGACCCTTCACGTCAATCTCATTCGCCACCGTCACCACCCGCTTCCCGGAAATCCCTTTCTTCGTATCCTCAAACAGCACTTCTGCCGATCGCAACATCGCCGGCACATAAGTGAGATGCTCCGCTCCCACACCCCCACTCGCACGCAGGAAATACTCCTCAACGCCCTCCGGCAATTTCGGTTTGATCGTGTTGCGCACCCCTGAACTCGCACCCTTCGACGCCCCAGGCGGCGCAAAGCCATCCCCTTCTCCTTCCTCCACCACCGCCTTCTTCACCGGCCGAATCGGATCCATCAACTTCTTGATCAGATTACGCGACAACGGCCCGCTCAAATAACTCATCACCCACCGCACCTGAAACACCACCGGATGATCCTCATGCACATTGTTCATCAGGAAAACTCGGTTCCCCAGCGACGCCAGCAACTTCTGCAGCATCCCCCGGTCAAACGCCACCCCACTGCTGCTCGCCGCACCCTGCAAGCCATCCAGCACCCGCTGCATGTCCCGCTCCGTCTGCAACCTTCCCAAAAACCAAGTCCCAATGTTCGACAGCGCCTTGTAATCCAAATCCACCGGATTCTGCGTCCCCAACAACAACCCAAGCCCAAACGCCCGCGCCTGCTTCAACAAAATCATCATCGGCTTCTTCGATGGCGGATTCGCTGTCGGCGGCAAATAACCAAAAATCTCATCCATGTAAAACAGCGCCCGCAAACTCGTCGTCCCGCTCTGCTGCCGCATCCACCCCAAAAGCTGATTCATCAGCATCGACACAAAAAACATCCGCTCACTGTCACTCAAATGCGAAATGCAAAAGATCGAAATCCGCGGCTTCCCTTCCGGTGTGAAATACATCCGCTGAATATCCAGCGGTTCACCCTCCAACCACACCCCAAACCCCGGACTCGCCAGCAAGTTATTCAGCTTCATCGCCAAATCCGACCGCTTCGCCTCCGGCAAAAACGAATCCATATCCACCACCCCCACCTTCCGAATCGGCGGTTGTTGAATCGCATGCACCAGCACCTCCAAAGACAAGTTCTGCCCCTTCGCCCAAAAATGCGCCACGATGTTCGAAAGTAAAATGTGCTCCTTACTCTGCACCGGATCCGCATTCACCCCCATCAACCCCAGCATCGACGACACCGTACTCTCGATCCTATCCGCCAGCATCTCCCGATCCTCCATCACCGCCTCGCTCGGCGCATCCAGCGAACTCAAAATCGAAACCGGCAATCCCGCGTTCGACCCCGGCGTGTAAATCGCCATGTCCACCTTCTCACGCAGCGTCTGAATCCGCTCCTTGCTCTGTCCCCAATCCGCCAAACCCTTCGTCCACGTCTCCGCCTCCTTCGCCGCCTGCTCATCCACCGTGCGCTCTTTCCGCCGTGCATCATCCTCATTCACCCACGGCTTGAACTCCTCCGCGCTCAGATTTGGAAATTGCAGCAGCAAATTCCCAATATCCCCCTTCGGATCAATCGCAATCACCGGCACCCCATCCATCGCCGCCTCCTCCAGCAAGGCCAAACAAAGCCCCGTCTTGCCAGACCCCGTCATCCCCAGCACCACCCCGTGCGTCACCAAATCCTTCGAATCATACATCACCAGACTCTCCGCCATCGCTTTCGTCGCCACATCGTATTCACGCCCCATGTAAAAGGCGCCCAGCTTTTCGTACAACTCAGGTGTGATCGTCATAATCAGAAGAAGATAAAAAAGTTCCGCAGAAAGGCCTCCCTCTTACTGCATCCCTCCCAAACACACAAGCTTCCCAAGCAAAAACACCCCGATATCTCCTCCCCGCTTCCGCCCCTCCTTTCGCAGGCTTGCTATCCTCACCCAAGCCACTCATGCTACCTCAATCCCATTCCGCTCACTAGCGGCCGTTAACCCAACACCGACCCCGCCGCCCCCCATGCCCATCGAATTCCAAGACTATTACTCCACCCTCGGCGTTTCCCGGGAGGCGACCGGGGACGAAATCAAAAAGGCCTTCCGCAAACTCGCCCGCAAACATCACCCCGACGTCGCCGCCGACAAATCCACCGCCGAAGTCAAATTCAAAGAAATCAACGAAGCCTACGAAGTCCTGGGCGATCCCGAAAAACGCCGCAAATACGACCAACTCGGCGCCCGCTGGCAAGACGCCACCGCCGACCAACCAAACCCTTCGCAAACCTGGCAACCCGGCGGCCATGATCCCGAACCCCAAGACTTCCACTTCACCGGCACCGGCTTCAGCGACTTCTTCGAGCAATACTTCACCGGAGCCAGCCATCACAGCTACGCCCAACCCCCTCCCGGTCCAAGCAATCGCCCCCGCCGTGGCTCCGATGTCGAAGGCGACATCCTCGTCACCCTCGAAGAAGCCATGCACGGCACCACCCGCCCCATCTCCCTCCAAACCCTCAACCGCCAAACCGGCCAGCGCGAAACCCAGTCCTTCCAAGTCCGCATCCCCCCAGGTGCCACTGACGGTCGCCGCATCCGCGTCCCCGCCCAGGGCAGCCCCGGCATCGCCGGCGGCCCTCCAGGCGATCTCTTCCTCCGCGTCCGCCACGCCGCTCACCCCGACTTCACAACTCGCGACACCGACCTCCACCACGAACTCCACCTTGCCCCCTGGGAAGCCGTGCTCGGCACTGAAGTCATCGTTCCCACCCTCGACGGCTCCATCAAACTCCGCATCCCATCCGGCAGCGAAAACGGCCAAAAACTCCGCGTCCGCAGTCGAGGCCTCCCCAAAGGCAAAACCGGCGAGCGCGGTGACTTCTTCGTCTCTCTCGAACTCCGCACCCCCTCCACCCTCACCGACGAAGAACGCGCCCTCTGGGAAAAACTTCGCGACACCTCCTCCTTCCAACCCCGCCAATCCCCCACCCCATGACCACGCCCGACTCCCTTTCATCCGAGCACGGCCCCGCCTACACCCTGGATATCATCGCCAGCGCCTGCGGCATCTCCTCACAGACCGTCGTCCACTACCACGAGCAGGGCCTCCTATCCCCCGCCTCTCAAGATGAAAGCGGCACCGCTCTCTATGACGACGACTGCCTCCACCGCCTCCGCCGCATCGAACACCTCCGCGAAACCTACGCCCTCGAAACCGCCGCCCTCCGCCTCACCCTCGACCTCATGGACGAAGTCGAACGCCTCCGCTCCGAACTCCGTCATCGTCGGTAAGCACACCCCATCGCATCCGGCCACCAATCCAAACCGTTCCTTTCGCATGAAACGCATGTTCTGGATCCTTCCCCTCCTCGTCCTCCTTCTCGCCGGAGGCTTCTTCATCTCCAGCTCGCGCGCCTCCACCGAGACCGCCCCCTACACCGTCCTCGAAACCGACGACAAGCTCGAGGTCCGACTCTACGACACCCTGCACCTCGCCAAAGTCTCCCTCCCTGCTTCCGATCCGAAAGCCGAGAAAATGGATGGTGCCTTCATGAAACTCTTCCGCTTCATCGACGGCGGTAACGAAACCGGTGAGAAGATCGCCATGACCACTCCCGTAATCATGCAGCGCACCAGCACCGAATCCTCCATGAGCTTCGTCATGCCCAAAGCCGTCGCTGCCAAAGGCGCACCCAAACCCAAGGGTGACGTCACCCTCGACCAACTTCCCTCCGTCAAAGTCGTCGTCATCCGCTTCAGCGGCCGCAGCAATCCAGAAGTCGAAAAACAAAAGCTCGCTGCCCTGCAAGCCTGGGCCAAAACCAAAAACCTCACCACCGAAGACACACCCCTCGTCGCCTACTACGATCCCCCCTGGACCCCCGGCCCCTTCCGCCGCAACGAAATCCTCCTCCGCCTCAAGGCCGAAACCAAGTAGCCCAAACATAGACCGGTTCTCGAAAAGATTGTCATTTTGATCCGGCGAGCGCAGCGACCTCAGTGGCAAGGAAGTCGCGCAGCCCGCTATTCAATCAATAACGGGTAAGCGGCTGACGCCGCCAATGAGGCCGCTCCGCCGCTGGGCAAGGTGACAAGGATTTCGAGAACCGGTCTAAGGCCAACTTTCCTCTTCCCCTACCGCCTCGCATCCGCTCCAATAGCGGCATGAAACCCTTCGACATCCAGGTCAACGGCTACGCCGGAGCCGACTTCAATTCCGACGACCTCACCGCCGACGCCCTCCACCACGCCTGCCAGTGCCTCGCCCAGGACGGCGTCGACGCCATTCTCCTCACCCTCATCACGGACACCATCCCCGCCATGGAGTCCCGTCTCAAACGCATCGTCGGCTTCCTCGAAAAAGACAGTTTCGCCCGCCAGATGATCCCCGGCTTCCACCTCGAGGGCCCCTTCATCTCCCCCGAACCCGGCTACGTCGGCGCCCATCCCCCGGAAGCCGTCAAACCCGCCAACCTCGAGGACATGAAACGCCTCCTCGACGCCTCCTCCGGCCTCACCCGCCTCGTCACCCTCGCCCCCGAACACGACGCCCACTACCACGTCACCGAATTCCTCGCCAACAATGGCATCACGGTCTCCGCAGGCCATTGCGATCCGAGCCTGGATCAACTCGAAGCCGCCATCGGCCATGGCCTCTCCATGGTCACTCACCTCGGCAACGGCTGCCCTTTGCAAATGCATCGCCACAACAACTTCATCCAGCGCGCCCTCGCCCTCCACGATCGCCTCTGGCTCTGCTTCATCCCCGACGGCGTCCACGTCGACTTCTTCGCCTTAAAGAACTACCTCCGCTGCGCCGGCCTCGAACGCACCATCTTCGTCACCGACGCCATCTCCGCCGCTCGCCTCGGCCCCGGCAAATACCATCTCGCCGGTCGCGAAATCGCCGTCGGCTCCGACCTCGTCGCCCGCCTACCTAACGGCCAGTTCTGCGGCTCCACCGTCACCCTCCCCCGCATCCAAACCCACGCCCTCCAAGACCTCAACCTCTCCAAAGCCGACCTCACCCAAGTCGTCGACACCAACCCCCGGTCCGCGATAAACCTGATCTAAACCGGTCCTCGAAAAGATCGTCATTGGGATCCGGCAAGCGCAGCGGCCTCCGTGGCAAGGAAGTCGGCAGCCCGCTATTCAATCCATAGCGGGCAAGGCGACAAGCATTTCGAGATTCGATCTGAATCCCCCTTCTTCATACCCTCCAGTATCAAAGTTGCTCTCACCTCGCAATCCATCTAATCTCCCGCCCATGACCCTAGAAACGGGAATGGAAAGGGATGAAGATGGCGTCGTGCTTGGTTCCACAAGGCTTCCCGGTTCGCAGCGGTTGCATCGAAAAGGTGATGCCACCCGAGAAGCGGGATGCCTTGTGGGGCCAATGACGGCGGCAGATTTGCCCTCAGCCATTTCCGTTTTTAGGATGACTGGTCGCACTCCTCTCTTCCGTCTCGTTCTCCGCGCCCTGGCGCAATCCTGCCCCAACCGCCCCCAATCCCGCCGTCGCTTCATCCAGCAACTCTCCGCCGCCACCGCAGGCACCGCCGCCGCCAGTTGCGTCTCCTCCCGCAAGTTCGGCGATGATCCCCCCATCGCTATCGTTGGCGGTGGTGTCGCTGGCCTCACCGCCGCCTACCGCCTCAGCCAAAAAGGCAGACCCGTTCACCTCTTCGAAGCCTCCCAACGCTGCGGTGGTCGCATCTTCACCCGCAAAAACTTCAACGCCGATAACCAATTCGTCGAACTCGGCGCCGAACTCGTCGACACCGGTCACAAAGACCTCATCCGCCTCGCCAAAGAACTCGGCCTCAAACTCCAAAACCTCCTCAAAAACGACCCCGGCCACGACACCTATTGGTTCGATGGCAAAGCACGCTCCGAAGAGGACATGCGCGTCGCCTTCACCCCGCTTGGGAACCGCATCGCCGCCGACGCCGAAGGCCTTTACGATGCCGAAGACAACTTCACCGAAAAAGCCCGCCGTCTCGACCAAATCTCCCTCGCCGACTACCTCAAACAAAATTCAGCCGACGTCGAACCCTGGGCCATCCGTCTCCTCATCGCCGCTTACGAACCCGAACTCGGCGTCGAAGTCGAACGCCAGTCCTGCCTGAACCTCGTCGACTTCATCAACCCCGACACCTCCGAAGGCTTCCAAGTCTTCGGTGAAAGCGACGAAGCCTATCGCATCCAGGGCGGCAATTCCTCCCTCCCCGACGCCCTTCACAACGCCATCAAAAACAAAGTCGACCTCCGCCTCGGCCAGCGCCTTCGCTCCATCCAGCAAATCGACAGCAAACTCCGCCTCGAATTCCTCACCGAAAAAGGCCCCGCAGCCTACACCTACGACCGCGTCATTCTCGCCATCCCCTTCACCGTCTTGCGCAACGTCAGCGGCATCAACGACCTCGAACTCAGCGACGCCAAAAAACGCTGCATCCGCGAAATGGGCTACGGCAACAACGTCAAAACCTTCTGCAGCTTCACCAACCGCGTCTGGCGCGACCAAACCGCTCCCCACCAGGCAAATGGCAGCGTCTTCTCCGACGTTTCCACCTTCCAAAACGTCTGGGAAACCAGCCGTGGCCAGGACGGCTCCCGCGGCATCATCACCAACCTCCTCGGCGGCTCCCGCGCCGCCTCCCACCGCACCTCCTTCACCCCCTCCTACCTCAGCGAACTGGACGCCGTCTTCCCGGGAACCAAAGCCGCCTACGACGGCAAATCCGGCTCCATGAACTGGCCCAAAGTCCCCACCGCCCTCGCCAGCTACAGCGCCCCTCTCGTCGGCCAATACACCTGGATCTACTCCGTCTCCCCCGAGTCCGAACTCGATGGCCGCCTCCTCTTCGCAGGCGAACACACCAGCTCCGTCTCCCCAGGCTACATGAACGGCGGCGTCGAATCAGGCAATCGCGCCGCCCGCGAACTCCTTCAGAGCTGCTAATCCCGCTGGAATTCCTCCCATTCCACGCTACTGAATGCATCCCATGGCGACTCCGCGCCTCAAATCGCGGCGTGTCGTGCGGCTCTTTACCCATCTCCCATGCCTCCCTCCCCCGAAGCCTCCTTCGATTCCATCGACTCCGTCATCGCGGATATTCGAGCCGGAAAAATGGTCATCGTTACCGATGACGAAGATCGTGAAAATGAGGGCGACCTCATCTGCGCCGCCGAAAAAATCACCCCCGAGATGGTCAATTTCATGGTCCGCGAAGGCGGCGGCATGCTCTGCGTCGCCGTCTCCCTCGAAATCGCCCGCCAACTCCACCTCGAAAGCATGGTTCCGCAAAATCGCGAGGCCTTCCGCACCGACTTCACCGTCACTGTCGACGCCGCCGAAGGCATCACCACCGGCATCAGTGCCGCCGACCGCGCCCATACCATCCAGCTCCTCGCCAACCCCCGCACCGTCCCCCAGGACTTCGTCCAGCCCGGTCACATCAACCCCCTCGTCGCCAAACCCGGCGGCGTCCTCCGCCGCGCCGGCCACACCGAAGCCTCCTCCGATCTCGCCCGCCTCGCCGGCCTCGCCGCCGCTGGCGTCCTCATCGAAGTCATGAATGCCGACGGCACCATGGCCCGCCTCAATGACCTCCGCGCCTTCGCCCAAAAGCACAGCCTCCGCATGTGCAGCATCGCCGACCTCATCGCCTACCGCAGCCGCAGCGAGCGACTCATCGAAAAAATGGAGGAGGTCGACATGCCCACCGACTACGGCAACTTCCGCCTCCACCTCTATCGCAGCATCCTCGACGGCACCCACCACATCGCCCTCGTCAAAGGCCAGATCCAGCCCGACTCACCCACCCTCGTCCGCGTCCACAGCGAGTGCCTCACTGGCGATATCTTCGCTTCCCGCCGTTGCGACTGCGGCAGCCAACTCCACGCCGCCATGGAGCGCGTCGAACAGGAAGGCTCCGGCGTCATCATCTACATGCGCGGCCACGAAGGACGCGGCATCGGCCTCCACGGCAAAATCAAAGCCTACAAGCTCCAGGAGGAAGGCCTCGACACCGTCGAAGCCAACCTCAAACTCGGCTTCCCCATGGACCTCCGCGACTACGGCATCGGCGCCCAAATCATCTCCGACCTCGGCGTCCGAAAAATCCGCCTCATGACCAACAACCCCCGAAAAATCATCGGACTCGAAGGCCATCACCTCGAAATCATCGAGCAAGTCCCCATCAAACAAGAACCCAACGAGCACAACGCCCGCTACCTCGAAACCAAAAAAACCAAGCTCGGCCACAAACTCTAACCGCCCCGCATTCCAAATCCCCATTCCGCAATCCCAAATCCGCAATCGAACATGCCCGGCCCCATCCCCCATCGCCCCCGCCCCACTCAGGAGCACCTCTCCATCGCCATCGTCGCCAGCCTCTATAACGAGACCTACGTCGAAGGCCTCCTCAACGCCGCCAAAGACGAACTCCAGGAAGTCGCCCCCAACGTCACCATCACCTCCTACCGCGTTCCCGGTGCCTTCGAAATCCCCGTCTGCACCGAGCTCATCCTCCGCAGCGCCCCGCCCGACGCCGTCATCGCCCTCGGCGTCATCCTTCGTGGCGCCACCGAACACGCCGACCTCGTCGGCGCCTCCGTCACCGACGCCCTCCAACGCGCCGCCACCACCCACTGCGTCCCCGTTGTCCATGAAGTCCTCCTCCTCGACGACGCCGAACAAGCCGAGGAACGCTGCCTCGGTGCCACCATGAATCGCGGCACTGAAGCCGCCCGCGTCGCCCTCACCATGGTCAACCTCTTCGCCGCCATGCGCGCCAAATTCTCCGGCGAGGCCACCCGCGCCTAATCCTCTTCCAACCCACCTCAAAAACCAATCACTCATGGGAAAACGACGAGACGGACGCCTGGCCGCTGTGCAATACCTCTTCGCACACGACCTTCACACCAAAGCCCCCACCGACATCGAACGCGCCGGCTTCTGGGACCTTCACAGCATCAAAGGCCAGGCTCGCGACTTCGCTGAAACTCTTATCAACGGCGTCCTCGCCCATCGCGATGAAATCGACGTCCAAATCCGCGACCTCGTCGAAAACTACAGCTTCGAACGCCTCGCCACCGTCGACCGCAACGTCCTCCGCCTCGCCGCCTACGAACTCGCCCACAACCCGGACCTCCCCGCCCCCGTCATCCTAAACGAAGCCATCGAAGTCGCCAAAATGCTCGGCGGCACCGAATCCGGCTCCTTCGTCAACGGCATCCTCCACAAAATCGCCCAAAAATTCCGTCCCAAATCCCCCGAACCCACCCCAAACCCTTTACCACCCCCCATTCCGCCCCTTTACCTTTTTTCTGCCCCCCTTTTTCCTGCCAGTCCCCCACAGACCACAGACCACAGACCACAGACCACAGACCACAGACCACTGATTACTGATTACTGATTACTGATTACTGATTACTGATTACTGATCACTGATCACTACCCGCCCCTTCCTCCATGGCCGGCTTCTTCAAATCCCTCCTCGCCCGATTCAGCAAACCCGACTTCGATTGGGACGAACTCGAATCCACCCTCATCTCCGGCGACATCGGCCCGCGCCTGTCCCTTGAAATCGTCGACGCCCTCCGCTCCCAGGGTCGCAAACTCAATGGCGAAGACATCCTCCAAGTCGCCCGCGACCACGTCCGCGCCAAGCTCCCCAAAGAAATCCCACCCCTCCTTCCCCACACCGACGGACGCCCCAAAGTCCTCCTCATGATCGGCGTCAACGGCACCGGCAAAACCACCTCCACCGCCAAGCTCGCCAACCTCCTCCACCACCAGGGCCACAGCATCGTACTCGCCGCCGCCGACACCTTCCGCGCCGCTGCTGTCGAACAACTCCAAGTCTGGTCCGAGCGCCTCCAAATCCCCCTCGTCAAAGGCCCGCAAAACTGCGACCCCGCCGCCGTCTGCTTCGACGGTTACGAAAAAGCCGAACGCCTCGGCGCTCAATTCCTCATCTGCGACACCGCCGGGCGCCTCCACAACAAACACAACCTCATGGAGGAACTCAAAAAGATCCACCGTGTCGTCGGTCGGAAAGACCCAACCTCCCCGCACGAAGTCCTCCTTGTCGTCGACGCCACCACCGGCTCCAACGCCCTCCAGCAAGCCCGCGAATTCCACAAAGCCATCCCCGTCACCGGCGTCATCGTCACCAAACTCGACGGCAGCGGCAAAGGCGGAATCATCATCCCCATCCAGCAGGAACTCGGCATCCCCACCCGCTTCATCGGCCTCGGCGAAACCGCCGACGCCTTCAAGCCCTTCGACCCCACCCAGTTCGTCAACGAACTACTCTAAGGCACCACCTCCACCACGTCCCCCGTCCGCAGGTGCCCAAAAAACGCCTTCGCCTTCGCATACGGCAGCCGAATGCACCCATGCGATGCCGGATACCCCGGAATGTTCCCCGCATGCAGCCCGATCGACCCGCAGTTCAACCTCATGAACCACGGCATCGCCACATGGTAAATCGTCGACGTCCAAGACTGGTGCTTGTCCGTGATCACAAATGTCCCCGCAGGCGTCGCATAGCCCTTCCTGCCCGTTGAAACCTTCGTCGTCTCAACCACCTGGCCTTCCTTATACAACTCCGCCTTCTGCCCCGACAAACTGATCACTACCCGACGCTCCGCCTCCACCCCTGGCTTTCTCCCAAGCAGCAATTGCATGATGTAAGTATACCCCTGGACCGAAGCAAAATTGATCGCATACCGCTTGTTCACTCGCGTGTAGTGACTCTGACTCGCCCCCGCCCACATCAACAGTTCCACCCCGTCCGCATCACCATGCGCCGCGCAAATCATGATCGGCGTCAGATTCCGGTCGCGCTCCAAATGCCATTGCAAATCCTTCAAACTCTGCTCCGCCACCAGCTTAGGCAGCACAGGAGAAATTGACTTCGCATCCGGATGCGCCCCGCTCATCAACAACGTCCGCATCGCCTCCGTCTGCCTCCGCAACGCCGCCAAAATCAAAAGCGGCTGCCCTTCAATCTCACAGTCCCCCAAATGCGCCCCCGCCCAGCACAAACGCCTCAACGTCCCATACTGACGCAATCGCATCGCCAACGCCAACGCCCGATCCCCCCCCGGCGTCACCTCATCCACATCCACCCCACCCTTCAAGAACTCCCCCATCTGCTCTTCCGCCTCCATCAGCACCGCCGCACACACCGCAGGCAAACCCGCCCGCACCGCCACCCCCACCCACACCGGATTCAAAACCTCCTCCAACTCCTCTAAAAAGGGCGTCCAACTCATCTCAGGAACCGGCTCCACTGCCAGGTTCGCCCCAACCTCTCCCCCATCAGCGACCTGTCCTTGCCCCGCCATCGGCAAGACCAAAAACGCCCCTGCCACAAGAGTCCGTCTCAAGGTGCCTAAGGTGTTCATCTCCATCATATCAGGTTAAGACTTCCCGCTAGAAATCGCCGGAAGCTCCCAATTGTCAAGGCACGAAGCCGCCACCTCACCCGGAAAAACTGCCTTCCTCCCAAAACCATCTATCTATTAGGTGCCAATGCCGAAACCATTTAACCTAACCTGACAAACTTCGATCACTGCACTCTCATAGCCCCAACTCCATCTGCGCCACCGGTCCAAAACTCCGCCGATGCACCGCACTCGGCCCCAGACGCTTCAACGCCTCCACATGCTTCTTGGTCGGGTAACCCTTGTGCACCTCAAACCCATACCCCGGATACTTCTCCGCCAACCGCAGCATCAACCGGTCCCTCGTCACCTTCGCAATGACACTCGCTGCCGCAATCGAGAAACTCTTCGAATCCCCCTTCACCAACGCCACCTGCCTCACCGGAAACACCCGCACCGGCAGCCCGTCAATCAATGCTCCATCCACATCCTCCCCCAATCCCGCCACTGCCCGCCTCATCCCTTCATGCGTCGCACCCAAAATATTCAACCGGTCAATCTCCTCCACCTCCACCAGCACGCAACACCACCGCACCCGCTCATCGCTGGTCAACTCCTCATAAAGCCGCTCCCGCCGAATCTCCGTCAACTTCTTTGAGTCATTCAAGACCTCATGCTCAAACCCCTCCGGCAGCACCACTGCCGCCACGCTCACCGGTCCCGCCAACGGCCCGCGCCCCGCCTCATCCACCCCCGCTACCACCCGGCAACCCGCCGCCTTCAAAGCCCGTTCATGTTCCATCGTCGGCATGTCAGTTCCTCATGGTGCCCCGGACGGCAATCCCTCCGCTCGAATCACGGGAGGCCGCCTCTTCACCGCGATGTAAACCGGCGATTCCTGCTTCTCCAACTTCGGATTCTGGAAATCAACCCGCGTGTTGAAGGCCGAAAAATGCCACGGCCCATCCTCCGTCTGCACACTGTATTGCAGCGCCCGCCCCCCATCCAACAGCGTCGCATGCTTCACCGATAGCTTGAACGCTATGTCCGTCACCTCCTTCACATTCATCGCTCCGCCATCGCCCGACAGCACAAACACAATCTCCCCATTCTGCCTCATCCCGGCCAGTGATCGATACGTCACCCGTGGACCGTCAAAAAATCGATCCGGCGCATCAAACACATAAGTGAACACCGTGTGATTCTTCATCACTGACGGATACACCTGCGCCCCTTCCGTCATCGTCCCCGGCACCTCATCCACCAGCGACTTCGGTCCAAACCAAGGCATCCCGTTCTTCACAAAAAACACCCCGCTCCACTCCGGAAACGCCTTGTGCACCTGCCGGCCTTCATGCCAAACCCAGCCCATCGGCGCCCCGGACGGCTCCCTAAAATTCGCCGTGATCGCAAACTGCAAATCCTGCTTCAACAACCGCTCCCGCGCTGTCGTCACTTCAAAGTTCGGCCGGTAACTCGTCGCAAACTCAAATCGCTCGGGAGAAAGCGTCAACACATGCACCTCCGCTCCAAACACCTTCTGCAAAGCCCCTCCCATCACACCAGCCGACCGCCTCACCCGCAGCTTCTTCCACTGCAATCCCGCCTCCTGATAGCGATCCACCATCGCCCCCTGCAATTCAGCCGCCGTCACCTCCCCCAACGCTTTCCACTCCCCTCCTTTCAACCTCACCTCAAGCCCCGCCTTGCTATCCGAAACCGCCCACAACACCGCATTGCTGTTCACATTGAAAATCCACTCCGCCGCAACGTAAAGCCCTCCCGCCCCGGCCATCGCGACAAGGACCAGAACTTTAATCACACGCAACAGCCGACGGTTCATCAATCGCCTCCATCATGAAACCAGAACCCCCAACTCGCAACCCGCATCCACCATCCCGGCACGAATCCTCTTTGCCAATCTCCCACTCCCACCTACCGTTTCCAATGGCCGTTTCCACCCTCGCAGACCTTCCCATCGACACCCCTGCCATCATCGAGCGTTTCCTCGGTGCCAAACCCAGCCTCACCCGCCTGCGCGAACTCGGTCTCGTCCCCGGTGCCCAAGTCGAAGTCATCCGCCGCGCCCCCCTCGGTGAACCCATCGAAATCCGCCTCCGCGAGTCCCACATCGCCATGCGCAACGCCGACGCCGCCTTCATCGCCGTGCTCCCCATCGAATAAGTTCAAATCCCAAAGTTCGAACTCACTCCTCCATCGACGCCAGCCACCGCTCCAACTGCCCCCGAACGCCCTCAGGCAATTCACCCGCGTTCTCAATCAGCCACCTCACATCCTCCGTCGCCCCGGGCTTGTCGCCTGATGTCTGCCTCAGTCGCGCTCTCGCAAATCGCTCCGGAGGCGATTGCGGATCCAGTGCCAGCACCAGATTCAAATACGGCATCGCCCCCTGCGCCCTCCCTTCTTCGTCCAGCGCGCTCGCCAAAAGATTCTTGATCATGCGCAGCACGATCTCCCGCTTGGTGGCAGGCCTTAGCACCTCGGGATCAAACGGCCGAAAATCATTCAACTCTCCTTCCGCTTCCTCGATCGTCGTCAACCTGCCTCGCTCAAACACATCCACCAACTTCATCTCCTCATCCGGTGAAGGATGAAATCCCACCATGAACTTCCCCGGTAACGGCACTCCAAAAACCCCCTTCACCCCGGCCATTCTCGCCAACTCCAAATACACCACCGACAGCGTGATCGGCAATCCCTCACGATCCTCGATCACTTCGTTCACATAACTATTCGAGAGACTCTGGTAGTCATTCCGGCTCCCATGAAAGCCATTCTCAGCAAACAAGAATTGATTCATTCGTCGAATCGCCGCTTCCCCACCCGCAGCCACCTCCGGTAGCGCCCGCACCTCCGCTGCCAAACGTTGCACCGTCTGCACATACACCGCCACCTCCAACTCCGGATTGTCGTGCCTCGCCAACAAAAGCGCACACCGCAACAGGTCCGTCGCCTCATCCTCTTTGTCCAATTCCCGCACCATCTCCCGAGTCACCGCTCGCCGATGCATCTCCTTCTCCACCTCTTTCAAGGCAGCTGCCTGCCTCTCCAATTCCCGCCTTCTCTCGACCACCAATCGCCGTGCCGCACTCGCTTCCTCCTCGATCAAGCGATCCAACGCCTCATCCGCATCCATTCCTTTTTCGAGATAAGCCCCCAAGGTCGTCTGCACCTTTTCCGTCAACGCCACCGATGCCGCCGGAGGCGCCAGATCTCGCCCCGTTTTGAATCCCCGAAACTCCGCCACCGTGTCCCGAAACTTGCACAACCCCACGCGACCGCCCCTAAGCCCCGTGTCCTCCACCTCCATCGCTAGAGCCCCATTCACCCAGCAACGAATGACGC
>JARXAL010000219.1 GCA_029865835.1 Verrucomicrobiaceae bacterium
GTGTGTTGGGGGAGGAGAGGCCGAATGTGATTTTTGTCTTGGTGGATAATTTGGGGAATGGGGATGTGGGGTGCTTTAATCCAAGGGCGAATCAGCGGACGCCGAATTTGGATCGGATGGCGGCGGAGGGGATGATGCTGACAAGTTTTTATTCGGTGTGCGGGGTGTGTTCGCCGAGTCGGACGGGGGCGATGACGGGGTGTTATGCGCAGCGGGTGAACCTGCATCGGAATCACGACAGTCGCGGGGTGCTGCGGCCGGTGTCACCGAAGGGGTTGCATCCGGATGAGATGACGGTGGCGGAGGTGATGCGGTCGGCGGGGTATGCGACGAAGATCATCGGGAAGTGGCATCTGGGGGATCAGCCGGAGTTTTTGCCGACTCGACAGGGGTTTGATGAGTATTTTGGGATTCCCTACAGCGATGACATGACGCGTGACAAGCGGCCTGAGGAATGGCCGGAGTTGCCGTTGATGCGGGATGAGGTGGTGGTGGAGGCGCCGGCGGAGCGGGATACGCTGACGAAGCGTTACACGGAGGAGGCGATCGAGTGGATCCGGAGGAAGAAGGGTGGGCCGTTCTTTTTGTATCTGCCGCATGCGATGCCGGGGAGCACGCAAGCGCCGCATGCGAGTTCTGCGTTTAAGGGGAAGTCGGCGAATGGAAAGTGGGGGGACAGTGTGGAGGAGTTGGATTGGTCGATGGGGGAGATTTTGCGGGTGCTGAAGGAGGAGGGGTTGGCGAAGCGGACGCTGGTTGTGTGGACGTCTGACAATGGGGCGCCGAGGCGGGAGCCGCTGCAGGGGAGCAATGCACCGTATGCGGGCTGGGGTTACAACACGTCCGAGGGGGCGATGCGGATGCCGTGTCTGATGTGGTGGCCGGGGCGCATTCCGGGCGGGATGAGGTGTGATGCGCTGAGTGCGATGATTGATTTGTTGCCGACTTTTGGGGGGATGGCGGGGGCGGGGTTACCGGAGAGGAAGATCGATGGGATCGATATGGCGGGGGTGTGGTTTGGGGATCGGGGGGAGGCGAGTCCGCGGGATGAGGTGGGTTTTTTTTATTTCCATGCGGAGCAGTTGCAGGCGGTGCGCAGTGGGCCTTGGAAGCTGTATTTGGCGTTGGAGAACAAGGTGATGAATCTGGCGAACAAGATGGAGCGGGCTGAGGCGCGGTTGTTTGATGTGCGGAACGATGTTGGGGAGGCGCGGGAGGTTTCGGGGGAGCAACCGGAGGTGATGGGCAGGCTGATGAAGATGGCGGAGGCGGCGAGGGTGGAACTGGGGGATTTGGGGCGGGAAGGGAAGGGGCAGCGGGCGGCGGGGTGGGTGGAGAAGCCGACGGGGCGTTTTATGAAAGAATGAGGGGGCCTTCGGTGCAGAGGGTGGGTTCGCCGAAGGTCTTTAATCCGCTGTGGCCGAAGCTTTGGGCGTAGCTGAGGAGGAGGCGGTTGTGGGGTTGTTTTTCGAGGCGGATGCTGCGACCCATTTTGTAGCCGAAGGTTTTTTCGCCGCCGATCATGACGCAGGGGATGTTGTCGAGGGTGTGGGAGTTGCCTTTGCCAAGTTCGTTGGTCCAGACGATGAGGGTGTTGTCGAGCATGGAGCCGTCGCCGGTGAGTTCGGGGGTTTCGCTGAGGCGTTTGGCGAGGTAGGCGAATTCGCCGGCGAACCATTGGTTGATTTTGAGGAGCTTGGCGTAGGAGTCCTGGTTGGTGTCGGGGTCGTGGGAGAGGGAGTGATGGCCTTCTTCGACGCCGAGCCAGCGCATTTGAGCCATGCCGACGGAGCGCATGTATTGGAGGGTGCCAACGCGTGCCATGTCGTTGGCGAGGGCGTTGACGAGGAGGTCGATCTGGATGCGGCTGATCTCGGGGGTGTTGTCGTTGACGAGTTCGAGGCTGGGGTCGATGTCGGGGATGCGATGGGGGAGGGAGGATTGTTTGTCAGCTTCTTTGAGGTCGTTTTCGAGGTCGCGGACGAGGGCCATGTGCTGGTCGAGGAGGGACTTATCGCGGGCGCTGAGTTTGGAGGTGACGCGTTTGAGGTCGGACTGGACGTCGTCGAGGATGCTGACGAGGCTGTCTTTGTCCTTCATGCGTCCGTAGAGTTTGGAGAGCATTTGGTGGGGGTCGTCTATGGGGGCGACGGGTTGATTGGCACCGGCATAGGACATGCGGGTCCAGGGGTCGGCGCGATTAGGGACGGCGACGCCGAATTCGAGGGAGCCGAAGCGGGTTTTGGTGCTGGGCTGGGACTGGAGGAAGTTTTTTATCTCCTGGTCGATGGAGATGCCTCCGGCCCAACCGGCTGGGTTGCCGCCGCCGCCGCGGATGTTGCCGGGGAGGAGTTCGGTGCCGGTGAGGAGGCAACTCATGCCGCGCATGTGGTTGTCGCCATCACCACGGACTCTGTTGTAGATGCCGTTGAGGATGAGGGTGCGTTTTTTGAAGGGTTCGAGGGGCTTTAAGATGGGTTTGAACTCGAAGTTTTCGCCTTCCTGATCCGGCCAGAAGTCCTGGGGGAGGGTGCCGTTGGGGCTGAACATGATGATGAGGCGCTGGCGGCGCAGGGGTGTGGGGGCTCCGGTGAGGCTGGGGAGGCCGGAGAGGAAGGGGAGGGTGGCGGCGGAGAGGCCGAGGTCGCGGAGGAATTGGCGGCGGTGGAGGGACATGGGAATTTTGGATTGCGGATTTCGGAATGCGGATTGGATGCGATTGCTGGGAACCGTCACTTTTTGGGAGAAGGTTTGGCGGGTGAGGGGATTTGGTGGAGGGCGGTGAGGGTGGCGATTTCGGTGAGGAGTTTTTGGATGTGGAATTCGGTTTGGGCGAAGGTTTTTTGGAGGTCGTTGAGGGTGTTTTGGCCGTAGGCGGCGGTGGGTTGTTTGACGGTGTGATGGAAGAGCTGGCGGATGAAGGCGCGGTGGCCGTCGGGGGCTTGGACGACGTGATTGACGATGTCGCGAGGGCCGGTGAGGCGGATTTTTTTGTCTTCGTTGATGGGGAAGTCGGAGGTGGCGTTGACGGGTTTGTTTTGGTCCTTGGTGCGCCAGCGGCCGATGGCGTCGAAGTTTTCGAGGGAGAAGCCGAGGGGGTTGATGAGGGAGTGGCAGGACATGCAGTTGCCGTCGCGGGTGAGTTCGGTGACTTTTTCGCGCATGGTGAGGCCGGGTTTGAAGTGGCTTTCTTCGAAGGCGACGGCCATGGGCGGGGACTTCAAGGAGAGGCCGACGATGTTGCGAGTGAGGAAGACGCCGCGATGGATGGGGGAGGTGGTGCGAGTGTAGGCGAAGGAGGCGAGGAGGTAGGGGTGGGTGACGACGCCAGCGCGTTGTTTGGGGTCGAAGGCGACGCGCTGGAAGTCGGGTGTTTGGACGTCTTTGCCGTAGATTTTGGCGAGGCGTGAGTTGAGGTAGAGGTAGTCGGCCTGGAGGAGCTGGCGGTAGTCTGAGGTTTCGCTCCAGACGGTGTCTTCGATGAAGAGTCGGAGGGAGGTGCGGAGGTCGGCTAGGGAGGATTGGTCGAAGCCGGGGAAGGCTTTTGGGTCTTTGCTGGCGTCTTCGGCGTGGTCGAGTTCGAGCCAGTGGTGGAAGAAGCCGTCGATTTTGGAGCGGGAGCGTGGGTCGGTGACGAGGCGCTGGGCGGCGCGGAGGACGTCGGCTTTTTCGTGGAGGCGTTTTTCTCTGGCGGCCTGGAGGAGGCGTTTGTCGGGAATGGAGTCCCAGAGGGCGAGGGCGAGTCGGGAGGCGACGGTGTAGTCGTCGGGTTTGTCGGAGTCGAGGAGGCCTGGGTAGAGGAAGTGGGCGGATTTGAGGGTGAAGAGGACAACGCGTTTGACGGCGAGTTCAGGGTTGGGGGCGGTTTTGAATTGAGCGGCGATGAACTGCTTTTGGGGATCATCGAGGGGGCGGCGGAAGGCCATCTCGGTGAAGGTTTCGGCGAAGGTTTGGAGTTTGGCAGGGCGGTCCGGGGCATCGGGCTTGGTGCGGGTGAGTTCGTCGAGGTTGGCGTCGACGTGCTCTGCGACGGTGATGGCGGCCTGGGTGGCGGCTTGGTCCCATTCTTTGGAGATGCTGGAGCCACGTTCGTAACCGAGGCTTCGGTCGTCGGCGGGAAAGGGGGTGCTGACGATCATGACTTTGGGCATGCGCTCAGGGGAGAGGTGGCGTTTGGGGATGATTTCCTCGACGCCGTGCGGGGGTTTCCAGAGGAGTTGCAGGGAGGCGGATTTTTCGCGGAATTTGAAGTGGTCGAGGCCGAGGTAGTAAGCGCGGCCGCCGATGAGGTAGAGGGAGGCGCGTTCCTCGCGGACGGTTTCGCCGGAGCTGACCCAGGCGTCGATGAGGGGTTTTTCGCGGTCGTTGACGGAGAGGCGGAAGCCGTTTTCGCTGCGGACGATGAATTCGTAGGTGCCGGTTTCGGGGGCGATGAGGCTGCCTTCGAAGCGGAGTTCGAATTCGTCGGGATCGAGTTTGTCTTTGACGGGGCTATCGGGGCCGAGGTGGAGGTCGAGGGTGTCGATGCGGCCGTCGACTTTGACAGTTTTTTTGCGAGGGTCGGCGTTGCTTTTGAGTTTGGCGCGCTCTTCGGGTTTGAGGATTTCAGGGCTGCGGTAGAAGAACTGGAGGCCGCGTTCTTTGCCCCAGTCTTTGTCGCTGCCGTTGCGGAAGTGGCCGATGAGGTCGGCGACGCTGGTGCGGTATTGGGAGATGGTGAGGCGGGTGAGGTCGATGGTGATGGGATTGAGGCGGGCTTGGGCGGCGGGGGAGTAGAAGGCGTCGTAGATGTAGGCGGCGACTTGTTTGGCGTCTTCGCCGACACAGGAGCCGGGGTCCTCTTCGGGCATGGTGCGCTCGATTTTTTTGGTGAGGGCTTCGAGGGAGCGGTCGCCGGTGAGGGGTTCGTCGAATTTCCCGGGGACGCCTTCGCCAAGGTTGCCGTGGCAGCTGGCGCATTGGGATTTGTAGATGGCGGCGCCCGGGTGAGAGATGTCGGCGCCGGAGGCGGCGGCGAAGGTGAGGAAGAGGGCGATGAGGAGGCGGGTGGGCATCAGTGACGATGGGGGAATTGGGTCTTATTACCCATACGTTTACAACCCGTGGGGAGGTCTTTCGAGGGAATGCAAGTGTGGGTTTTTGGGGGACAAAAAAGCCGTCCGGGGGAACCGGACGGCTTTAGAAAGGAGCGGTCGACGTGAGCCGATGGCGCTCGTCGGCAGATTAGTATTAGTAGCGGTAATAGCCGCCGGGAGGTGGCTGGTTGTTGTAGTAGCCAGGCTGCGGTGGGGGTTGATTGCGGTAGTAGTTCTGATTGTTACGCTGGTCTTGGGCGTTGCCGATCACGCCGCCGCCGATGCCGCCTGCGGCTGCGCCGATGGCTGCGCCTTCAAGGCCACGGCCGGATTGATTGCCGATGATGCCGCCGACAGCCGCGCCGCCGAGGGCGCCGAGGACGGCACCGGTTTGGGCGTTGGGGCCACCGGCACAGGATGCCAGGGAGGCACCGCACAAGAGGATGAGGATTTTGTTTTTCATGAGGATTTTGTCTGGGCTTGGTTTGGTAGATCGAAAAACCGACACGTTGCTGGGACGATATACGCTATAGAATGTTCAATCCGAAAGGACTTTTTAGCAGGGGATGCAAAATTGGGTTTTCAGTGGGGAACGAGCCAGGTGGCGAGGGCGAGGAAGATGCCCATGCTAAAGACATCGGTGGCGGTGGTGAGGAAGATGCTGGAGGCGGTGGCGGGATCGGTGCCGATGCGGCGGAGAAGGAGGGGGATGTAGGCACCTGCGACGCTAGAGACGATGCAACTGGTGATCATGGAGATGACGACGACGAGGCCGAGGATGAGCGCGTGGGGGTTGCCCTGCCAGTAGGCGTAGAGCCACATGCCGAGGCCGGCGGTGATGCCGACGAGGACGCCGTTTAAGAGGCCCAGAAGACCTTCTTTGACGACGAGGCGGCGTTCTTCGCCCTCACGCAGATCGCCAAGGGTGAGTCCGCGAAGGGCGACAGCGAGAGCCTGGGCGCCCGTATTTCCGGACTGGCCGGCGAGGACGGGCAGGAAGGCGGCGAGGAGTACGATGCGATCGAGGGTATGTTGGAAGAGGGTGACGACTGCGGCGGCGATGAAGCAGGTGAGGAGATTGACCTGAAGCCACGGGTGGCGAAAGCGGAGGCTGCGAAGGATGGGGGTGGAGAGGCGCTCTTCGTTTTTGACGCCGACCATGTTACCGGCCTGGGCGCTGATTTCGATGGCGCGGGCCTCGAAGAGGTTCTGGCCACGGACGAGGCCTAGGAGGCGACCTTCGGGATCGCAGACCGGGTAGACGGGGTAGTGTCGGTTCACCGTGGAACGCATGGCGGCGGTGAGTTCCAAATGGGGCTGAAGCGAGAAGACGCTTTCTTTGTGAATGATTTCGCTGAGACGTTGTTCCGGGCGGGCGAGGAGGAGGTCGCGCATGACGAGGATGCCGAGGAGTCGGTTTTGATCGTCGGTGACGTAACCGTAGGTGATGACGGCCTTTTGGGTGAGGCGGCGCAAACCTTCGACGGTTTCTGCGACAGTCATTTGGGGGCGGAAGACGCCGATTGGCGGTTCCATGAGCCAGCCGACGCTGTCCTCGGGGTAGGCTTGATTTCCCATCCATTGGCGGGCTTTTTCGACAGGGGCAGCGGCGAGGATCTCGCAGCGCTGTTTGTCGTCGATCTCCTTGAGGATTTGCTGAGCGACCATGGGGTTGAGGAGGTCGAGGGCGCTGACGGCGTTGGCTGGGGTGACTTTTTGCAGGACGTCTGCGGCTTCGTGAGGAGCGCGGGATTGCAATAACCTGAGAAGTTCGGCGGAGTCAGTCTCATCGGGAGTCATGGGGACAGAATGAACCCGACTGGAATGGGACGCAACTGAGTGATGATGCATTCCCAGCTTGCCCTATGCGGGATTCTTGCTCATCTAGCGGGCCACATGAGTCGCACTTATTCAATCGCAGTTCTCGCCGGTGACGGCATTGGTCCTGAAGTCATGGCTGAAGCCATCAAGGTTCTGGAGGTCGTTGGCAGCAAGTCCGGGTTTGGGTTTGATTTCAGCCGGCAATTGGTTGGTGGGGCGGCGATTGACGCGGTGGGGAAGGCGTTGCCAGCGGAGACGGTGGCGGTTTGCGAGAAGAGCGAAGCGATTTTGTTTGGATCGGTGGGCGGACCGAAGTGGGAGCATTTGCCGCCGAACGAGCAGCCTGAGCGGGGGGCGTTGCTGCCGATCCGGAAGCATTTTGGGCTGTTTGCGAATTTGCGCCCTGGGATTTGTTATCCGGCGCTGACATCGTCTTCGCCGATCCGGCCGGATTTGGTGGAGGGGGGATTTGATGTGCTTTGTGTGCGCGAATTGACTGGCGGGCTGTATTTTGGCCAGCCGAAATCGCGTGAAGTGCTGCCGGATGGGGACATCCAGGTGATTGACACGATGGTTTACAAGAAGAGCGAGATTGAGCGGATTGGCCATGTGGCGTTTCAGGCCGCGCAGGGGCGGGGCAAGCATGTGACGAGTGTGGACAAGGCGAACGTGCTAACGAATTCGGTCTTGTGGCGGGAGACGATGATTGAGGTGGCGAAGCAGTATCCGGACGTGACGCTGGCGCATCTTTACGTGGACAATGCGGCGATGCAGTTGATCAAGGCGCCGAGGAGTTTCGATGTTTTGGTGACTGAGAACCTTTTTGGGGACATCTTGAGCGACGAGATGGCGATGATTACGGGCAGTCTGGGCATGCTGGCGAGTGCGAGTTTGGGCAAGGTGCGAGGGGATGGGCTATATTTTGGGCTGTATGAGCCAAGCGGTGGCACGGCGCCGGATATTGCTGGTAAGGGAATTGCCAATCCGATTGCGCAAATTTTGTCGGCGGCGTTGATGCTGAGGTTCTCCTTGGGGTTGGAGGCGGAAGCGGCGGGCATTGAAACTGCGGTGCGTCAGGTGATTGGGGATGGGCTGAGGACGGGAGACATTTTCACGGGGGCTCCTGGGACGACCCTGGTGAATACAGCCGAAATGGGTGCCGCGATCGTGTCAGCCCTGGTGTAACGCAAACTTAAGGGCTGATGCCATGCTAACTTGACGCATGAACAAGGCTCCTCTACTCTGAACCTCAATGACCGTCCCAGTTCTCTCCCGAATGATTGCCTTCTCGGCAGCCGCAGGTTACCTGCTAGCCGGGCCGTCGCCCGCTTACGCGCTTCTCGATTTTTTCAAGAAGCCTGAAAAGCAAGTGCCTGCCTCGGTAAGTGAGCGTCAGCAGCAGGAAGCTGAAGCGGCTGGACTGCTGGCTGAGGCGAGGGCGCAGCAGAGCCAGGGCAATGGCGGGCGGGCCAGCGGGATTTACGATTCGATCCTGAAGAGGTATCCATTCACGCAGTCGGCTGCGGAGGCGGCGTATGCCAAGGCTTTGATTGTGAGAGAGACCGGCAAGTTGCAGGATGCCTTTGATGCCTTTCAAAAGCTGATTCAGGACTACCGTTCCAGTCCTCGGTTTGCGGATTCGCTCGGTCAGCAGTTTGAATTGGCAGAGGAGGCCAAAGGAGGCAAGAAGCAGCGAAGTGTGCTGATTTTGCCGATGAAGATGGGGTCAGACGATGTGATCGAGATGTATCGCACGATCATCAAGAATGCTCCGTTTGGGAAGTTTGCGGCGATGGCACAATTCAGTATCGCAGAGGTGTATCAGGATCGTGGGGACAAGGACTTGGCGGTGACGGCTTATCAGGGGGTGGTGGACAATTACCCGAACTCCAAGCAAGCGTCTGAGGCGCAGTTTCGGATCGGGGCGATCTCGAACATCGCTGCGCAGCGGAGCGAGGACAACTCGAACCTTCTGGCGACGCGGGATGCTTTGACGTCCTACGTGGCGACTAACCCATCCGGGGAGCGCAAAACGGAAGCGGAGCAGATCATGAGCCAAGTGAACGAAGCTGAGGCGACGCAATCTTTGGTGGTGGGCAAGTTTTACGAGAAGCAAGGCAAGCCAAAGGCGGCGGCGATTTATTACAACGAGGCACTGAAGTATGGCACGGCTGAGGCGTCGGCTGAGGCGCGGGAGTTGTTGGCGCGGCTTTCGCAGGACAGTCCAGAAGCGATGGAGGCCGTTGGCAATCAAGACTTCACGGTGCCAGCGGCATCTGATTTGCGGAATCGGGATGACTACGTGGGGCCTCCATCGCCTGAACTGGCAAAGTTGAGCGAGAAGCCGAAGATGCGTGCGGATCAGGATGACTTCATGCCGATTCCCCTCCAGGAGCCGACTTTGCCAACACGACCTGGGACGACGCCAGCGACAGCGCCAGGGACTTTGTTGCCGCCAGTGCCGGGTGGAGGTGGAGCGCCGCTTTTGCCAGTGCCACCGGCTCCAGGCCAAGGTGCAGGCATTCCGCCACAGCCAGCAGTGAGTCCCAACCCTCCGGTGCCACCCGTGCCAGACGCACCGAAGCCGTAGTGATTCCATTGCCGTCCCGTTTTGGGGCCATTCAAGCCTGACTTACTCTTCACCGATTCGATACTCCCGACTGACACTATGAAGTTTTTCACCTGTCTCCTTCCTGTTCTGGTTTTGGGCCTTACTGGCTGTGCTGGTTACCAATTGGGTGGTGCCAAGCCGCAACATCTTGCGGGAGTTACCAAGATCGCGATTCCGGGGTTCACGAATCAGACGTTGGAGCCAAGACTGGGGCCTTTGGTTACTAATGCGGTGATCAAGCAGATTCAGGCGGATGGTTCTTATCAGGTTGTGTCACGGGATGAGGCTGAGGCTGTGTTGGAGGGGATTGTGACCAACGTGGATCGCTCCCAGTTCCGTGCTGTTCGGAACAACGTGTTGAGGACGTCGCAACTTTTGGTGCGTTTGCGGACAGACTACAAATTGGTGAGCACGGCGGATAACACCGTATTGCATCGTGGTCGCGCCTGGGGTGAGTCTTACATCGTTTTGGATCCCAATTTCCAGTTGTCGGAAGCGCAGGCACTCGAAGATGCTGCTCAGCGTATGTCTTTGACGATGACGAGTGAGCTTTCCGAAGGCTGGTAATTTTGACAATAGAGGGGGCACTTGGCCCTGTTTATGACTACAGCAGGCGAGAGCCTGTGACTTTCGAAGCTGATTGAGTGCTGAAACCGAATCTCCATTAGAAGCCGGCGCCGTGGCGGCGTTGGGTGGGGGATTTACGAGTGCGGCGGGTTTGACGTTGGTGGCAACGCCCATTGGCAATCTGGGAGATTTGTCCTTGCGAGCGATTGAAGTCTTGAGGACTGCGACGCAGGTGGCTTGTGAGGACACTCGGCACAGTCAGCGGTTGCTGGCTCATCACGGCATCCGGGTGCCTTTGATCAGTCTCAACGAGCACAACGAAGCGCGGCGGATCCCGGAGTTGGTCGCGGCCATGAAGGGTGGCGGAAAAATCGTCCTGATCTCTGATGCCGGGATGCCGACGGTGTCTGACCCCGGACAGAGGTTGGTGCAAGCGGTGATTGCGGCTGGGTTGGCGATGACGGTGGTGCCGGGAGCTTCTGCGGTGCCGACGGCGCTTGCTGGATCGGGACTGCCGGTGGTGCCTTTCTATTTTGGAGGATTCCTACCCCATAAGAAGGGGCAGCGGGAAAAAGAGATGCTGCGTGCGCTGGAGAGGGACTGCACTTCAGCCTATTTTGAATCTCCGTATCGACTCGTGGATACCCTGCAAATGGTCGCCACTCACCAGCCTGAAAGAAAGGTGGTGGTCGCCAGGGAATTGACGAAACATTTTGAGGAATTTCAACGCGGCACGGCGCAATTTGTGCTGAATCACTACCAGGGCAAAGCTCCGAAGGGAGAGATCACGCTGATGATTTCTCCATTGGAGATGCCCAAGTGGATCAGTTGGTAAACGTCTGATCCCAAGAACCAACCCACCATCCAAACCTGAATTGAACATGTCCACTGGCGAACTTGGCAACAGTCCTGAGAGTCTAAGAACATCCATCACCAACCATCTGCGTTTCACCTTGGGGGCCTATGAGTCCTCGGCCAGCGCGAACGACTGGTGGGTGGCAACCTGTCTATCGGTGAGGGATCGGGTCATGGAGAGTTCGACGCAGACACGAACCCTGCATCGATCCTATGGAGCGCGCCGGGTTCATTATCTTTCGTTGGAGTATTTGATGGGGCGGTTGCTGGAGAACAACCTGCGTAATTCGGGGCTGTATGACGCGACGAAGGAAGCGTTGGCAAGCATGGGTAAGGACTTGGACGAAGTGCTTCATCGGGAGCCTGACATGGGCTTGGGCAATGGTGGGTTGGGGCGTTTAGCGGCGTGCTTCATGGACAGTTTGAGCACGCTGAATCTGCCTGCGATTGGATATGGCATTGACTATGAATTCGGGTTGTTCCGGCAGGAGTTTGTGAATGGTCGTCAAGTGGAGCATCCTGATGCCTGGCAGCGAGACGGGAGTCCGTGGAAGATTGCGCGGACGGCGTATCGTCAGACGATCCATTTGTACGGGCACGTGGTGCAAAGGTTTGATGAAAGCGGGCATCCCTACCAGGATTGGACGGATACCAAATGTCTGTTGGGTTTGCCTTACGACATTCCGATTGTCGGGTATCAATCGAGCACGGTGAACGTGTTGAGGTTGTGGCGGGCGCAGGCGGATGAGGACTTTAATTTTCAGATCTTCAATGAGGGCAGTTACATTGAGGCGTTGCGTGAAAAGGCGCTGGCGGAGACGGTTTCGAAGGTGCTTTACCCGAACGACACCACGGAGAATGGGAAAGAGTTGAGGCTGGTGCAGCAGTACTTTTTTGTGGCCTGCTCGTTGGCGGACATGGTGCGGCGATTCAAGAATGGGTATGACCTGCCATGGAGCGAGTTTCCTTCGAAGGTCGCGGTTCAACTCAATGACACGCACCCTGCGGTGGCGATTCCTGAGTTGATGCGGATTTTGGTGGATGTCGAGAAGTTGCCTTGGGATGAGGCGTGGAAGATCACTCAAGCGACGATGTCGTATACGAACCACACGCTTCTGCCTGAAGCCTTGGAGACCTGGAGTGTGGGCTTGTTTGAGAAGGTTTTGCCAAGGCATCTGCAGATCATTTACCAGATCAATCAAGGGTTCCTCGACAACGTGGTGGAGAAAAAGTGGCCGGGTGATGTGGGTAAGAAAGAGATGCTTTCACTCATTGGGGAACAGGGAGGCAAGCATGTGCGGATGGCGCACATGTCGGTTCTGGGTGGGCATGCGACGAACGGAGTGGCGGCGCTGCATACGAGGCTGCTTTGTGAGCGACTGTTTCCAGAGTTCTTCGAGCTGTTTCCAGATCGGTTCTTGAACCTGACCAACGGGGTGACTTTCCGGCGGTGGTTGGATGTTTGCAATCCGCAGCTTTCAGCACTGATCAAGGAGTCGATTGGGGATGGCTGGTTGAAGGACTCGTCCAAACTGATCGAGCTGGATCGGTTTGCTGATGACGCGAGTTTCCGAGATCGGTTCCACGCGATCAAGCGTGATCACAAGGTGGTGCTGGCCAAGATGGCGCAAGATCAACTGGGGGTGATCATCAGTCCGGATGCGTTGTTTGACGTGCAAATCAAGAGGCTGCATGAGTACAAGCGGCAGCACCTGAATCTCTTGAATATTCTGACGCTTTATCGGCAGATTCTGGATAATCCCGGGCTTGATGTGCATCCCCGGGTGTTCATTTTTGGCGCGAAGGCGGCTCCGGGATATTACCTGGCCAAGAACATCATTCATTGCATCAACGCAGTCGCGGCGAAGGTGAACAATGATCCGCGGGTGGGTGGCAAGTTGAAGGTGCTGTTCATGCCCAACTACGGAGTGAGCGTGGCCGAGAGAATCATTCCAGCAGCGGATCTTTCGGAGCAGATTTCGACGGCGGGCAAGGAAGCTTCAGGGACCGGGAACATGAAGTTGGCGCTGAATGGTGCGCTGACGATTGGAACACTTGATGGTGCGAATGTGGAGATTGCTGAAGAGGTGGGCGACGAGAACATCTTTATCTTTGGGCTGACCGTGGAGGATGTGACGTCCTTGCGTGCGCGGGGCTACAATCCGTACGATTACTACTGGAAGAACGAGTGCCTGAAGGATGTGATCGACTGGATTGGCAGTGATTATTTCACCGGAGTCACCGGAGAGTTTAAGCCGCTGCGCGACAGCTTCCTCGACCATGGGGATCCGTATCTATGTCTTGCGGATTACGAGGGCTATGTGGCTGCTCAGGCGAAGGTGGATGCGGCCTACAAGAATCGGGATCACTGGGTCAAGATGGCGATTCACAATACCGCCCGAGTGGGCAAGTTCTCTTCTGACCGCACTATCAGTGAGTATGCTGAGAAGGTGTGGAGTTTGGGGGCGATCACTCCTGCGTGAGGCGTGGCTGAGGGCGGGTTGGTGCCTTGTCGAAAAGGCTGCGAAGAGGCGACTCTTTGCAGCCTTTTTCTTTTGGCTGGACTCAACCCGAACTCTTCGATTGGAGGCATTCGAGATGCTTGAGCCTTGGTCGCTTAAGCACCTCGAAATTTGTATTCCGGGCTCAATCTACGGTGATGACGATTTTGCCGAAGTGGCTGCCGGATTCGAGGTGGTTGACGGCGGCAGCGGCGTCGGAGAAGGGGAAGGTGGAATCGATGATGGGGGTGAGGGAAGAGGTGCTGAAAAAGTCGACCACCTTAGCGAGCATGGCGCGAGAACCGACGTAGACGCCGTCGAGGCGAATGCCTTTGCGGAGGATTTGCACGGTTTGAATTTCGCCCGACGTTCCGGTTAACACGCCGATGAGGGCGATGTGTCCGCCGAAGCGGGTGGCTTGGATGGAGCGATTGAGGGTCTCTGGGCCGCCGATTTCGACGACATGATCCACTCCGATCCCGCCGGTTTGTTCGAGAGCCCAGGTGGCCCAGTCGGGGTTTTGTTTGTAGTTGAAGGTGGCGTCGGCGCCGAGTTCCTGCAGGCGGGCGGCTTTTTGATCGGAACTGGTGATGGCGAGGACGCGGGCGCCGTGGTGTTTAGCGATTTGGAGGGCGAAGATTGAGACGCCGCCGGAGCCTTGGATGAGAACGGTGCTGCCGGCTTGGAGTTGGCCGCGAACGATGAGAGCGTCCCAGGCGGTGACGGCGGCGCAGGGCAGGGTTGCGGCCTGGGAGAAGGTCATGGCATCTGGCAGGCGGACGAGGGAGTCAGCGGAGACAGCGATTTGCTGGCGTAGGACGCCATCCACTGCGCCTCCGAGAGCGGCTGCGGAGTGGGCCTGGCTGAAGGGGCCGTCGAGCCATGAGGGCATGAAAGGAATGACGACACGGTCTCCGACTTGCCAGGTGGTGACGCCTGTGCCGAGGGAGATGATTTCGCCAGCGCCATCCGAGCAGGGGATTCGGGGAATGGGGCCGGTGACGCCACGGATGCCGAGGATATTCATGTAGTCCCGGTAGTTGAGGGAGACAGAGCGGATTTGGACCACGACTTGACCCGCTGCTGCAATAGGGGGAGCTGTTTCGACGATTCTGAGGGAGTCTAGCCCAGAGGTGCCGGTGATGTGATAGGCTTGCATGGGGGAGGTCATGACACGGGGTGCAAGGTCTGGCAAGAGGGTTCTTGGGTAGGGTGTGCGATGGCTAGGGGCGAATCCGAGCTGGCTAGGAGAAGATGTGAAGAACTTTCTGATTTTGAGGGATTTCGGGCCTTTTGTGCCGTTGGAACAAGGTTTCTGAGGGTTTGGAGTGTGTGAAAAAGCCTTCGGGAGAGTGAACGAAGGTCGTGTTGGGAAATGGGTGCGGCAGGGTGAAATTCGGGTGGGGAAAAGTGGATGGAGGAAGGAGGGTGTGGTGTTGAAATCGGCCCATGAAATATTTTACGTTATTTAAAGCATTAAACACAGATATCGTTGATAAAGAGGTAGTTAGATCAAATCTAAGCGTGTTCATTTTGGTGGACTTGATGAGTGAAAGGAGTCGTGATTTTTGTTGGAAAACCTGAGGGAATTTGTGTTCCACGCTTTGTTTTGTGGGGTTCCATGAATTCCCAGTCTAGACCCTCAACCTAAGAGGCGGTGGAGTGGTTGTGGGGTGCGATTTTGCGCTGGAGAGCCTGATTTTGACAGGTGCAAGCAGCCTGTGAATAAGTTGTGAAGAACCGGGCATAACGCCTCCGTGAGTGCCTCAAAGCTTGAAGAGTATTGGGAAGCGGACTTGATCCTTGGGATCAGTTGCCCTGGGCTTCGTCGGCGTCGGGCTCGCGTTCGACGAAGCGCATGGCGTAGTCGATGAAGCGCAGGTGGACGTCGTCAGTGGGGCCGTTACGGTTTTTGGCGAGGATGAGGAGGGCTTGGCCTTTTTTGGCGGCTTCTTTTTCCTCATCTTCGACTTCCATTTTGCCACCGGCGTAGTCGGCACGGGTGAGGAGGCCGACCATGTCGGCGTCCTGCTCGATGGAACCGGATTCGCGGAGGTCGGAGAGGACGGGGCGCTGGCCTTTGCGTTGTTCGACGGAACGGTTGAGCTGGGCGAGGACGACGATGGGGACGTTGAGTTCTTTGGCGAGGCCTTTGAGGCCGGCGGAGATTTCGGCGATTTCGATTTGGCGGTTGTCTTTGGCGCGCCGGGAGCTGGAGGTCAGGAGCTGGAGGTAGTCGATGGCGATCATTTGGATGCCATACTGCTTTTTCAGGCGGCGGGCTTTGGCCCTGAGTTCCATGATGTCGAGGCCAGGGGTTTCATCGATGAAGATTTTGGATTTTTGGAGTTCGCGACTGGCTTTGGCGAGGGCTTCCTTTTGGGCGTGGGTGAGGAGGCCGCGGGAGAGGTCGCCGAGGGAGAGCATGGCGCGGGAGACGAGGAGGCGGCGAACGAGCATGGCGGCGCTCATTTCCAGGGAGAAGACGGCGCAGGGAGTGTCGAGATCGACGGCGATGTGCTCGACGATGTTCATGGCGAACGAGGTTTTCCCCATGGAAGGGCGAGCGGCGATGACGAACATTTCACCGCCCTGCAGGCCGGAGCTGATTTTGTCGAGCTGGGAGTAGCCGGTGGAGAGGCCGCGGAGTTGGCCTGGGTGTTGCAGCATGTATTCGATGGCGTCGATGGCCTCGTTTACGTGGTGCTTCATGTGACGGAAGCCTTCTTCGGTGCCGCTGTTTTCACGGACGGCGAGGACGCGCTGTTCGGCGACGTCGATGATGGTGTTGACGTCCTGGTCGAGTTCCTCACGCCCGAATTCGTAGGCGGAGTGGATGTTGATGGAGCAGGCGTGGATGAGGTCCCTGAGGATGGCTTTTTGTTTGAGGATGTCCCGGTAGTAGGTGTAGTGGGAGGGGACGGGGACGTAGATGAAGAGGTCTGAGATGGCGGAGGCGCCGCCGACTTTGTCGAGCAGGCCCTGCTCACGCATAGCGTTGGTGACGGTGATGAGATCGATGGGGAGGTTCTTGTCGTAGAACTCGAGCAGCTTTTCGTAGATGGTGCGGTGGGCTTCGTGGTAGAAGCAGGGGGAGGGGAGGGTGAGGCGGCTTTCGGCGAGCAGGTTGACGGGGTCTTGGAGGAGGCAGCTTAGAAGGCCTTTTTCGGCTTCCTCACTGAAAGGCAGGGCGCGATTGATGTTGGCGAGGAGTTCCTCAGCGGTGGGTTCACGGAACTTCTTTTTGCCTTCGTACGGGGCGCGATCACCTGCTGGAACGGCTGAGGGAGGAGGGATCGTGGCAGAAGCTGCGGCGATGAGTTTTGATGCGTCTTCGGCCATGAACGGGAGAGGGAAATCTGAGGGGCAAAGAGACTAAACGGGATCACATGATGCACAAGATTTCACGCGAAGAAAAACAAAAAGGCCGCAGGAGCTTGTCCTGCGGCCTTTTGGAAAAACAGACTGCTTGAGTCGGGGCTTTTTAGGCGTCTGCGGGGGCTTCGGCGCCTTCGGCAGAAACGATGACCTTGAGGAAGCACTCGATTTCGCTGTGGAGTTTGACGGGGACGTCGAAGGTGCCGGTGCCTTTGATGGGCTTGTCGAGTTGGATGGCGTGACGGTCGAGGTCGATGCCGGAGTCGTCTTTGACGGCTTTGGCGATGTCGATGGTGGTGATGGAGCCGAAGGCTTTGCCTGCTTGTCCGGTGGCGAGGGTGAGCTTGATTTTCAGCTTCTTGAGTCGCGCAGCGATTTTTTGTGCTTCGGCGATTTCAGTGGCTTCACGCTCGGCGCGAACTTTCTTGAGGTTTTCGATCTGGCGAAGGTTGCCTTTGGTGGCTTCGTAAGCCTTGCCACTGGGGACCAGGAAGTTGCGCGCGAAACCGCGACGGACTTTAACCACGTCGGCTTCGGAGCCGAGGTTTTCGATCTTTTCTTTGAGGATGACTTGAACGGTCGCCATGATATTTGTTTCCTGGTTTAAGGGGGTAAAGGGGCCGCGAAGGTATTCGGATGGTTCAGCATGTCAAATTAACATGCTCGATTCGAGGAGGTTTTTTGCCTTTATGAGGTTTTTAGGCTCTGCGGGCGAGAAATAGGAGGGCGATGACGCTCATGGAATCGCGAATTTGGCCGCTGGTGACCATTTGGATGGCTTCGGAGAGGGGGAGTCGGCGAATGGCGATCTGTTCGGTGTCTTCGGGTTGAGGGGTTTCCTGGGTGAGGCCGCGGGCGATGAAGAGGTGGGCGGTTTCGTTGCCGATGGAATTGGAGAGCTGGATATCGAGGAGGAGGGGTTCGAGTTCGGAGGCGACGAGGCCGGTTTCTTCGAGGAGTTCACGGCGGGCGCAGTCTTCGAGGGACTCGCCTTCGGGGCAGCCGCCTTCGGGGATTTCCCATTCGTAGCGGTTGTGGGTGTAGCGGTACTGCCCGACGAGCCAGGTGTAGCCGTCATTGTCGATGGGGACGACGCCGACGGCGCGGTTGCGATATTCGACGACGCCGTAGATGCCGGGGGAGCCGTTGGGTTTGAGGACTTGATCTTCGCGGACGCGGATCCAGGGGTTGAGGTAGATCTCCCGTGAGCTGAGGGTGGTCCAGGGATTCTTTTGGGGATCCGCGGTCATTCGGGTTGGGTGGAGAGGGTCAGGCCTTCGGGGGTGACGCGGGCGGAGCGGAGGGCTTTGAGGGTGGAGGAGAGGGTGGGGTCTTGGTGATAGGGGGTGATCCAGGTCCAGGCTTGCTGGCTTTCGATGAACCCTGCGGGAATGGTTTTTCCTGGGACGTCGATGGCGATGATGCGGGCGTCCGGGCCTTCGGTGGTGACTTCGACTTGGAAGGAGGCTTTGCCGACGAGATAGCGTTTGGGTTTGCCGGAGAAAGGGAGTGGGTTGAGGGGGAGGGCGATGTCGGCCAGGAGGAGTTTTTTCTCGGGGTTCGTGCCGGTGAAGCGGACGATGTCGGCGTAGCTGCCGTTGCCGAGGTCGGGGGCCTTGGCGACGAGGGCGTTGAGTTCGGCGAGGGTTAGGCTGAGGCTGGCGGATTTGCCGCTGGTGATGGCTTGCTGGAGGGCGGTGGCTTTTGCGGTGAGGGTTTGGGTTTCTTCGGTGGAGAGTTCGACGCGCGGGGGTAGGGTGGCTGATGCGATGGTGAACTGGTCGATTTCGGCGTCTTGGCGGAAGAGGGTGTAGGCGCTCCAGGCGATGATGCCAAAGAAGATGGCGGCTGCGGCGGCGATGATGACGCAACCGTAATAGGGACTGAAGCCGGAGACGGGGTCTTTGATGGGGCGTGACATGTGGGGGGACATTCACGGAGGCGGCTGGGGAGTCAATTCGGTATTTTGGAGTGGGATGGTTAGGCGATTGAGGCTGGATTTGATTTGGCTGGTGATTTGGGTGAGGGCACATTAATGATTCGATTGTCGCGCATGAGTTTTCTTTTTGTTTCTGACCTGCATTACTCGCTGAAGCAGTTTGATTGGGTGCTTGCCCAAGCGGGGGATTTTGAGATGGTGGTGATCGGGGGTGATCTTTTGGACATGGGGTCGGATCTGGACACGGATGTGCAGATTGCGATCGTTGAGAAGTATCTGGATCTGCTGAGGAAGAAGACGACTGTGGTGGTTTGTTCGGGCAATCACGACGGGGATGCGGTGAGTGAGGCGAACGAGTCCTTTGCGGAGTGGTTACGGGAGGCGCGGAATGACCGGCTGCATGTGGACGGAGACAGTTTTGATCTTGGGGAGACAAGGGTAACGGTCTGTCCCTGGTGGAATGGGGAGGTGATGCGAGCTGAGGTGGAGGCGCAATTGACAGCGGAAGCGACCCGGGTGAGGGGGAAGTGGATTTGGGTTTACCATGCGCCGCCGGAGGGGGCGCGAACGAGTTGGGCGGGGAGGCGATTCATTGGAGATGATTTTTTGAAGGCCATGATCGAGCGGTTTAAGCCGGACATGGTGTTGAGTGGTCACATTCACAACTCGCCGTTTTATGAACAGGGAGCGTGGGTGGATCGATTGGGTTCGACGTGGGTGTTCAATCCGGGGCGGCAGATTGGGGTGCAGCCGACGAGCATCGTGATTGATTTGGAAGCGATGACGGCGCGATGGCGTTCGATCGAGGCTGAGTCAGTCCAGGATCTCCGAGTCGCGGAGGCTTGATGGGGGAGCTTTTTGGCGCGCCTTGGGTTGGCGGTGGATCAGGGTATCGAGCATGGTGTCGAGCATGCCGAGGTGGTCGTGTCCAGCGAACTGCTGTTTCACATCGACCAGGTATTTGTTCATGGCATCGAGTCGCCGAGCGAGGAGGCGGCAGAGGTGGATGCTGACGGAGGGATTTTTGGCGAGGAAATCGGCGGGATCGGTGACGAGGTGGAAGCGTGCAGGAGAGGTCGCTCGAACGGAGGCGGTGTGTGGCACGGACATGAGGGCGGAGAGATCGCCGAAGATGGCACCCGGTTCATTGGCTTTGGCGACGACGACGTCATCTTTGACGATCTCGACGCTGCCTTCGATGAGGAAGTAGATGTGGCCGGTGTTATCTCCTTGAGTGAGGATGAGGTCGCCGGGAGAGAATTCGCGGATGGGATGGTCGCTGAGAGCGGAGAAGAGGAAGTCCATCATTGGCGAATTGAGGGGCGATGGTTGGGGGGAGCCATGCGGTGCCTGGGGATTGCTGAAGGGGGGCTGTCCTAGCTGCGGTGCAGCTGGCGGACAGAGAGGGATTCGAACCCTCGGTTCCAAAAAGGGCTATATGGATAAAGGGCTTTCCTTATTCTATAAAGGTTTGATAACGGTATGAAACAGCTTGAAACGATATGAGTGCTATCGTATCTGCTATCATGGCATCTGTTTTTAAGCGTCACGCGAAATCGAAGTTCTACTCCTGTATGTATTTCAATGCGGAGGGCAAGCGCAAACTCCTCTCAACGGGCAAAACTCGAAAGGTGGACGCTCAAGCGTTTGCCGATGAGGTCGAATCCAAGTCGCGCAATCTGGATTATGATTCATCTGTGCGGCAACGTGCGGTGGCATCGCTGCTGGAGGAGGCTGCGACGAATGCACTGCGAGGGAGCCTGACGGAAACGGTGGCGCGGGACATTCTGAATAGAATCATGGTCGCCGGAGGAACGAAGCCGCTGGATGAGGCAAAAAGCGTCCGACTGGTATTTGATAGCTGGCTGGACGATTCGCGGAGTCACATTGCCCAAGCCACCTTCAAACGCTACCAGACTATCGTCACCCGCTTTCTTGATGGTCTATCGCCGGAGCTACTGAGTAAACCGCTGGACCATCTCACCACCGAGGATGTCCGCTTGTTTGTGAAGCGTGAGCGGGATGAGGGAAGGGCGGCTGGTAGTGTGCGACTCGCTGAAAAGGTGGTTCGCATGGTTTTGAAGTCGGCGGTGGATACTGG
>JARXAL010000007.1 GCA_029865835.1 Verrucomicrobiaceae bacterium
CAAGCCGGACGATCCCTTCTACCGCACTTTCCTCGGCGACTCCCAGGCCAAGATCCCGCAAATCTATGCCCTGGCCTCACCCCGCCATCATCTCGACCAATCGGACCCACCCCTCGCATTCATGACCGGCGAACTCGACGATGCCAGCACCCACGCCCACCAAACCCGCGCCGACCTCACAAAACTAGGCATCCCGACTGGACTCACCTTGATCCCAAACGCCCCGCATGCCTTTCTCGGTCAGCAACAGAACTTCGACTTCTGCCTCCAAGCCTCCGAAGCCTTCTTCGCAAAGCATCTCAAAGATCCCCGGAAGCCATGAGTCAGGCTCTATCCAACTCACATTTAATCTGTCCAAATTCTCCGCAATCAGGCGTTAACGAGTAAGCCCCACACGCATGCGCTCTCTCCTTTTGGTCCTCGCCACGTCTACCTTGACGCCCCTTGTAGCTGCCCCGCCTCCCATGGACGCAGACACACTCGCCGTCCTTCGCATCCAACCTCTCCTCAAAGAAAAATGCCTCGCCTGCCACGGCGCTGACCCAGAGAAAATCAAAGCCGACTACGACATGCGCTCCGTCGAGGGTCTCTTCAAAGGCGGTGAAAGTGGCGTCCCAGCCATTGTCCCCTCCCAACCCGACCAAAGCCCCCTCTTCCTCTCCGTCCTCCGAACGCACGACGACTGGGACGCCATGCCACCCAAAGACAACGACGCTCTCTCAATCGAACAAACCTCCTGGATCAAGTCGTGGATCGCAGGCGGTGCCCCCTGGCCAAACGACGCCCGCAAAGCAGAGATCACCAAGACCGCCGACAAATGGCTCTCCTCAGAAGGCGTCACCATCGCTGTCACAGGTGCCCTCTCCGAGGACTGGGCCAATCGCCGCTACAAGCCCGAAGACCTTTGGGCCTACCAACCCCTCAAGAAACCCAACCTCCAAACGCCAACCTCGGTCAATCCCATCGATGCCCTCATCGACGCTTCCCTTCCCGCTGGCCTACCCACCGCCCCTCCCGCAGATCCCGCCACCCTGACTCGCCGCCTCGCCTTCACTCTCACCGGTCTCCCCCCAAAAAACAGCTCTCCCACATCGCTCGACCACCAAATCGAATCCCTCCTCGCCTCCCCCCACTACGGCGAACGCATGGCGCGCCACTGGCTCGACGTCGTCCGCTACGCCGACTCCTCCGGCTTCGCTAACGACTACGAACGAGGCAACACCTGGCGCTACCGCGACTACGTCATTCGCGCCTTCAACAGCGACAAACCCTACGACCAATTCATTCGCGAACAACTCGCCGGTGACGAACTCGACCCGAACAACCCCGAACTCATCGTCGCCACCGGTTTCCTCCGCATGGGCCCCTGGGAACTCACCGGCATGGAAGTCGCCAAAATTGCCCGCCAGCGCTTCCTCGATGACGTCACCAACGCCGTCGGCGTCACCTTCCTTGGCCAAGCCCTCGAATGCGCCCGTTGCCACGACCACAAATTCGATCCCCTTCCCACCCACGACTACTACGCCTTCCAGTCCGTCTTTGCCACCACCCAACTCACCGAACGCCCAACCCCCTTCAGCAAAAACGAAAACACCTCCGGCTTCGAAGAACTCGCCTACCTCAACAAACGCCAAACCGAGCACAGCCTCGAGCTGTCACGCCTCGACAAACTCCAAGTCGCCGCTGCCAGAAAATGGTTCCAGGACAAAAAAATCGATCCCGCTGCCTTCGAAGCCGCCCTCGCTTTACCCGCCGGCAAAAACCTCAAAGGCCGTGCCACCTCCTCTTTTGATCGCGCCCGTTCCGCCCTCCAAAAACAAGGTCTCCCTGAAGATCAAATCCCCCCTCGTCACATCGGCTTCGGACCCGAAGAATACGGTCGCGAGCGTGTCGCCCGCAAAGGCCTCGAACGCCTCTCCTGGGAATTCGATCGCTACCAACCCATCGCCTTCACCGTCTACAACGGCAAAACCCCCGACCTCAAATTCGTCGTCAACCCCGTCCGCCCACCGCCCAACCCAATGGACGCCGGCGAACTCGAACAAACCGCCATCCTCGGCGGTGGCGACCCCTTCTCACCCACCACTCCCGTCAAACCCAACTCCCTCTCTGTCATCTCCGCCCTCGCCGACCTCCCCTCTCAAATCCCCGACGCCATCTCCGGCAGACGCCTCGCCCTCGCCCAATGGATCGCCTCCCCTCGCAATCCCCTCACCGCCCGCGTCATCGCCAACCGCGTCTGGATGTGGCACTTCGGCCAACCCCTCGCCGGCAACCCCAACAACTTCGGTAGCACCGGCAAAAAACCCACCCATCCTCAACTCCTCGATTTCCTCGCCTCTTATCTCATCGAGAAAAACTGGAACCTCAAAGAACTCCATCGCCTCATCCTCACCTCCCAAACTTGGCAACGCTCCACCAACCATCCCAATCCCGCCCTCCTCAAAGAAAAAGATCCCCTCGGCACCAGCTATGCCGCCTTCACACCACGTCGCCTCACCGCCGAAGAAATCCGCGACGCCACCCTCTCTGTCACGGGTGAATTGAACCCCACTCTCGGCGGCATCCCCATCCGCCCCGAGATCAACCTCGAAGCCGCCCTCCAGCCCCGCCAGGTCATGGGCACCTTCGCCTCCGCGTGGGTCCCCAACCCCAAACCCGAGCAACGCCACCGCCGCTCCATCTACATCCAGCGCCTCCGCGGCCTCTCCGATCCCTTCATGGAGGTCTTCAACGAACCCGGTCCCGACTTCTCCTGCGAACGCCGCGACGCCTCCACCGTCACCCCCCAAGTCTTCTCCCTCTTCAACTCCCAAAACACCGCCCAACGCGCCCTCGCCCTCGCCCACCGAGTGCGCTCCCATTCCGAAATCCGAGCCGAGCAAAGCGAGACAGACAGCCAAAGGCTGCCCGGAGGGAAGCGCCGCGCATCAAATCCGAAATCCGAAATCACCCTCCTCTTCCAACTCGTCTTCAATCGCCCCCCCACCGACGCCGAACTCCAAGCCTCCCTCTCCCACTACCTCAAACTCCTCCCCAAACACCAATCCCACACCCCACAGCGACCCGACTACCCCAAACAAATCACCCGCGAAGCCGTCGAAGAAAACACCGGCGAAAAATTCACCTTCACCGAAACCCTCCACGCCTACACCGACTTCATCCCCGACCTCCAACCCGCCGACACTTCCCCCGAAACCCGCTCCCTAGCCGAAATCGCCCTCGTCCTCCTCAACTCCAACGAGTTCGTCTATGTCTACTAGCTCCACCGCAGGCGCCCCCTTCCAATCCCAGCCCTTCATGCGCTCGCTTGCCGCCATCTTCCTCACCCTTTGCCCTCTGCTCTCCGCGCCAGCACTGGCAAAGCCCAATGTCCTCCTCATCATCTCGGACGACCTCCGCCCTCAGCTTGGCTGTTACGGTGACCCCATCGTCAAAACCCCGAACCTCGACCACTTCGCAAAGACGGCCCTCCGCTTCGACCGCGCCTACGTCCAGTCCGCCATCTGCAGCCCCTCTCGCAATTCCTTCCTCTCCGGTCTCCGCCCCGCCACCACCGGCCTGCGAGGTTTCGGCACCACCCTGCGCGATGTCGCACCCGATGTCGTCACCCTTCCCCAGCACTTCAAAAGCCACGGCTGGCAAAGTGCCGCCATCGGCAAGGTCTTCCACGTCTACGCCGAAACCGGTCTCGGCTCCGAAGACGATCCCGCCTCATGGAGCCAACCCCTTTACCTCCCCAAAAACCCCGTCTGGGGCCCCGCTCAGGACAAAATCCGAGCCGCCCAAATCGAAGCCGATCGCGTCGCCGGCAAAACCTACAACCACTCACATGACTGGCCTCGCGGCGAAGCCATCGAAGCCCCCAATATCCCCGACCACTCGCTCCGCGATGGCGAGACCGCCCTCAAAGCCGCCGACTTCCTCCAATCTCGTTCCACTAAAACCGACGAGCCCTTCTTCCTCGCCGTCGGCTTCTACCAGCCCCACCTTCCTTTCGTCGCCCCAAAAAAATACTTCGATCTCTACGACCCCGACAAACTCCCCCTTCCCTCCAACACTCAGCCCCCCACCGGAGCACCTCCCTACGCCATGAATGTCGGCATGGCCAAGGGCTTTCTCAATTTCCCCGAGCTAGACCAGCAAACCGACGACTTCAAACGCCGCTACCTCCAGGCCTACCTCGCCAACATCAGCTACATGGACGCCTGCACCGGCCTCGTGCTGGATGCCCTCGAAAAAACCGGCCTCGCCGAAAACACCATTGTCATCTTCATCGGCGACCACGGCTATCTCATGGGCGAACACGGCTCTTGGGGTCACAAGCATTGCAACTACGAAACCGCCACCCGCACCCCATTGCTTGTCCGCGCCCACGGTATGAAAGCCGCCGGCGAATCCACCAGCGCCCTCGTCGAGTTTGTCGACCTCTACCCCACCCTCGCAGATCTCGCCCAGCTTCCGATCCCCCCCTCACTCGAAGGCACCAGCTTCGCCCCTCTACTCACCAATCCCTCGCGCCCCTGGAAAACCGCCGCCTTCAGCGAGATGCTGCGCGGCAAAAACTTCCTCGGTCGCAGCCTGCGCACCGCCACCCATCGTTATGTCGAATGGACCGGTCCGCAGGGCAAAAAAATTCTCTCCCGCGAACTCTACGACCTCTCCACCGACCCCATCGAGAAAACCAACCTCGCCGAAGACCCCACCCAGGAAACCCTCCTCAACCAACTCGCCGCTCAACTCCAATCCGGTTGGAAGGCATCGAAACCAAACCTTACCCACTCAAACTAACCCCCTCTGCCATGAAACCGCGACCTCACTTTCCTTGCGCCGGTCACCGCGCCCTTCACGCCCCCACCCGGCGCGAATTCGTTTACGGCCTCGGCACCACTCTCGGCTCCGTCGCCCTCACCTCCCTCCTCGCAGAGGAGTCCAATCCGCAATCCAAAATCCGCAATCCGCAATCCTCAGCCCCCCTCTCCCCCAAATCCGGCCACCACCCCGCCCGCGCCAAACGCTGCATCTTCCTCATGATGGAAGGCGGCCCCTCTCACATCGACACCTTCGATCCCAAACCCGCCCTCGAAAAACTCCACCTCAAAGAGTTCACCCGCGAAGGCAAACAAAAGTCCGCCATGGAAAGCGGCAAACGCTACTACGTCCAAAGCCCCTTCAAATTCCATCAACACGGTCAAAGCGGCGCCTGGATGAGCGAACCCTGGCAGCACCTCTCCTCCGTCGCCGACGACCTCTGCTTCTACCGCGGTTGTCAAGTTGACAGCGTCAACCACCCCACCGCCATGTATCAAATGAACTGCGGCAACCGCTTCGGCGGCGATCCCGCCATCGGCGCCTGGACCACCTACGGGCTCGGCTCCGTCAATCAAGACCTCCCCGGCTTCATCGTCCTCCCCGAAATCTCCTACCCCCAGGGCGGATCCGCCAACTGGAGCAATGGCTACCTCCCCGCCTACTTCCAGGGTACCACCCTCCGCCCCAAAGGCTCCCCCATCCTCGACCTCCAACCTCCCAAAGGCGTCACCCCCGAAATCCAGCGCGCCAACCTCGACCTCCTCGCTCAACTCAACCAAAACCACCACGAGCAGCACCCCCAGCACGACGAACTGCTCGCTCGCATGAACAGCTACGAGCTCGCCTTCCGCATGCAAATGCAGGTCCCCGAGGCCATGAACCTCGACAATGAACCCGCCGCCCTCAAAGCCACCTACGGCATCGACCAGCCCCACACCGACGCCTTCGGCCGCAAATGCCTCCTCGCCCGCAAACTCATCGAACAGGGCGTCCGCTTCGTCCAACTCTACGCCGGCACCTGGGACAGCCACGACTACATCGAGCGCGCCCACGGCAACCTCATCCGCCAGGTGGACCAACCCATCGCCGCCCTCATCAAAGACCTCAAACAGCGCGGCCTTCTCGACGACACCCTCATCGTTTGGTGCGGCGAATTCGGGCGCACCCCCGACAACGGCGTCCGCGGCGGCACCGCCTATGGCCGCGACCACAACCCCAAGGCCATGTCCATCTGGTTCGCCGGCGGCGGCGTCAAAGCCGGACACACCATCGGCCTCACCGATGACACCGGCGCCGAAGCCGTCGAATGCGTCCACCACGTCCGCGACCTCCACATCACCCTCCTCCACCTCCTCGGCCTCGACGACAACAAACTCACCTTCTACCACGGCGGCCGCTACAAACAGCTCAGCCAATTCGGCGGTCAGGTCATCACCGACCTCCTCGCCTGAATCCGCCAGAAGCGGAGCCACCAAATCTCGCGCACGCCCGCACTGGACATTCCCCGTCCCCTGCCCCATACTCCGCGCCCCTGTGCCCGTGCCCCCCGATGTTCGAACTCCTCGCCACTGACCCCACCTCCGCCGCTCGCCGCGGCCGATTGCATACGCCCCATGGCGTGATCGAAACCCCCATCTTCATGCCGGTCGGCACCCAGGCCTCCGTCAAAGCCATCCATCCCCAGGAACTCATCGCCCTCGAAGCCCAGGTCATCCTCAGCAACACCTACCACCTCTGGGTCCGCCCCGGAGCCGACATCATCAAAGACGCCGGCGGCCTCCATTCCTTCATGGGCTGGCACGGCCCCATCCTAACCGACAGCGGCGGCTACCAGGTCTTCTCCCTCGCCAAACTTCGCAAAATCAAAGAGGAAGGCTGCTACTTCAATAACCACGTCGACGGCACCCCCATGTTCCTCGGCCCCGAGACCGCCATGGAAATCCAGGCCGCCCTCGGCAGCGACATCGCCATGCTCTTCGACGAGTGCACCCCCTGGCCCTGCTCCCATCCCGACGCCGAAAAAAGCCTCGACCTCACCCTCCGCTGGGCCCGCCGTTGCCGCGACTGGATCGACCAAAATCAACCCCTCACCGCCGGCAAACCCCAACTCCACTTCGGCATCGTCCAGGGCAGCACCTATGAGGACCTGCGCCAAAAATCCGCCCGCGAACTCGTCGCCATGGACTTCCCTGGCTACGCCATCGGCGGCCTCAGCGTCGGCGAACCCGAAGAGGACATGATGCGCATCGCCGACTGGACCTGCCCCCACCTCCCCCAGAACAAACCCCGCTACGCCATGGGCCTCGGCACCCTGCCCCAGATGGTCGAACTCATCGCCCGCGGCATCGACATGTTCGACTGCGTCCTCCCCACCCGCCTCGCCCGCAACGGCACCGCCTTCACCCACGAAGGCACCCTCAACCTCCGCAACGCCAAATACGCCCGCGACTTCTCCCCCATCGCCGAGGACACCCACCCCCTCGTTAAACCCTTCACCCGCGCCTACATCCGCCATTTGATCAACACCCAGGAGGTGCTGGGTTTAAGGTTGATTTCTCTTCACAATCTGCATTTCTACCTGTCCCTCGCCTCCAGAGCACGCCAAGCCATCGAACAAGGTTGCTTCGCCGACTTCCGGACAGAGGTCGTTTCACGTTACCAACCTCGCCCCACGGCCTCCGATTCCGACTGATTTCCTCATGACAACCATCGCCTCCCTAGCAGACATAGCCACCTCAATCACCCTCGCCCAAGCCGCCGGCCCGGGTGCCGCTCCCGGCGGTCTGCTCGGCAATCCCCTCGTCTTCATGGTCCTCATGATCGTGATGATGTACTTCCTCCTCATCCGCCCCCAGCGCAAACGCCAGCAGGAACACGAATCCCTCATCAAGAGCCTCTCCGTCGGCGACCACGTCGTCATGAGCGGCGGCGAGCACGGCATCGTCACCTCCCTTCACGAAAAAACCCTCAAAGTCAAAATCGCCGACAACGTCAAAGTCGAATACGAACGCAGCTCCGTCGGCACCGTCATCAAAAAATCCGACATCAAAGACGTCACCCCCGAATCCGCAGCCTAACCTCTTCCGACTTCTCTAATCCCCCCCCACCGACCACTTATTACTGATCACTGATTACTGATTACTGATCTCTCCCCCTTACCCTCCATGAGCCCCATCCTCACCTTCCTCTTCGGCGCCGCACTCCTCATGATCCTCCTGGTCTACGTGGGCACCACCGAACTCAAGCGCAAACGCATCCTCGGCACCCTCCTCACCGTCCTCGCCACGGCCCTCGCCCTCTACACCATCGAACAAATCGGCCTTAAAAAAGGCATCGACCTCCAAGGCGGTAGCGAGTTCATCGTCGAACTCCAACCCTCCCCTGATGCCGATGGCAAAATCAAAGCCGTCTACCCCACCGACATTCAGCAAGCCATCACCATCCTCGAAAAGCGCCTCAACCCCAATGGCGAAAAGGACCTCCTCCTCGCCCCTCAAGGTGAGAACCGCATCCTCATTCAAATGCCCGGCGTCACCGAGGCAGAGGTCAAAAACGTCCGCACCCAAATCGAAAAAGTCGCCAAACTCGAGTTCCGCATGGTCCACCCGGACAGCGCCTCGGAAATCGCCCAACTCAAAGCCAGCGGCACCATCTCCGTCGACCACGTCGAAATGAAATCCAAGGAAGGCCCACCCCTCCTCGTCAAATCCCGCCCTGACCTCGACGGCAAATACGTCAGCCGCTCCTACGCCTACATGGACCCCCAAAAAGGCTGGACCATCATCCTCGAGTTCGACAGCAAAGGCGGCGAACTCTTCGGCAAGCTCACCGAAGCCAATGTCGGCCGCCAACTCGGCATCATCGTTGACGGCGAAGTCTTCTCCGCGCCCAACCTCAACGAAGCCATCTTCGGCGGCAGCGCCAGCATCACTGGCCGCTTCAAGGAAGAGGAAGCCCGCGCCCTCGCCACCATCCTCGAGAACCCTCTCGAAAACCCCATGGCCATCGTCTCCGAAAGCTCCGTCTCCGCAGCTTATGGCGAGTCCTCCATCAACCAGGGCAAATGGGTCGCCATCGCCGGCCTCATCATGACCACCTGCTTCATGCTCTTCATCTACCGCCTCGCAGGCCTCATCGCCATCGTCGG
>JARXAL010000156.1 GCA_029865835.1 Verrucomicrobiaceae bacterium
TCCCCCATCACCCCACCAAGCCCACCAGAAACCTCAACCCCACCCGGGCCCACTCTCCCCGACGCCCCCGAACCCGACCCCAACGCCCCCGCGATCCTCAGCGAGCGCGTCCTCACCGAACGCTCGGATCTCTTCCGCGAAATCCTCCTCAATCCGGACTCCTGCCTCGCCCACGTCGACCAATTCGCCAAACATCGCGCTCAAATCGCCGCCTTCTTCGAACGCCACCCAAAAATTGTCGCCGAAGACTTCCAAAAAGTCCCCGTTGCCCCCCGCGACCTCCAATCCGGTCTGCCGGTCCAAATGATTCAGGTCACCACCTCCGCCAGCCCGGAAGCCGGCGCCCTCCTCCGCTTCCGCATCTCCCCTGACGATCGCCTCCTCCTCGACTGGCCCCTCTTCGAGGAAACCCACGAAGGCGCCCTCGCTCAATTCGTCGAGTCCAAAACCGAAACCAAAAGCCAGTGGTTCTCTGTCGGCCTCCGCCGAAGTCACGGGCTCGACCTCGACGAATCCGCCCGCAACCTGCATCACGCCTTCGACATCCAAGCCGCCTCCAAAAGCCTCCTCGGCATGCCCGGCATCGTCGTCCGCGACCTCCCCGTCGGCCGCTTCCTCGATCAAAAAACCGAGTGGCGTGTCATCCACATGGCCCGCCTCCTCCTCCGCTCACGCACCCTCGAATCCGGCCTCAAATGCGTCGAGATCATCGACTGCGAAGGCCTCGGCCTCGCCCAAAGCCGCCCCTGACCAGTAACCTGGTATCCGGCAAAATCCTAAACCATGCCAGTTCCAGGTTTACCAGCCTGCCCACGATAAAAATCCAAACTTGGCCCAGTAACTGCTTGCAATAGCTAAGTTGAGAGTGTCTGTTCCCACCGACTCGCACTCCATCCAACCATGGCCGACCAGGGACTTTATCAAACCCAGACTCAAAAACTGGCGATAGGTCCGCAGATGCAGCAAAGCCTGCAGATCCTTCAGGCCCCCACTCTCGAACTGCGCCAGATCATCCAGCAGGAAATCGAGATCAACCCCGTCCTCGAACTCGAAGCCCCCGAGGTCTCGCTCGACGACGCCGTCCCCAACGACCCCGATGACCCGGATGACTTCGACTCCATCGCCCAGATGGACGACGAGTGGCGCGACTACTGGGCTCAAACCCGCATGGTCGACAACAATCGCCGTAGCGACGATCAGGAACGCTGGCAGTACATGATGGACTCCATCGTCGCTCCCACCACCCTCCAGGAGCACCTCGTCACCCAGCTTCGCACCCTCGACATCACCGACCCCAACCTCGTCGCCAACACCGAGTTCCTCATCGGCAATCTCGGCGATGACGGCCTCCTTCACTCCCGTCTCGAAGACCTCAGCCTCACCCACGCCATCCCCCTCGACGACCTCATCGCCGCCAAGAAAGTCCTTCAAAGCTTCGACCCCGTCGGCATCGGCGCCGAAGACCTCCGCGAGTGCCTCATCATCCAGCTCGAACGCCTCGGCAAAAAGCACAGCCTCGCCCACCGCCTCGTCGAACAGCACCTCGAAGACCTCGCACACAAACGCTACCCCATCATGGCACGCCGCCTCGGCGTCCCCATCGAGCAAGTCTCCCGCGCCGCCGACTTCATCGGCACCCTCGACCCCCGCCCTGCCCAGCGCTTCACCGTCTCCTCCAACACCTACGTCAATCCCGATATCATCGTCGAAAAGCAGGGCAAAGAATGGGTCGCAGTCATGAACAATGACCACCTCCCCAACCTCCGCATCAGCAACGCCTACAAAGACATCCTCGGCCAGGTCGGCAGCAGCCAGGACGTCCGCCAGTACATCCGCGAAAAAATACGCGGCGGCAAATTCCTCATCCGCTCCATCCATCAGCGCCAGCAAACCATCCAAAAAATTGCCAACGAAATCATCGGCCACCAGCGCGAGTTCCTCGAAACCGGCCCCGCTCACCTCCGCCCCCTCAACATGGCCACCGTCGCCGAATCCGTCGGCGTCCACGAAACCACCGTCAGCCGCGCCATCTCAGGCAAATACATCGCCACCCCTCACGGCGTCTTCGAACTCAAGTTCTTCTTCTCCCATGGCGTCCGCACCGAATCCGGTGAGGACCTCAGCAACAACAGCGTCAAAAACGCCATCGCCGAACTCATCAAAAACGAGCTCAAAACCAAACCCCTCAGCGACGACAAACTCGCCAAACTCCTGGACGGCCAAGGCATCAAAGTCGCCCGCCGCACCGTCGCCAAATACCGCGAGGCCCTCAACATCCTCCCCAGCCACCTCCGCAAATCCTTCTCCTGATCCGTTACCACACGGATTCCAAAAGTTGGCTCACTCCCCGCCGATCTCCACCACCACCGCCGTGATGTTGTCGCGCCCGCTCTCACTCAACGCCTCCTGAACCAGTCGTTGCGCCACCGGCAGCGCCGCTAGGGCCGCCCTCGGCTCGCGAATCAACTCCTGCAGAGCCCGGTCCCACAACCCATCGTTCAAACCGTCTGAACAAAACAAAAACCGATCCCCCGGATGGCAACTCACCGCCCCCACCTGCGGATCCGCCTCCCGACACTTCGCCCCCAGGGCCTTCGATAGCATGTTCTTCTGCGGATGCGTCCGCTGCTGCCTCTCATTGATCTCCCCCTTCCTCCGCAACCACCCCACATGCGAGTCATCATGCGTCACCTGCGTCATCCCGCCCTCCGCCGGCAAATAGTAAATTCGACTGTCCCCAATGTGCGCAAAGTACATCCACCCCGGCACAAACCACCCCAAACTCAGCGTCGCCCCCATGTTCCGACACTCCTCGTAACTCTCCCCCAACTTCTTCAAATCCGCGTGAATCCGGTTGAACAAATCCGTCAAAATATCCCCAAACCCGGTCGGCAATCCCGATGCCCGCTGACTGAAATGCCTCGGCATCATCCGCGTGATCTTCTCTACCGCAATCTTGCTGGCAAACTCCCCCGACTTCTCCCCGCCCATCCCATCGCTCACCGCAAAAAGGTAATCGCAATTCTCCGATCGCCCCTCCCCGATCTTCCCCAAATAACGCACCTCCTCCGCGTCAATCGTCAGCGCCAAAAACGCATCCTCATTGTTCTTCCGCACCTTCCCCACATGCGTCTGACCCGACCACTTGAACGTCAAAAACGGCGCCCTCTCACTCGCCACCCCACCCAGAATCGATGGCCGTGACGACTTCTCTTCAGGCATCACATCAGGCTTCAAATTAATGGCATCCGGCTCCATGTTTTCAATCCCTTCACACCGTCGGAGGCCCCACCACATCCGGCTCTAAAATAGTCGCCAACTCAAAATCAATCGCACAGAATCGCCCATCCGTTTGCCGATACGTCACGTTGCGCAAAAACGGATCATCATGCCGCACCCCATACCGCTCCAACTCCCCAAAAATCGCCGCCAACTTCTCGTCACTGCATCGCTCCACTCGGGACCCGCAGTTTGACGAGACCAAATACAGCTTGTCCTCATCCACCTCGATTACTCGCGGCACGAACGGGCACTCGCGTTGCTCCAGATACCTCAGCACCCGCACCTCATTGTCAAACCGCTCCTTCGCATTCGAACCCCGAAAATACTTGTGCACCCGGCCATCGTAACCAATGCGCACCAAAGCCCGTTCCGTGTCCTTGCCTTGTTGCATCAAGCTTGCTCCGGTTGCCCCTGAACCACGCGGGTTCCCGCCAGCAAGTCATGCAAACACCGCCGATCCTTCCCAAAGATGAACAAGACATCGGCGATCGAATAAAACGCTCCCACCAAAGGAATCGCTCCGATGATCCCATTCACAATCCCCCGCAGCACCACCGTCTTCACCCCACCAGGATTCGTGTCACTCTCCAGCGCGACGATTCGCGTTCCCACAATCCGCTTCCCGATGCTCTGCCCGCGCTTGATCAACCACATCAGATTGACCACCAGCAAAACAAGAAACAAAACACCCGAAAATGCCATCAACCCCATGTTGGGCTCAAGCTGCTCCGGACTCGGTTCACCCCCTTGAGCCGCCGCCACAAAGGCCGAACTTCCCATCGCCATCATCATGGGCAAAAGCGCCACCAGCGCCGCCACCCCATCCAATAAAGAACCCCCCAGCCGCTGCCCCAGTGTCGCCAGCGGCGCTCCCGTCACCGCCGCTTCCGTCCAATAGCTCTGCTGCACCGTCGGCGGCGCATACGGATTCACCTCGCTGATCAGTGGCGCAGCGGCCGCAGTCGCCGCTACCACCTGACCCAATGGCTGCCACTCCGCCATGCCCTCCGTCCAGCAGAGGTCCGTCGCCAGGAACTCCCCCTCAGACAGTTTCTGCCTGACCGCTCCCTCGTCAAACTGACCCAACTGCTGATTATTGCGCGCGATGTGATATGCCATATCAGCATATGCTAAAAGCTCTTCCCTATCTTGTCCAGCCTGACCTATGGGTCAGACTGAACACATATCGGTCGAATCTTTACGGCAGCGGAAACTGCTCATTCGCCTTCGCCACCTCAAGCTTGATCGCCGCCAACTTCGCCGGATCATCGCGATTCACCAGCGCCTGGTGAATCCAGTCCGCAATCAACTTCATTTCCGGCTCCCGCATCCCCCGCGTCGTTACCGCCGGCGTCCCCAAGCGAATCCCGCCACCCAGCGTGATCTTCTCGGTATCAAACGGAATCCCGTTCTTGTTCACCGTGATCCCCGCCAAATCCAGCGTCTCAGACGCCACCTTCCCGTTTAGCCCGTTCGGCCTCAAGTCCACCAGCATCACATGGTTGTCCGTCCCGCCTGAAACGATCCGATACCCATTCCCCGTCAGCGCAGCCGCCAAAGCCTGCGCATTCTTCACCACCTGCGCCGCGTAATCCTTGAACCCCGGCTTCAAGCACTCCCCAAAGCACACCGCCTTCGCCGCAATCACATGCATCAGCGGACCGCCTTGCACCCCGGGAAACACTTGGCTGTTAATCTTCTTCGCCAACTCCTCGCTGTTCGTCATCACGATCCCACCTCTCGGCCCGCGCAAACTCTTGTGCGTCGTCGAGGTCACAAAGTCCGCATACGGCATCGGATTCGGATGCGCCCCGCCCGCCACCAACCCCGCAATGTGCGCCATGTCCACAAACAGATAAGCCCCCACGCTCTTCGCGATCTCGCTCATCCGCGCAAAATCAATCACCCGGGGATAAGCCGACGCCCCAGCCGTGATCATCTTCGGCTTCTCACGCAGCGCCACCTCAGCCAACTCATCATAGTCGATCCGCTCATCCGTCGGACTCACTCCGTACTGGCAAAACTGATACAACCTCCCCGAGAAGTTCGCCGGATTCCCGTGCGTCAAGTGGCCGCCATGCGCCAGGTTCATCCCCAGCACCTTGTCCCCGGGTTGCAGCACACTGAAATACACCGCCGCGTTCGCCTGCGAACCCGAGTGCGGCTGCACATTCGCATACTTCGCTCCAAACAATTCGCACAGCCGGTCAATCGCCAACTGCTCCACCTTGTCCACCTCTTCACAACCTCCATACCACCGCTTCCCGGGATACCCCTCCGCATACTTGTTGGTCAAACAAGACCCCTGAGCCGCCATCACCGCCCGGCTCGTGAAATTCTCAGACGCGATCAACTCAATGTGCGTCTGCTGCCGCTCAGCCTCACCCGCCACGATCTCCGCCACCACCGGATCCGCCGCCGCCAACTCATCCAAGGGATGCGTCCGATCATTCATCTTCCCGACCCTCCGCGAATGCCGACCCCCCGCAAACGGTGTCGTCAACCAGGTGTCCACAATCGCCTTCGCCTCCTCAACACTCGTCGTCTTACCCGCCAGACACAGCACATTCGACTCGTTGTGCTGCCGCGTGATCGCCGCCGTCTCCACATCCCCCACCAGGGAAGCCTGAATGCCCGCATGCCGATTCGCCGCAATGCACATCCCGATCCCCGTCGTGCACGCCAAAATGCCCGCGTCCGCCTCACCCGAAAGCACCGCCGTCGCCACCAACTCCGCATAGTCCGGGTAGTCCACCGACGCCTCACTCTGCACCCCAAAATCCGTCACCTCATAACCCGCTCCACGCAGATGCTCGACAACGGCATTCTTCAAAACAAAGCCCCCATGATCAGCGGCAATCGCGATTTGACGTGGCAGGGACGGGATGGAGGAATCAGCAGTGCTCATGGGAAATTCAAAAAAGGAAAAGGGACTTCAGGTCTCAGGTTCAGCGTTGGTCTTGGGTTGGGTGGTTTGTTCGATGTAAGCCAATACGCTTGGCAAACTGGAAAGCAGCATATCTCTTGTCTCTTCGTAAGCCCGCAGCCCCATCCCGATCGGATCCACCACATCCTCTCCCCGGATTTCATCATCCGCAGCAAACTCGGTCACCAAGTACGCCTTATCCATCAAATCCGGAAAATCATAGTCCATCACCCGCAGATGCTGCTCCGACATCGCAAACACATGCGTCGCCTCCCTCATCATCTCACGCGTCAGCGGCCGACTCCGAAATCCCGCCGCATCAATCCCCGCCTTCTGCAAAAGATCCGCCGTATGCTTACTCGCTGGCTGCCCCGGCAGCGCCCCCACCCCCGCACTCCCCACTTGGTAGTCCTCACGCCCCTTCACCATGTCGCGAAACAGCAGTTCCGCCATGGGACTCCGGCAGACATTACCTGTGCAGATAAAAAGGACGTTTTTCAAAACAACGGGTGGCAAAAGGGGGACCGACAGCATGAACAGCCATCCGGGTTTGTCAAAAGGCGGGTTCATCCAGAAATGAACAAATCCAGCTCCCAAACTATCGCTTGGAAATCCCCGCTCCCCCTCTAAAACTCCCCCCCATGCCCAGTCACGCTGCCTTCTCCCGTCGACACATCGGTCCCTCTCCCAGCGAGTCCCAAGAAATGCTCAGCACCCTAGGCTGCGACTCTCTCGACCACCTCATGGACCAGGTCGTCCCCGAAGGCATCCGCTCCCGCTCCCCTCTCCTCCTCCCCGACGCCCTCACCGAAGAGCAGGCCCTCCAAAGCCTCCGCGCCATCATGGGCCAAAATCAAATCGTCCGCTCCTTCCTCGGCCTCGGTTACCACGATACCTTCACGCCCCCTGTCCTCCTCCGAAACCTCTTCGAAAACCCCGGCTGGTACACCGCCTACACCCCCTACCAGGCCGAAATCTCCCAGGGCCGCCTCGAAGCCCTGCTCAATTTCCAAACCCTCATCTGCGACCTCACCGCCCTCGACGTCGCTAACGCCTCCTTGCTCGATGAAGGCACCGCCTGCGCCGAAGCCTGCGCCCTGGCCCTCAACGCCAAGCCGAACTCGAACACCCTCATCGTCTCCGATCGCCTCCACGCCCACGTCATTGACGTCCTCATCACCCGCATGGAACCCCTCGGCGTCCACGTCCTCAAACAGGACATCCTGCAATTCCGCCACCTCCCCGAAAATCCAAACATCGCCGCTGTCGTCGCCGCCTACCCCGATACCCTCGGCACCCTCAGCGATCTGACCTCAGTCGCCAGCGAAACCCACCAATCCGGCGCTCTCTTCATTGTCACCGCCGACCTCCTGGCCCTCACGGTGCTCAAAGCGCCAGGCGAATTCGGCGCCGACATCTGCGTCGGCAACAGCCAGCGCTTCGGTGTCCCCCTCGGTTTCGGCGGCCCTCACGCGGCCTTCATGGCCGTCAAAGACCCCCTCAAACGCCGCCTCCCCGGCCGCCTCATCGGCGTCTCTCACGACGCCCACGGCCGCCCCGCCTTCCGCCTCTCCCTCCAGACCCGCGAACAACACATCCGGCGCGAGAAAGCCACCAGCAACATCTGCACCGCCCAGGTCCTTCTCGCCGTGATGGCCTCCATGTACGCCGTCTTTCACGGCCCCGAAGGCCTCAAAGCCATCGCCCGCCGCACCCACAGCGCCGCCGCCTGGCTCGCCAAACAGCTCACCCTAGCCGGCCGCCCCCCGCTTTCCGACGCCTTCTTCGACACCCTCTCCGTCGACGTCCCTTCCTCCCACCCGGTCATCCTCAAAGCCCTCGACAACGGCCTCAACCTCCGCGCTCAAAGCCCCACCCAGGTCGTCATCGCCCTCGACGAACGCGTCACCCCCATCGAACTCCTCAACATCCTGGCGGCCTTCGAGATCCCAACTCCCGCCGACCTCCCCCACCTCAGCGAATCCGCGCCCCTCACCTGCCCCGCCGACCTCCATCGCCAGTCGGAGATATTGACCCACCCTGTCTTCAATGCCCACCACTCGGAGACCGCCATGATGCGCTACCTCCGCCACCTCCAGGACAAAGACATCGCCCTGGACCGCAGCATGATCCCCCTCGGCTCCTGCACCATGAAACTCAACGCCGCCGCTGAAATGCTCCCCCTCAGCTGGCCCCACGTCAACGCCCTCCACCCCTTCGCCCCCGCCTCTCAAACCCAAGGCTACCGCACCTTTTTCACCCAGCTCGAAGCCTGGCTCGCCGAATGCACCGGCTTCCACGCCGTCTCCCTCCAGCCCAATGCCGGCTCCCAGGGCGAATACGCCGGCCTCCTCGCCATCCGCGCTTACCATCACGCCAACGGTCAAGGCCACCGCAACATCTGCCTCATACCCACCTCCGCCCACGGCACCAACCCCGCCAGCGCCGTCATGGTCGGCTTCCAAGTCGTCGCCGTCGCCTGTGACGACCACGGCAACATCGACCTCGACGACCTCCGCGCCCGCCTCGATCAGCACGCCGCCAATCTCGCCGCCCTCATGGTCACCTACCCCTCGACCCACGGCGTGTTCGAGGAATCCATCGCCGAAATCTGCCGCCTCACCCACGAACACGGCGGCCAGGTCTACATGGACGGCGCCAACCTCAACGCCCAACTCGGCCTCACCTCCCCCGGTCGCATCGGCGCCGACGTCTGCCACCTCAACCTCCACAAAACCTTCTGCATCCCACACGGCGGCGGCGGCCCCGGCGTTGGCCCCATCGGTGTCGCCCAACACCTTGCCCCTTTCCTCCCCGGCCACGTCCTGCTCGAACGCGGCCCCACCGGCGCCGTGTGCAGCGCCCCCTGGGGCAGCGCCAGCATCCTGACCATCTCCTGGATGTACCTCGCCATGATGGGACCCGACATTATCGAATCCACCCGCTTCGCCATCCTCAACGCCAACTACATCGCCAAACGCCTCGCCCCCCATTTCCCCACCCTCTACCAGGGCGCCAACGGCTTCGTCGCCCACGAGTGCATCCTCGACCTCCGCCACTTCGAACACATCACCGTCGAAGACGTCGCCAAACGCCTCATGGACTACGGCTACCACGCCCCCACCATGTCCTGGCCCGTCGGCGGCACCCTCATGATCGAACCCACCGAAAGCGAATCCAAAGCCGAACTCGACCGCTTCTGTGACGCCATGACCGCCATCCGCGCCGAAATCGAAGCCACCGAATCCGGCACCGCCGACCCCAAAAACAATCCCCTCAAAAACGCCCCCCACACCGCCCACGAAGTCACCGCCACCGACTGGCCGCACCCCTACTCCCGCGAATCCGCCGCCTTCCCCCTCCCCTACATCCGCCAGGCCAAATACTGGCCCCCCGTCTCCCGCATCGACAACGTCTTCGGCGACCGCAACCTCATCTGCTCCTGCCCCACCGTCTCCGACCTCACCTAACCCCTCTTCGCATTCTTCATTCCGCAATCCGAAGCCGAGCGGAGCGAGACAGCCAGCCAAAGGCTGCCCGCAGGGCGAGGCCGGCGGGCCTCGGCAATCCACAATCTCCCCACTCACTGATCACTACTCACTACTCACCACTTACCACTCACTCACTGATTACTGATTACTGATTACTGATCACCGAACTCCCCCCAACCTCCTCAACCCCTCCAAAATCCGCTTCGCCACCCCCTCATCCGGCGTCTGCAACGCCGCCGCACGCTTCAGCGTCTCCACCGCCTCCGCCTTCTTCCCCAGCGCCTCCTCCACCGCCGCGATGTGCTCCAAAATCTCCGCATCCCCCGGTTCCATCACCTTCAGCAATCCCTCAGCCCGCTTCAACTCCACCAGCGCCTCCGCCTGCTTGCCCCGCTTGTGCAGCAGCCACCCCAGACTGTCAACGAACGCCGCATTGTCCGGCTCAATCTGCACCGCCTGCCGAATCATCGTCTCCGCCTCATCCAGTCGCTCACCCCGCTCCGTCCACATGTAAGCCAGGTAGTTCATCGTGTTCGCCCGAAACGCCCCCTCTGACTCCGGCGTCATCTCGATCGACTTCCGCAACTGCGCCTCCGCCGCCTCATACCGCTCCGCCTGTTCCAAAACCACCCCGAACCGAAAGTGGAACCGATGGTTAAACACCATAGCCCCACCCGCAGCCCCCAGCCGTTCCGCCTCTCCAAACGCCTCAATCGCCCTCGGCAAATCCTCCTTCGCCGCATACGCCATCCCCGCCTGCGCCTGAAAACCCGGCGTATCCGGAAACAACCGAATCGCCCGTGTCACCAGCGTCAGCGCCTTATCCGGTTGCTGCAAGCCCAGCCACAAATTCGTCAGCTTCTCATAATCCGCCGCCGTCCCTGACCCGACCTGAATCGCCTCCTCCAACTGCTTCGCCGCCTCCGGAAACTGCTCCCGCTTCTCCAGCACCTCCGCCAGCAACCGCCGCTGACTCACATCCTTCGGATCATCCCGCACAATCCCCTCCAACACCGCAAAAGCCTTCTCCTTCAACTCCTCCGCCTCATACAGCCGATACAAAATCTTCCGCGCTGCCAGATCCCCGTCCCGCGCCGCCATCACCTCGCAGATCCGCTTCGCCTCCCCCAGTTGATTGCTCAGCACATAATACTGCGCCACCTCCAACTCCCTCGCCCGATCCTTGCTCTTCACCGCCGCCGCCAGCGCCCGCTCGTAAAACACATTCACCTGCTTCCGGTGCTCATCCGCCACCTCCGTCTGCCCCAGCGGCCACACCTCCTGCGCCACCCCCGCCAGCACCAGCCAAAACTTCGCATCCCCGCCCTCCCCGTCCGCCGCCCCATTCATCACCATCACCGCCTGATCCCGCCGCCCCTTCACCAAATGCCGCAGCACCGCCGCACTCACCACGTCCGCGTCGCGCCCAAACCGCTTCACCACCTCCCCCATCAACTCGTTCGCCCGCTTCTCCACCTCCGCCCCGGAATAATACGCATCCAGAAATTCCACCAATCGCAAAACCGGCCCCGGCCGTGTCGGATGCGCCTTCACCCGCTCCACCAGCATCGCCTCCGCCTCCGCTTCCGAACCATGCCGCACCGCCAGCGCAATCGTCCGCCGCACCAGATCCGCCTCCTCCACATCCCCCCGCATCACCTCGCGATAATGCTCGAACGCCTTCGCCATGTCCCCCGCCACCTCCGCCTGCAGCGCCGCACTGTAATGCGCCAAAGCCTGCGCCCTCCCCTTCATGTCCGGCGTCATCCCCCGGTCCTCCGCCCCATTCACCACCTTCCCCAGCACCCCCAGGTCCGCCGCCCCCGCCTCACCCCCCGCCTTCTTCGCCCCACTCAATACCAACC
>JARXAL010000216.1 GCA_029865835.1 Verrucomicrobiaceae bacterium
AGGCGCATTCGCCAGAATGCATCCCCTCCTCCACGCGACGAACTCCTCCAAGCCTAATCCAAAAAAACCCTCCATCCGACCTTCCCAAAAACACTCCCCACACCACCCCATCACCCGTCAGACCTGTCCCACACGTCCGCCCCGTCCGCCCCGTCCGACACGACCTCCAGCCCAACCAACCCCAATCCCACCGAACCCTTCTCTCCTGCTCTAACCCAACAAAACTGTCGCCCACAACGCTCTTGACGTCTTCTACAAAACTGTATCTCATCAAGTAGTTCGGCAAAGAAATGAATGTCACGCGTCCATTATGGGAACTCAAGGCGAGCCGTTGCCGATACTGCGAGCAGGGCGAGTTGATATTCTCGACGTGCTCCTCGTGCTTGTCCGTAGTCCTTATCTGTGCCGAGTGTGGAACCGTCTATGAGATAACGAACAAAAATCCCGGAAAGGAGATTGGAGACACGTCTGGGGCGACGAAGTGTCAGGGTTGCGGTGTTGTGTCTCATCACGTGTTTCCGCCGTCCACCGACCAAGAGATTGTCTCACTTGGCTTCACCCCTAATGAATACCAATGAGTAAGAAGCCAAACCGAACGGATGCAGGCAGCGCCTCGTATGGCATCTATCGTGTCATCAACGCTTCCCGCTCGCCGTCGCCTGATCCGAAGGGTTAGGCGAATTCTCGCGTTTTCCGTGATCGATGAATCGTAAACTCTACGTCCCGACCTTCATCACTTTCGCAACCACGTTTGTTCCGGTTCTGCTCAACTTCGGGTTAGTGGTTTACGCCGTCCCGGCTGCATACATCGCCTTGTTTGTTGGCGGCACACTCGTTCGAGGCAAGTTTGCCCAAGCATTTTGGAGTTTTGGCCACCTCGCCATTTACCTGCTCATATACTACGCCGCTGCCAGACTCGTATTTTGGCTATCGGAGCGCACAAGTTCTCCTGTCCTTCAGCGGACTGTTCAGATCGTTGCCTTACTGGCACTGTTCTCGTGCTCGTTTGTCCGCGCCATTACCTACTCCTCTATTCAGGGTGGGGGTGGGACCTATACCTTCTGGACTGCGGTCTCACGCTACCTCGATAAGCATCATTCCCGATGAACCGAAGTGGGGCAAACAGGGTCCGGCTGCAACTGACTGACAAATTGACCCTTTGCACCCTCACCTAGGCCATTAACAACAGCCCGCTCTCCTCAAGAGCCAACGCCAGCCTATCTTCGCAAAATCCCTGCGCTGTATTTCCAAAACGCAGCGCTGTATTCCAAAAACACAGAGCTGTATTTCCAAATCCCATCGCTGCTTTCCCAAACCCCATCGCCACTTTCCAAAAACCCTCTCTCCTCCCCACAGAATCAAACGCCACCCTTTGCATTTTGCCCATTTCCCAGCCATTGAATGAGCCAGACCCCTCCAGCATCCATGCTCACCTCCGACTTCGACTACCACCTGCCCCCGGAACTCATCGCCAGCACCCCCCTCGCCGACCGCGCCGCCTCCCGCATGCTGGTCATCCATCGCTCCACCGGCCTCATCGAACACCGCCTCTTCAGCGACTTCCCCTCCTACCTCCAACCCCAAGACTGCGTCATCCTCAACAACACCCGCGTCGTCCCCGCTCGCTTCCTCACCGACGACAACCGCGAAATCCTCCGCCTCAAATCCCACAGCCCCACACTCTGGCGCTGCATGGTCAAACCCGGCAAACGCTTCAAACTCCAACACCAAGTCTCCCTCGGAGACGCCACAGGCACCGTTCAGGAAGTCTTCGAAAATGGCGACCGCCTCATCGCCTGGGATCGCCCCGTCGACGAAGATCGCTACGGCCACCTCGCCCTCCCACATTACATGGAGCGTGACGAGCAACCCAACGACCGCGAACGCTATCAAACCGTCTTCGCCGCCCACGAAGGCTCCATCGCCGCCCCCACCGCCGGCCTGCATTTCACCCCCGAAATCCTCGCCTCCATCCCGCACGCCTTCATCACCCTCCACGTCGGCGTCGGCACCTTCCAACCCGTCCGCGCCGAACGCATCGAAGACCACGTCATGCACCACGAGGAGTTCGACGTCTCCGCACCCGCCGCTCTCCAAATTCAAAACGCCACCCGCCGAATCGCCGTCGGCACCACCGCCATGCGCACCCTCGAAACCATCGCCCGCGACCACGGCCAAATCATCGCCGCCCGTGGCGAAACCAACCTCTTCATCACCCCCGGCTTCCAATTCAAAACCGTCGGCGCCCTGCTCACCAATTTCCACCTCCCCAAATCCACCTTGATGATGCTCGTCAGCGCCTTCGCCACCCGCGACCTCATCCTCGAAGCCTACCGCCAAGCCGTCGCCCAACGCTACCGCTTCTTCAGCTACGGAGACTGCATGTTAATCCTCTAACAAACCCGACCACCTCGGCCAACCCTCGCCCCAGGCCTTCCCCACCTTCGCGCATCCAATCGCCCGCATCCCATCGTTCCTCTCCTCGACATGAGCACACCCTCCTACCCCACCATCGGCAAAGCCGCCCCCACCTTCAAAGCCCCAGTCGTCGGCCCCGACATCGCTCCCGACACCATCCTCGACCTCAAAAGCCTCAAAGGCCACACCGTCGTCCTCTACTTCTACCCCAAAGACAACACCCCCGGCTGCACCAAACAAGCCTGCGCCCTCCGCGATGACTGGACCTCCATCGCCTCCAAAGCCAAAGTCTTCGGCATCAGCATCGACTCCGCCGCCAGCCATCAAAAATTCATCAAAAAGTTCGATCTCCCCTACCCCCTCATCGTCGACGAAGACCACGCCATCGCCGAAGCCTACGGCGTCTGGGTCGAAAAATCCATGTACGGCAAAACCTACCTCGGCACCGAACGCACCACCTTCATCATCGCCCCCGACGGCAAACTCCAAGCCATCCTACCCAAGGTCAAACCCGAGCAGCACTTGGAGCAGGTTCTCGCCCTGATCCCGTAATGGGATCAGTCACCATCACCAGACTGCTGCCGCCCAATGCCCACCACCTCCTTCACCGACGCCACCGCATAATCCCGATTCAGCTTCGCAATCCACCGAACACTGATCTCCTTCGGACAAGCCGCCTCACACTCATACTGATTGGTACAATTGCCAAATCCCTCGGCGTCCATTTGCCGAACCATCGCCAATGTCCGGCGATCCTTCTCCGCGTGCCCCTGTGGCAACGTGTTGAGTTGTCCGGCTTTAGCCGAAACGTAAAGCATCGCACTCGCATTCTTACACGACGCCACACAGGCCCCGCACCCGATGCACGCCGCCGCGTCCATCGCCGCATCAGCGATCTCTTTGCCCACAGGAATCTCATTCGCTTCCGGCGCAGCACCCGTCCGCACCGAAACATAACCACCCGCCTTTATGATCCGGTCAAACGCTGACCGATCCACCATCAAATCCTTCACCACCGGAAAAGCCCGCGCCCGGAAAGGCTCCACCCAAATCGTGTCACCCGTCCGGAACTTCCGCATGTGCAACTGGCAGGTCGTCGTCCCCCGCTCCGGCCCGTGCGCCATCCCGTTGATCGTCATCGAACACATCCCGCAAATGCCTTCCCGGCAATCGTGATCAAACGCCACAGGATCTTGCCCCGCGCGAATCAGCCGCTCATTCACAATGTCCATCATCTCCAGGAACGAAGCATGGTCGGGAATTTCAGGGGCCTCGATGTCTTGAAAATGCCCGGGTTGAGTGCCGGTTTGACGCCAAACTTTGAGGTGTAGATTCAGAAGAGCCATAAATGGGTTTTCAAAGAAGGTTATTTGTAGCTGCGCACAGTCAGGTGAACTTCCTCAAACGTGAGGGCCTCCTTGTGCAGGATCGGCTTCGAAAGATCACCGCTGTACTCGTAAGCGGAAACATAGCAGAAATTCTCGTCATCCCGCTTCGCCTCACCATCCGGGAACTGATGCTCCTCACGGAAGTGCCCTCCGCAACTCTCCTCCCGGTCCAGTGCATCCCGGCAGAGCAACTCCGCAAACTCCATGAAGTCAGCCACCCGACCCGCCTTCTCCAGCTCAGGATTCGCCACCGCACCAGACCCTGGCACCACCACGTTCTCCCAGAACTCTGCGCGAATCTCCGGGATCCGCCGCAAAGCTTCTTCCAGCCCGGCACGATTCCGCCCCATCCCGCACTTGTCCCAAACCAGCAAACCTAGTTCCCGGTGAAAGCTGTCCACCGTGCGTTTGCCCTTCACATTCAACAACTGATTGATCCGCCCATTGGCATCCTCCAACGCCTGCTTGAACGCTGGATGCTCCGTCGTCACCGCACCGGGTTTCTGCGTCACCAAATAGTTCGCCACAGTGGTCGGAATCACAAAGTAACCATCCGCAAGCCCCTGCATCAACGCACTCGCCCCCAACCGGTTGGCTCCGTGATCCGAGAAATTCGCTTCCCCAAGCACGTGCAGCCCCGAAAGATTGCTCATCAAATTGTAGTCCACCCAAAGCCCGCCCATCGTGTAGTGCACCGCCGGGTAAATCCGCATCGGCTGCTTGTAGGCACTCTCACCCGTGATGCGCTCATACATGTCGAACAAGTTGCCATAGCGCTCCTTGATCACCTTCTCACTGAACTCATTGATCGCTTCGCTGAAGTCCAGGTAAACACCCCGCCCACCAGGTCCAACCCCACGACCCTCATCACAACACTCCTTCGCTGCACGCGATGAAATATCACGCGGCGCCAAATTCCCGAAACTCGGATACTTCCGCTCAAGGAAATAATCACGATCCGCCTCTGGGATCTGCGAAGCCAACTTACCACAATCCTCAGCCTTCTTCGGCACCCACACCCGCCCGTCATTGCGCAGCGACTCCGACATCAGCGTCAACTTACTCTGATAATCGCCACTCACCGGAATGCACGTCGGGTGAATCTGCGTGTAACACGGATTCGCAAACGTCGCCCCGCGCCGGTGCGCACGCCACGTCGCCGTCACATTGCACCCCATCGCATTCGTCGACAAAAAGAACACATTCCCGTAGCCGCCCGTGCACAGCAGCACCGTGTCCGCCGCATGAGCCTCCACCTTCCCCGTCACCAGGTTGCGCGTGATGATCCCCTTCGTCTCCCCATCCGCCACCACCAAGTCCAGCATCTCCGTCCGCGTGTGCATCTCCACCCCGCCACGCGCAATCTCCTTCGACAACGCCGAATACGCTCCCAACAGCAACTGCTGCCCCGTCTGACCCCGCGCATAAAACGTTCTCGAAACCTGCGCCCCACCAAAGGACCGATTTGCCAACCCACCTCCATACTCCCGCGCAAACGGAACCCCCTGGGCCACACACTGGTCGATGATGTTCACACTCACCTCCGCAAGCCGATGCACATTCGCCTCGCGCGCCCGGAAGTCCCCACCCTTCACCGTGTCATAAAACAACCGATGCACAGAGTCCCCGTCATTCTGATAATTCTTCGCCGCATTGATCCCACCCTGAGCCGCAATCGAGTGCGCACGCCTCGGGCTGTCCTGAAAGCAGAAACACTTCACCTTGTAGCCCAACTCAGAAAGGGACGCCGCTGCCGCAGCACCCGCCAATCCACTGCCCACTACGATGATGGAATACTTGCGCTTGTTCTTCGGATTGATCAGTTTCGAGTCCTGCTTGTGGCGGGACCACTTTTCAGCCATCGGACCGGAGGGAATCTTGGAGTCGAGCTTCATGGGAGCAAATTCAGTAAAGGAGGTTCAGATCAGGCATCACACAGTCTTCGGTCTCAGCGTCCATAGCCAAACAACCAAATGGCAATCGGAATCGAACAATTGCCGACCAAAATCAGCAGCGCAAAAGCATGCCCCGCCTTCTGGAACAACGGCCAAGTCTTGTTCGTCGCCAACCCCAGCGTCTGAAACAAACTCGCAAACCCGTGACTCAAGTGATTGCACAGAAGCGCCACCGCAATGATGTAAAAAACCGACGCTGGTGCCCAAGAAAATCCGTCGATCACCATCTTGTAAACATTGTGCACCGGTTGCCCATCCAACATCGCCGTATACAGCGCCGGATTGTTGTACTCATTCCCCACCCGCACGGTGAAATGCATCAGGTGGTAAATCACAAACGCCAAGATCGTCAGCCCGCTGAAAATCATGATGCGGGATGCCGATGACGCCACCCGCGTCGCTTCCTTGCCATACGCATCCTTCCGGGCCGCCTTGTTCTGCCTCGTCAAATGAATGGTCGCCACAATATGGACCACCACCGCCGCCAGAAGCCCCAAACGCGCCACCCAGATCAACCCTCCATGCCCCATGGTGTGCAGCATGTGACCGTATTCATTGATCGCATCCGGACCCGCAAAGATCAGCAGGTTGCCAATCATATGCCCCAAAACAAATCCAATCAAGGCCAGCCCGGACAGGGCGACGAGGAGTTTTTTTCCGATGGATGAAGCGTAAAAACGAGAAAGGGAGTCTAGGAGGCTGCTCATGAGATTGAGGCTTTCAATCTGTAACTACGACTTCAAAAGGCAAGTGGGTAGCCAGATTTTTCACTCGCTTTAACAGCTTTATAACTCCCGGCGGATTTCCGCGATTCGAAGCCAGTTTCACGTGCAGATCAACCTCCCATCCACCGTCCTCTCCCATCCACCCTCAACTCCACCCAATCTTCACCCCAATCGCATCCTGCAAAAATTCAGTTGCATCTTCTCTCCATGGCCCTCACATTCGAATTGTTCCAGGTTCTCTCAATCTGGTGAACACTTGGTGATGATTCGGGCCGCTCAAGGCGAGCCGTCCCAAACCCTCTGAAGTCTCTCCTGCCCCTTGGCATTGAACTTTGGTAGGTGCGGCCCCTCTCACACCGCAGCGACGCTGCCACCCGACCCTCTCCATATCCATTCCCACACCCCGTTGCCTCTCTGCAATCCGTTGCACCTGGCCACAAATCCCTTCCTACCCACTTAAATGGCTGGCCACAACAAATGGTCCAAAATCAAGCGCCTCAAGGCCGTCGTCGACTCCAAACGCGGCGCGGTCTTCAGCAAGTTCTCCAAGGAGATCACCATCGCGACCAAGCTCGGCGGCACCAACCCGGACATGAACCCCCGCCTTCGCTCCGCCATCCTGGCTGCAAAGGCCCAAAACATGCCCAATGACAACATCGACCGCGCCATCAAAAAAGGCTGCGGCGATCTCGGCGGCGCCATTCCCGATGAAGCTCTCTATGAAGCCTACGGCCCCACAGGCACCGCCTTCCTCATCGAAGTCGTCACCGACAACCGCAACCGCGCCGCTGCTGACCTCCGTGTCCTCCTCAACAAGAATCACGGCACCTTTGCCGATTCCGGCAGCGTCTCCTACCAATTCCAACGCAAGGGCGAAATCCGCCTCCCCGAATCCACCTTCGACGAGGACACCGCCACCGAAGTCGCCCTCGAATGCGGAGCCGACGACGTCACCTCCGACGGCTCCGATTGGATCTTCTACACCGCGGTCGAGAATCTCTTTCTCGTCGGCACCGCACTCAAAGACAAAGGCCACGAACCCCGCAGCCAAGTGCTCGTCTACGTGGCTGACAACAACCTCCTCCTCACCGACATCGAACTAGCCAACCAGGTCGTCCACCTCCACGAGGTGCTGTCCGAATACGACGACACCCAAAACGTTTACTCCAATTTCGATATCTCTGACGACATCGCCGACAACCTCGGCTAACCCCCTTTTCATTCCAAGCATGAGCGCCGACCCTTCCGCCACCTTCTCTGAGCCCGCATCTGCGGCCCCAAAACCCAAACGCGCCCCAGCCAAAAAAGCTGCCAAAGCCGAGACCGATACACCGCCTGTCGCCAAGAAAGTCGCCGCCAAAAAAGCAGCCACCAAAAAAGCCGCACCAGCACCTATCGCAGTCGTCATCCCCGCCGAAAAGCCCGCTCGGCCTTCGCGCGCCAAGCCCAAAGCCGCCGCCATCTCCCAACCCGAACTCCCTCTTTCAGCCCCCCCGGAAGCCGCTCCCCGTCCCCGGAAAGCCGCCGTCAAACGCACCGCCACCGCCACCCCGGTCGACGCCCCATCACCTGCCCCTGAGCCCCCACCACCACCTCGCAAGGAATCACCC
>JARXAL010000240.1 GCA_029865835.1 Verrucomicrobiaceae bacterium
TTTGCTTTGTATGCGTTTTGCGAAATTTGTTTTGTCGGTGGGTTGTGTCGTTTTGATGCCGGGTTTGGCCGGGGCGCAGGAGTATCGGGCGTTTAAGAGCAGCAAGGGGGTGGAGATTCGGGCGCGGTTGGTGGGGGTGACGAATGGGCAGGCGACGATCATCAAGGAGGACGGGACGAAGTTCACGGTGCCGGTGGCGGCGTTTTCGGTGGAGGATCAGAAGTTCATTCAGGATGCGGGGGCGGCGATGGCTTCCGGGTTCATCACGAAAGCGAGCGCGAATGACAATCTGCCGGTTGAGGAGCTGAACGCGCTGGTGGGGGCACCGATTTTTGGGGAGACGGTGTTGTGGGAGAGTGATGCGGAGTCGGTGGCGACGAAGTTGGCGTTGCGGGCGGAATCGAAGACGAAGACGCAGAGCAGTTATCGGAGCTATCCGAAGGTGGATTTTCGGTTGTTTGGGGCGCGGCCGTATTCGGTGGCGCTGTATGCGGAGGGAGGGAAGCCGGTGCAGTTTTCGATGGTGTTTGCGAACAAGGGGGACTTTTTCGGAGCGGCGGGTTCGGCGGAGGAGCATTTTGACAAGAAGGCAACCCCGAAGGATGCGCTGGCGAAGCTGGCTGAGGCGATGAAGAGGGACATTGATGATGTGACGGCGGTGTTGTCGAAGAAGATGGGGGAGCCGGTGAAGCAGCGGTTTGGTGAGGGGGAGGGGCGGCGGACGGTGTATCGATGGGACTGGAGGGGACACTCGATTTTGCTGTCGGAGGTGGAGGAGGAGTATGTGGGGATCGAGGTGGCGACGCAGGCGTTTGCGGATGCAGGGGGGAAGGTGGAGCGATTGAAGGATGTGGAGATTCGAGCGCAGGCGGCTGGCAATGTGCAGCGGCGTGAGAACGGGGATGTGGTGATCCAGGACATTCCGATGGTGGACCAGGGGCCGAAGGGGTATTGTGTGCCGGCGACGGCGGAGCGGGCGATGCGTTATTTGGGGGTGCCGGCGGACATGTATGTGCTGGCGATGGCGGGTGGGACGGGGTTGGGAGGGGGGACGGTGGTGAATGAGTTGCTGGCGGCGGTGGGGAAGGACATTCGGAGGAAGGGGCGGTCGTTTGATCAGTGGAACGGGCCTTTGAAGATCAAGGATTTGACGAAGTACATCGACAAGGGAGTGCCGATCATTTGGGGGATTTTTTCATCCGATGAGTGGAACTCGAAGGCGAATGAGCGGACGAAGAAGCGGGCGGAGACGACGGATTGGGCGGCGTGGAAGACGGAAATGGCGGGGATCAATCAGACGGGGGCGATGGCGAAGGACAAGGAGAGCGCGCACGTGGTATTGATCATCGGTTACAATGCGGAGACCCATGAGATCGCGTTCAGTGACAGTTGGGGGGAGCGGTATAAGGAGCGGTGGATGACGCTTGGGGAGGCGGAGAGTGTTTCTCAGCAGGCGTTTTGGATGGTGGGGTTTTGAGTTCGGGCGATGGGGCAAAAAAAGCGCACGCGGTGAGGCGGGCGCTTTGAAGGGGATGATCCCAACTGGAGAGGGGGGATCAATGGGCGTGGGCGCCGGTCTTGCAGCACTTGCCGTCTTTGCCACAGCAGGCGGCGGCGGGTTTTTCGCAAGAGGAGCAGGAGCTGCAATCCTTTGTGGCGCAGCTGACATTTGTGAAGACGAGGGAGAGAAGGCCGAGGCCGAGGAGGATGGATTTCATGGGTGTCAATAGAGAGGCCGCAGGGTTGTGTGCGGCGGAGAAATAGACGTTGGGAAGAGAAGGAATCTTCAAACTGAGAGGAAGATTTTTTGGAAAGAGGGAGGGATGGGAATCCGTGGTTATTTGTCGGGTTCGGGGGTGGCGGTGATGGTGTAGGTGTGACCGCTGCATTTGAGAACTTGATCCTAAAAACGGAAATGGCTGAGGGCGAATCTGCCGCCGTCATTGGCTCCACAAGGCTTCCCGCTTCTCGGGTGGCATCACCTGATTGATGCAACCGCTGCGAACCGGGAGGCCTTGTGGAGCGAAGCACGACGCCATCTTCATCCCTTTTCATTCCCGTTTCTAGGTTTGATGTAGGGCATGAATTGAGTGTAGTGGGCGAAGTTGGTGACGACTTTGAAGACGGTTTCGGGTGGTTGTGGGAGGTCAGTGATGGCGGTCAGTTTGCGGGTGCCGGTGGCTGGGTCATCCTGGGTGCAGATGACGAAGTGGCCGGTGCGATTGGCTTCCTGCCAGTCTTTGCCGGGGGAGGGGGCGTCGATGGCGAGTATCGGGGTGGCGAGGAGGGTGAGGAGGGTGAGAGAAGGCGGGTGTGGGGCATGGAATGGGGAGAATGTTTTGCAGAAAAAAGGGGGGCAGAAAAAGGTAAGAGGGGGAACGGGGAGGGAGGATTCGATTGGCAACGGAGCTAGGCGGGTTGAGCGTTGGTGCCTGAAGTGTTTGTGATGGTGCGGATGGCGGTGAGGGTGTGGCCCGTGGCGAGGGTATCTGTGATGAACTGGAGGAATCCGCCTGCGGGATGGCAGGGGATGACGTCGAAGGGTATAAGGGTGTCTTCGAAGCGTACGAGATTTTTGGTGTGGGCATCGAAAACGCCGAGATTGTCCTCCGCTCGATAGTAGGCGCTTGGTGCGATGTTTTGGAATCCGTTTAAAGCGAACCAGGCTGTGATTTCATCCTGGGTGACGGCGGTGATATCAAATCGGGGTTGCGATATGACGATAGAGAGGTCGTCACCTTGGTCGATGATACCTTCGAGGCGATTCAGTTCTGGAACGAGAAGGTTTTGGAGGCGAAGGCGTTCTAGATACTCAACGGGGGATGCCTCCCACAAGTGGAAACGGCGTGCCTCTTGGTCTGATGAGACCAGGGCGAGTTCGATGCCGGGAGAGAGACCAAAGACACCGTTGCGCGTCACTTTGAAAACGCGCTCATTGGCTTGGAAAAAATCATGTTCCTGTCCTCCACGCTCAAGTCGCGGGAGAAAGGTGTCCGGGTTCAGTTGGAGACCCAGACTTCGCGCCCATTGACGGAGACTTTCCGTCTGGCGGGCAAGAGGGGTCGGCCCAGATGGGCCTCCACTTGACTGCGAAATTCCGCGGAGGTGATCGAGCGACGCGAGGATAAGATGCGCTCCATCTGCTCTGCTGAAAGGAGTGGGATCACCTGTTGAGGATGGGCGGTCGTGGTGGGCATCTTGGGACACTTGGAAGTTAACTTGTTTGGGTTGGAGTGCAAGTGGGTGCGGTGATTACGGCGCAGAATGAGATGCGAACCTGATTGCCGCATGGACGCGGCGGACCATTTCGAGGTCGCGGGTGAGTTTGGCTTCGAGTTCCGCGAGGGCGTCCGGGTTTAAATCGGAGAGGGTCATGGATTGAATTGTAATCGATTTTGATTTATTGGGGAAGGGGGAATTGATTTAGGGGGTGGATTTGTCGGGGTGCTCGGTGTGTGAATTTGCGGCTGCTAGGGGCGATGGCCTTTTGGCGGCGTTTGAGAATGTCGCAGGGGGTAAGTGCGAAGGTGATTTGCGTTAGGGGATTGTGAGACGTGGCGGGCAAGAATTCAAGAAGCGCGTTTGTGTTGAAGTATTGCGTGTTATGACGGGTGGGTTAGCAGCTCAACTCGGACATCCAATTTTATAAAGTTATGAAGAAGGCATGCTATGCACTTTTGTTGACTGGTCTTATCACGGGGTGTGGCGAGCGTGACTTGTTGAAACCAAGTGGAGGTCTTGAGAGGGGTGTTCTCATCAAATCGTTGTCTGCCGCGCTTTGGCTTCCACCTATGAGGGTGCCGTCAGCTCAAGGGCAATCTTTGAAATTCAAGGATTTAGCGGCGACTCTGGAAGGTCCGGTATTTGGCCAATTGCAACGAGATGACCCCAGTAAGAGGGTGCGAGTCGCGGTTGAAGACGAGATTCGGGAAAGAACCGTTTTGTTTGAATTGGAGAGTGACGTGACGGTGCTCGAACTGCTGACGGTGATAGCAGTTGAAGGGAAATGTCAGGTCATTGTGGAGGATTCCATGATCCTGATCAAGGATGCGGGTGCCAAGTGATTTTGCAATACTCTGAGGAAGCGTCACGCGGAGCGATGACGGGTGGGTTAGGGAGTGCAGGCGGATTGGGTTTGGAGGGCTTCTAAGAGCAGGAAGAAGTGGCGCAGGTGTGGGGCAAGAGGAACGGGGGTCGAGGGTCAACGGGTCAGGGTCCGGCGGTAGATCTCTGTGGCTTCGATATGACAGTCTGGGCAGTAAGGGTCAGTGCGTGGCCGATTGTAAACAGCGGTCTGTGTTTCGTGAGCATCCCAAAGTGCGCCATGGTGCGGGTTGGGGACGGACGCCATGGCGGCGAAGTAGATGTCATCCATCATGGTATGCCAGGGTGTTCCGCTGGGCTGGTATGTGGTTTTGATCTCCAACGGGGTTCGGTGCTTTCGGCAAAGGATTGTGCCTGATGGATCAGTCGTGGTTTTTGGGCCGGTCCAGGGTTGGAACTTCGGTTGATGGCAAGAGGTTAAAAAAATGAGACAGGTGAGTGCGAGTCTGAGAGCGTATTGGGAGTCATTCATCTCGGAGCTGAGTACTTTTTGAGAACTTTAAGGGCGAAAAGGCGCGTCACGTGGAGCGGTTACGGCTACTATGGGGCCAGCCGGTGCGGGTTTGGTAGGCTTCTAGGAGGAGGATGAGGAGGAAGGTGATGAGGAGGGGGCGGGTGAGGGGGGACCAGGCGGGGGGGCGGGGGGCGCGCCAGATGTCGGAGAGGTCGAGGCGCTCGCTGCCGCCGCTGCGGGCGGCGGTGGTGGCGAGGTCGGTGAGGCGGGTGCGGTCGAAGGTCCACTCGGGGTTGGTGATGATGTTGAGGGGGCCGAAGGGGAGGGCGTTGCTGCCGATGCGGACGGCGCCGCGGACGAGGGTGGCGTCTTCGAGGTCGAGGCTGGCTTGGAAGTGGCCGGGGGCGAGCCTCAACCAGGGGATGGTGCGGGTGGTGGTGTCTTCGTTGGTGGTGAGGATGAGCTGGGGGCCTTGCTCGGCGATTTTTTGGGTCCAGGTGTCGTCGTAGAAGAGGTCGGCTTTGAGGCGGGTGCCGTCGAGGGTGGTGCGGAGGCCGAGGCCGGGGGGGATGGACTCGCCCATGAGCCAGCGGGTGAGGCTGCGGACGAAGCCGCCGTAGCCGGGCCAGGCGCGGGTCTTGGCGGAGTAGTCGCCGCCGAGGGGGAAGGAGAGGGTGGCGGTGCGGCCGGTGCCGCGCTGCCAGAAGGCGAGCATGGGGGCGGCGTAGTCGTCGCCGGAGATGAGGGCCTGGGAGGCGCCGGGGCGGAGGTAGCTGAGGTTGTAGCCGTCCACTTGTGGGAGCCAGTCGAGGGTGCCGGCGGCCATTTCCAACCAGCCGGGGGTGCCTTTGACGGGGACGGGCTCTTCGATGAAGGTGGAGCGGGCGACGGCGACGGTTTCCTGGGCGAAGAGGGCGGGGAGTTCGTTGGCGTCCTGGTTGAAGAAGATGCGGCCGTTGCCGCGTTTGGCGATGTCTTTGAGGAAGTCGGCGTCGGGGTCGCTTTCGGTGCCGAGGCCGATGACTGAGACGGTGGCTTTTTGGGCGGTCATCTCGGCAAGGAGGTTGATGTAATCGTCGGGTTGTTCGGAGTCGGCGGCGTCGGAGAAGAGGATGATGTGGCGCTGGCCGACATTGGCTTTTTTGAGTTCGTCCCAGGCGGCTTTGAGGCCGTTGTAAACGAAGATGCCGCCACCGGCGGATTGTTGGCGGCGGACGACGTCTTCGAGTTGGCCTCGGTTGGGGCCGACGGCGACGAGGGGGGAGATGGGGTGGGCTTCGCTGTCGACGACAGAGACGGTGATGAAGTCGGAGTCGCCGAGGAGCTGGATGGCACGGCCGGCGCCTTCATTGGCGAGTTCCATTTTTTGGCGTCCGGAGCCGGGGACGGTGGCGGCCATGGAGCCTGAGCGATCCATGACGATGGCGAGGGCGGTGACGAGCTTGCGGTGCTCCTGTTTGAGTTCCATGGAGACGGGGAGGAGGGGTTCGACGGGGGAGCCGAAGTAGCCGCCGGAGGCGAAGCTGTATTTGCCGCCGATCATAGCGAGGCCGCCGCCCTGTTGATTCACGAAGAAGTCGAGGGCGCGGAGGAAGGGGGTGGGGAGGCGGTAGGCGGGGACGTTGTTGAGGAGGACGACTTTGGTGCCGGTGAGGTCGCCGATGGTGGCCTGGGCGGTGTCGGTGCGGGTTTCGACGGTGAAGCCCTGGGCGGCGAGGGCGGTGGCGAGGGGATCGGATTCGTAGTTGGTGAAGAGGAGGATGCGGGGGCCGGACTGGACTTCGACCCACTGGGAGGCGGTGTTGTTGCCGGTGAGGGTGTCCTGCGGGTGCTGCAAGCGTGCGGTGTAGCGGGCGGCGCCGGGTTGGGTGAGGCGGGTGGAGAGGCGGAGGCGGCCGATGCCGCCGAGGACGTCGATTTGCTGGGTGGCGAGGGTTTGATCGTCGCGGAGGATTTCGACGGAGACGGGGCCGTCGCGATCTCCCATGATAAGGGCTTCGATGAGGAAGGCTTGT
>JARXAL010000014.1 GCA_029865835.1 Verrucomicrobiaceae bacterium
CACCGCACGCGCCCTCGTCCGCCACCCCTCCCAAAAGGACGCCACCCTGCGCGACTGGACCCTCTCACGCCAACCCACCCCCCTCACGGCCTGGCAGCCCTCTCCACAGCCCCCCACACCATCCTCCTGGTTCCGTCGCCCTATCCAAACCACCCTCGCCACCGCCGCCGCCATCACCCTAGCCTTCTTCCTCTGGCCCAAAGAATACAACTCCCCCGAAGCCACCTCCAGCGGCGTTGCCATGCTCAGCCAGACCCTGGATGCCGAGTTCGCCCATAGCCCCCTCCGCAGCGGCGACACCATCACCCCTCGCACCATCAAACTCACCAAAGGCCTCACGCAGATCGAGTTCTTCAGTGGTGCCACCGCCCTCCTCGAAGGCACCTCCGAACTGGAAATCATCTCGTCATGGGAGGCCCGCTGCCTCTCCGGCCGCATCCGCGTTCACGTGCCACCCGCGGCCAAGGGCTTCCTCCTGCACGCTCCCGGCATGAAACTCGAAGATCTCGGCACCGAATTCGCCCTCAATGTCAAAGACAACACCAGCGCCGTTCACGTCTTCGAAGGCGAGGTCATCGCCCACACCGACCGCACCTCATCAAGCCTCAAACAAGGCATGACCCTCGGCAACACTACCACCGACTTCCTCCCCATCACCGAATTGCACGATCTCATCGCCCAGCGTCAGCAACGTCGATTGGACGCTTGGCAAGACTGGTCAAATCAAGCCCGCACCGACCCCCGCCTCATCGCCTACTACACCTTCAAACACTGGACCGACGACCGCTGGGATCGCCTCGTCAACAATTTCACTGAACCACGCAACCCCAAACACGCCGGCGGAGCCGTCGGCGCTCGTTGGACCGAAGGCCGCTGGCCCGGCAAAGAAGCCCTCGAATTCAAACGCCCCGGCGACCGCGTCCGCATGAGCCTCGACGGCACCCACTCAGCCCTCACTCTCAGTTGCTGGGTCAAAGTCGATAGCGTCGACAAAAAATACAACTCCCTGCTGCTCACCGACGGCTACGACAATGGCGAGCCTCACTGGCAGATCTACCAGGACGGCAGCCTCATGTTCAGCATCATGTATCGCCCAGGCGATGTTCCAAAATCCGCCAAATACAATCAGATCCACTACAGCAAACCCGTCTTCACCGCCGACAGCCTCGGTCGCTGGCACCACCTCGCAGTCACCTACGATAGCACCAGCGGCGAAGTCATCCAATACTTCGACGCCCAAGAAGCGGGTCGTGAAATCTCACCCCTCCACCAACCCGCCCGCCCCATCACCTTCGGCCCCTGCGAGATCGGCAACTGGGGCCTGCCCACCCAAAATCACGACTCCCCCATCCGCAACCTCAACGGCGCTATCGACGAATTCGCCATCTATCAAGCCGTCCTCTCACCCACCGAGATTCTTCAACAATTTGAAGCAGGCAAACCCGAGTAAGATCAGTCTCCTCTTTTCTTCAGGGTTTCACCGCTTGCAAAGCCCACCAAAACTTGGTGCAGTTTGTCTCATCTTCCGTCGTTACCGACGGTGCCAAGCATGAAACACACTCTCACGCTCATCACCACACTGCTGCTCTCGACGCTTGCCGCCCTGCACGCTGCCGATGCACCAACGAAGCCGTCAGATGTGCTCGTCATCATCGCTGACCAATGGAGCCCGCGCTATCTGAGTTGGGACAACAAGGAAGTGCGCACGCCACATCTCGACCGCATTGCCCGCGAAGGCATGATCTTTGACGCCTGCTACACCACCTCTCCCGTGTGCATGCCCGCGCGTGTCTCCCTGCTCACAGGTTTGTATCCACACAATGGCGGCCACGCCTTGTGGGGCAATGCCCAGGGCTATTTCCCTTCACCTGAGGACACGCCGATGTTCCGCGACATCCAGCGCGCTGGGTTGACCACGGCACAGATCGGCAAGACGCACTGGACCTCCGGACCAGGTTGGCGTGAGCATTTCAAAAACAGCGGTGCCTACTTCAAAGCGCTCGGCCTCGATCATGTCGAGGACATCTCCGGCCCGCCGGATTCCACCAAAGGCCGCGATGCCTACTCGCTACATCTTCAAAAGCTCGGACTGCTTCAACCCGTCGCCGACGATCTGCACGGGCGCTATGTGAAAGGCGAGTTCGAGCCGCGTCCGAGTGTGGTGCAGCCGGAGAACTATCACGACATCTTCACCACCGGTCTCGCCGTCGATTTCATCGGTTCTCAACCAAAGGAAAAGCCGATGTGTCTGGTAGTGAGCCTCCACTCTCCGCATCCGCCGCTCGATGCACCGGGTGACTACGCCACCATGTTCGATCCAGAAAAGCTCACCCTACCCGCAAACGTACCGGAGAAGTATCTGCGAGAAGGTCACGCGCTCGATCACGCCAAAACCCGCCGCATGTTGGCCAACTACCTCGGCAAAATGGCGCTGGTTGATGATTGCGCAGCTCGCCTGGCGGATGCGATGAAAGCACGCGGCACCTGGGACAAGACGCTGGTCATTTTCACCTCCGATCACGGCGAAATGATGGGTGCACACGGCTTCCTAACCAAAGGCCGATTCTATGAGGAGTCCGTCCGCGTCCCGCTCGTCATCCGCTGGCCTGATCATATCAAAGCAGGTCGCAGCAAGGCCCCGGTGCAGATGATGGATGTGTATCCCACCATCGTCGAAGCCGTCGGCGGTGAACTCACTGCGAATCGCTTTGCAAAATCACTCTTACCCATCGCCAAAGGAGAGGCGAATCACGTCCGACCCATCGCCACCAGTGAGATCGGCGACAAACCACCACTGCGCGTCATGGCCCGCGACGATCGCTACAAATACTGGGCCGATGAAGAGCGCGAATACCTCTTTGATCTCGAAACCGACCCCCTCGAAGAGCACGAACTCAGCGCCGATCCCCAGCATCACGAAACCTTAAACCAGATGCGCGAGAAGCTCCTCACTCATCTCCGTTCCACTCAAGTGAACAAGGCGGCAGGTGCCAAATCCAAGGTCCAGCGCCTGCGCGAAGCTGAAGCATCGAAAAAGTAAGCCGAATCCCATCATGTTCCTCCGCTTCCTCCTCTTCAGCGCCTTCACCACCTTGGCAACAGCCGCGCCGCTGAACGTCCTCTTCATCGCCGTCGATGATCTTCGCCCGGAACTCGGCTGCTACGGTGCCGCGCACATGAAGACACCAAACATCGACCGCCTCGCCGCCAGTGGCCTATTGTTTGAACGAGCCTACTGTCAGGTCGCCGTGTGCAATCCCTCACGCAGTAGCGTGCTCAGCGGCGCACGTCCTGACACCACACGAGTGCTCGACAATCAGCACTTCATGCGCCCCAACATGCCAGACGTGATCTCGCTGCCTCAGCACTTCAAGAACCACGGTTACACCAGCCTCTCCCTCGGCAAAATCTTCCACCACAGCGAGCGGGAACCCGGCGACGACCCCCAATCCTGGAGCGAGCCTGCCTGGTTTCATGGCGAACCCTATCGCCATTGGTTTAACCAACAGTCACTCGACTATGTGAAGCGCATCAAGGCACTGCCCAAAGCCCAACAACCGAAGCAACTCCGCGCCGCCCCCTTGGAAGCCGCTGATGAACCTGACGAAGCCTATCCCGATGCGCAAACCGCCGCCAAGGCCATCGAAACCCTCCAGCGACTCAAGGCCGAAGCGAAGCCGTTCTTCCTCGGTGTGGGCTTTGTGAAGCCGCATCTGCCCTTCACCTGTCCGCAAAAGTATTGGGATCTGTATCCCGAAAACAGCATCAAACTCGCCATCAATCCAGAGCGCCCCAAAGACGCGCCCGAGCCAGCCTTTCACAACCACTACGAACTGCGGACCTTCGGCACCGTGCCTGCGGAAGGAAACATCCCGGACGCGATGGCCCTGAAGCTCATCCGCGGCTATCGCGCCTGCGTCAGCTTCATGGACGCACAGCTCGGCCGAGTGCTCAATGAACTGGATCGGCTCGGCCTGCGTGAAAGCACCCTCATCGTTTTCTGGTCTGATCACGGCTATCACCTCGGCGAAAACGGGGTCTTCACCAAGATGACCAACTTCGAGCATGGTACCCGCGTGCCGCTCATTGTCAGCACTCCCGGCATGAAAACCGCCGGACAGCGCACACGGGCACTCGTGGAGCTGGTCGACCTCTACCCCACCCTCGCCCAACTCTGTGCGCTGCCATTGCCGAAACATCTCGAAGGCACCAGCTTCGCCCCATTGCTCGAAAAGCCCGATCAAGCGTGGAAGAAAGCCGCCTTCAGCCAATACCTCCGCACCGGCAAGCCGCCCTACATGGGCCGCAGCATCCGCACCGACCGCTGGCGCTACACCGAGTGGCATGACCTCAAACAAAAGCCCGCCGGTCAAGAACTGTATGACGAGCTCAACGATCCCCAAGAAACAACCAACCTCGCCGGAGATCCCCAATATACCGAGATCACGAAGGAACTCTCGAAGCAGTTGTTGGAAAGTTCAAAACACCCCGAATGAAGCGCCGCCATTTCCTCCACAACCTCGCAGCCACACCCTTGCTGGCTGTGGAATCGCGCCCCAAGGCACCGTTCCGCGTGCTCTACAGCAACGACACGACCAACATCACCTCGTGCGTGAGTCCCTTCCACGCCGCCCGCGAACCCTTCAGGAAAGAAATGCTCGAAGCCACGGTCGATGAGGTCGCCGGTCTTGTGGACGCTCATTTCCTTCAACCCGGACTCGGCATGGTGCCGATGTGGCCGAGCAAGGTGATCGACTTGAACGAGCACTACGCATGGATCAAAGAGCGCTACCAACAGAAGCCGGATTCGTTCGGTCAGTTCGTGCTCATCGGCGGTGACATCGTGAAAGTCTTCATCGACCGTTGTCGAGCAAAGGGGCAGGCCGCTTTCATCTCCTTCCGCATGAACGACGCGCATCACAAGGAGTTCGCCGATCCCAAACCAGGTGACAAACCAGGCAGTAGCATCGGCATGAGCGTGACGCGCTTTTATGCGGAGCACCCGGAGTATCGCATCAAGCCCGGCTCAATACGTGGTGCAGACCTCGTGCAAAACTTTGCCATTCCCGAAGTACGAGCGCAGAAGCTCGCGCTGATTCGTGAACTCTGCGAGAACTACGATCTCGATGGCCTGGAACTCGATTTCCTCCGCTTCTACAGCTACTTCCGCACCGAAGAAACGCCGCTTGAGCAACGCCGAGCCATCATGACTGACCTCATCAAAGAGGTACGGCAAATGCTCGGCCCCAAACGCTGGCTCTGCGCTCGCGTTCCCTGCTACTTACCAGCGCTCGACGAACTCGGACTGGATCTCAAAGCGCTCGTCGCTGCTGGACTCGACATGGTGAATGCCTCTTCCCACTACTTCACCACGCAGCAGCACGACCTTGCCATCATTCGAAAGCAGACACACGGGGCGGCCCTTTACTTCGAACTCTGCCACACCATCTGGAAAGGAGACAAAGTCACTACAGGCTACGACGTCTTCCCTTTCCGCCGTGCTACCCGCGAGCACCTCCACACATCAGCACATCTCGCCTATGCCCGCGGAACCGATGGCATCAGCCTCTTCAACTTCGCCTACTACAGGCAACATGGTCAGGGCGAAGGCCGCGGCCTTTTTGGCGAACCCCCATTTGACGCACTGAAAGCGTTGCGTGATCCGCAAACCCTCGCGCAACAGCCACAGCACTGGTTCTTGGCCCCAGGCTGGCGAGCCCCCGGCATGAAGCCGCTGCCCCTTCCTCGCTTCATCGAGTCGGCACAAACGGCAAAGTTTCACTTCGATCTCGCTGCACCCGCACATGGCTGGAAGCAGGCGATGCGCATCCGCATCCAAACTGACAAGTCTCTTAAGGACTTGGAACTCATCGCCAACTTCAATGATGAAGCAATCCCTCCCACACCGGATACCAGCGAACCCTTTTCCGTCCCCTATCCTTCAATGCTTGCAAAGCCCGAGGAACTCCGAGCCTGGCTCATTCCCTCCAAACTTCTACGCGATGGACGGAACACCTTCAGTGTCACATTGAAGTCAGGAACACCCTTTTCCGTGCAGTTTGTTGATCTCGCATCGCAGACTTCTCTCTGAGTCGGTCTAAAGATCAAAAGATCAGCATCGTTTCCAATTTTGCCATGCGACTCCTCCAGCTTCTAACCCCCTTCTCTTTCACCCCCTTGCTCGGAGTGACATTCCTCACATCTGCGTGGACCCTCACAGCCCTTGCCCAACAACCCAAGCCCTCCCCCACCAAGCTTGCGCCGGAACTCATCGATGTTCTTGAGTCACATCCGGGCCTCGTTTATGCGCAATACGGAGAGCGGCAAATGCAACTCGATCTCTGGCGCCCCAGAACTGCTCAACCCTTGCCAGCCATCATCTGCATTCACGGCGGAGGCTGGTTCAAAGGTGAGCGCTCCGCCATGACAAACCTCGCTCAGGCCCTGGCCGCAAAAGGCTATGTCACGGCCACCATCAGCTATCGCCTCAGTGGCGAAGCCAAATTCCCCGCCGCGATCCAGGACTGCAAAGCCGCCGTACGTTTCCTCCGTGCCAACGCCGCCAAGTTCGGCATCCAATCCGATGCCATCGGCGTCACCGGTCTCTCAGCAGGCGGTCACCTCGCCGCCTTGCTAGCAACCAGCAGCGGCGTGAAGCAACTCGAAGGCGACGGCGGCCACGCCAACCAGTCCTCCTCAGTCCAAGCATGCGTCGCCATGGGGGCTCAAAGCGATCTCGAATGCACTCGCATCGCCGAACTCAGCGGCAAGCCGGACGATCCCTTCTACCGCACTTTCCTCGGCGACTCCCAGGCCAAGATCCCGCAAATCTATGCCCTGGCCTCACCCCGCCATCATCTCGACCAATCGGACCCACCCCTCGCATTCATGACCGGCGAACTCGACGA
>JARXAL010000224.1 GCA_029865835.1 Verrucomicrobiaceae bacterium
GCCATTCCCCACTCGAAACCGCCACTCTGACCGCCCGCATGCTTGCCGATCAAGGCAGCCTCGCCAAAGAAATGCGCAACCACATGGTTCCACCTCTCAGCCTCCCCAATGCCGCCCACATGACCGCCGAAGCCATCCTTAGCCACCTCTAAACCCTCCCCAATGCCCACCCCCTCCATCCTCGGCGACATAGGCAACGTCATCGTTAGCTTCGACTTCCGCATTGCCTTCAGCCGCCTGGCCGCTCGGTCCGATTGTCCCGAAAACGATCTGCTCGACCGTCTCCATCACCTCAAATTGCCTTTCGAAGACGGTCAAATCGACGACCAAACCTTCATCACCCAAGCCATCGATGCCATCGGCTTCAAAGACTCCGCCGCCGATTTCAGCCGAATTTGGTGCGATATCTTCGCCCCAAACCTCGCCCTCACCCGCACCCTCGAACAACTCGCTTCGTCCCACCCCCTCTTCCTCCTCTCCAACACCAGCGGCCTGCACAAAGACTTCCTCTTCGCCCAGTTTCCCGTCTTCAATCTCTTCCGTGGCGGCGTCTACTCCTACTCCGCCAAAGCCTCCAAACCCGGCCCTGAAATTTTTCAAATCGCCATTGAACAACTCGACCTCGACCCCGCACAAACCTTCTACATCGACGACCTCCTCCCAAACATCGAAACCGCCGCCCGCCTCGGCTTCATCACCCATCACTACGACCTGACCCAACACCACCTTCTTGAATCCTCTCTCTCCAACTGGACAAACCAACTCTCATAAAAACCGCGCTTGGCATACCCGCAAAGCGTATGGTACCTGAGGACCTAACCTCTCGATCCCTATTTCCATGAAATGTGACGTCTGCACCAATGAAGCCACCGTTTTTCTGACCCAAATCATCAATGGGCAGATGACCACGGTGAATTTGTGTGAGACCTGCTCCAAAGCCAAAGGTGTCACCGACGAAATGGGCTTCGGCCTTGCGGAAGCCTTCCTCGGAGCCGGCAACACCACCAACGTCCAACGCAACGACGTCCTCACCTGCCCCTCCTGCGGCTTCACCTCCGCCCAATTGAAAAAGATCGGTCGCATGGGCTGCCCGCATTGCTACGACACCTTCCAGGAGGGTCTGGATCAACTCCTTTCCTCAATGCACAAAGGCACCCGCCATCTGGGAAAGATCCCCACCCGCGCCATCGCTGATTCCCGTCGCAACGCCTCCATGGAAGAACTCAAACACGCACTGCAATCCGCCATCGACGAGGAGCGCTACGAAGAGGCCGCCCGGATCAAAATCGAGATGCAAGCCTTGCAAACTCCAGCACCTCAAGCGGAATCCCAGGGCGCCTAAACTTTTTGTGACACCTTCACTCCATCTTTTCACCCACTCTCAAAAGCCGGTCCCCAACGCGTCCTTGCGTTCCCTTCATCGCCTAGCCATCGTAATGCTCAGATCCCCTAGCATGCCATGATGCGTTTCTCCACCCTCATCAAAAACCCTGCCGACTGGATGCGCGGCAGCGGTCCGCATTCGGAGATCGTCATGACCTCAAGGGTTCGCCTCGCCCGGAATCTCAGAGACTATCCCTTCCCCGGCTTCTCCCAGGAACAACAACGCGTCGACCTTCTCGCCAATGTCCGATCCGTCGTCGAAGCCCTCCCCGAAATGAAGGATGGGTTCAGCGACGAATACGTCAATCTCTCCAAAATCCGCAAACAAGTCCTCGTCGAACGCCACCTCATCAGCCGCGAACACGCCGCCCGCTCCACCGGCTGCGGCGTCGTGGTGGATCGCAAACAGTCGATCTCCATCATGATCAACGAGGAGGACCACTTCCGCATCCAGGGCATCCGCGCCGGCCTCAACCTCCGCAGCGCCTTCGCCCTCGTCGATCAGGTCGATACCGAACTCGAACAAGAACTCGCCTACGCCTTCAGTTCCCGCTTCGGCTACCTCACCGCCTGCCCCACCAACCTCGGCACCGGCATGCGCGCCTCGGTCATGCTTCACCTCCCCGCCCTCGTCCTCACCGACCAAATCAGCCAGGTCGTGAAAGCCGTCGGCAAAATCGGCCTCGCCGTCCGCGGTCTCTATGGTGAAGGCACCGAAGCCCTCGGCAACCTCTTCCAAATCTCCAACCAGCACACCCTGGGAGAAAAAGAGTCCGAAATCATCGCCCAAATCGAAAAAGTCATCGAAGGCGTGGTTCGTTCTGAAAACATGGCACGGGCCAAGCTCAAAGAGGATAGCCCAACGCACCTCCGGGACCAAATCGGTCGCGCCTACGCCATCCTCCGCCATGCCCACATTCTTAGCTCCAAGGAAGCCCTCAATCTCCTCTCACTTCTCCGCCTCGGCGCCGATCTCGACATCGTCCCCGACTGCGACCGCGGCCTCCTCGACATGCTCCTTCTCGAAATTCAACCCGCCCACCTCCAACTCCAGGCCGAAAGGGAACTCACCCCTGATGAACGCGACATCATGCGCGCGGAAATCACCCGCCTAAGGTTGCAATCCATTGCCCCCCCCGTTAACGTATCCCATAGCGAATCCCCACCCCCAACTGGAGGCTCATTCCAGGAGACTAATGATGAATAACTTTACCCCACGCGCCCAACAGGTCCTCGCCCTCGCCCGCAAAGAGGCAGATCGTTTCAACCACAACTACGTCGGCACCGAACACATCCTGCTCGGCCTGATCAAACTCGGCCAGGGCGTCGCCGTCAATGTCCTCCACAAACTCGGTCTCGATCTCGAAACCGTCCGCATGCAAGTGGAGCAACAGGTCGGCTCCGGTCCCGAGACCAAAATGGTCGGCAACATCCCTTACACCCCTCGCGTGAAGAAGGTCCTCGCCCTCGCTTCCAAAGAAGCCAAGGCCCTCAATCACTCCTACGTCGGCACCGAACACATCCTCCTCGGCCTCCTCCGCGAAGGTGAAGGCGTCGCCGCCCAGGTCCTCCGGAACCTCGACATCAATCTCGACAAGGCCCGCAACGAAATCCTCAAAGAACTCGACCCCAACTTCACCAGCCAGGATGAAGACGAGGACGAAGACGAAGAAGGCAGCAGCAACAGCGGCAACGAGAAAGACCCCAGCGGTCAATCCGGCTCCAAGAAAGAAAGCAAAACCCCTGCTCTCCGCGCCTTCGGTCGCGATCTCACCGAACTCGCCCAAAAAGGCGAACTCGATCCCGTCATCGGTCGTGCGGATGAAATCGCCCGCGTCATCCAAATCCTCTGCCGCCGCACCAAAAACAATCCCGTCCTCATCGGTGAAGCCGGTGTCGGCAAAACCGCCATCGTCGAAGGTCTCGCCCAGGAAATCGCCATCGGCAACGTCCCCGAAATCCTCCGGGAGAAACGCGTCATCACCCTCGACCTCGCCCTCATGGTCGCCGGCACCAAATACCGCGGCCAATTCGAAGAGCGCATCAAAGCCGTGATGGACGAAATCCGTCGCAATAAAAACGTCATCCTCTTCATCGACGAACTCCACACCATCGTCGGCGCAGGATCCGCTGAAGGTGCCATGGATGCCTCCAACATCATCAAACCCGCCCTCTCACGTGGCGAGTTGCAGTGCGTCGGCGCCACCACCCTCAACGAGTATCGCAAATACATCGAAAAAGACGCCGCTCTCGAACGCCGCTTCCAAATCGTCAAGGTCGAAGAACCCTCCGTCGAAGACGCCATCAAGATCCTTCGCGGATTGAAGAGCAAATACGAGATGCACCACAAGGCCCGCTTCACCGAGAAGGCCATCGTCGCTGCCGTCGAACTCTCCTCCCGCTACCTCCCTTCCCGTTTCCTCCCTGACAAGGCAATCGACATCATGGACGAAGCCGGCTCCAAAGCCCGCATCGCCGCCATGACCCGCCCACCCGAACTCAAGGGCATCGAGGAAGAAATCGAAACCATCCGCATCGAAAAAGAGGAAGCCATCCGCGAGCAGGACTTCGAAAAAGCCGCCCACCTTCGCGACAAGGAAAAGCAGGCCAAAAAACGCTTCGACGGCCTCCTCGAAACCTGGCGCAATGCTAGCCAGGAAAAAACCGTCGATGTCGATGAGGACGAAATCATGTCCGTCATCGCCAAATGGACCGGCGTCCCCCTTCAGCGCATGGAACAGGCCGAAGCCGAGAAACTCCTCAAAATGGAGGCCGAACTCAAAAGCCGCGTCATCGGCCAGGACGAAGCCGTCATCGCCATCTCGAAAGCTCTCCGCCGCTCCCGTGCCGACCTCAAAGATCCACGTCGCCCTATCGGCTCCTTCCTCTTCCTCGGCCCCACCGGCGTCGGCAAAACCTTCCTCGCCAAAAACCTCGCCGAATTCATGTTCGGCAGCGCGGATGCCTTGATCCAACTCGACATGTCCGAGTACATGGAGAAACACACCGCCAGCCGCCTCATCGGAGCCCCTCCCGGATACGTCGGTTATGAAGAAGGCGGCCAACTCTCCGAAGCCGTCCGTCGTCGCCCCTACTCCGTCGTGCTCTTCGACGAAGTCGAAAAAGCCCACCCGGACGTCATGCACCTCCTCCTTCAGATCCTCGAAGAAGGCCAAGTCACCGACAACTTCGGCCGCAAGATCGACTTCCGCAATACCATTGTCATCCTCACCTCCAACATCGGAGCCGAATCCATCAAACGCCAAACCTCCCTCGGTTTCGGCGCCATGGCCCAGGACTCCGCCGATCACGATGGTATGAAGGGCAAAATCGGCGAACACGCCAAGAAGTTCTTCAAACCCGAGTTCCTCAATCGTCTGGATGACATCGTTGTCTTCCACATGCTGGACAAGACCGAACTCACCAGCATCGTCGACCTCGAAGTCAGCAAGGTCCTCACTCGCCTTCGCCACAAGAAGATCGAACTCGTTCTCGACCAAACCGCTCGCGAGTTCCTCATGAAGGAGGGCTACGATCCTCAATACGGTGCCCGCCCCATGCGTCGCGCCGTCGAGAAACACATCGAAGACCCCCTCGCCGAACACGTCCTCCGTGGCGACGTCAAAGCCGGTGACCGCGTCCAGGTCATCGCCAACGAAGAGGGCAAAGGCCTCAAATTCACTACCGACGCTCGCGTAACCGAAGACGCCGAACCCGCCGAAAGCACTTCCGACGCCTCCTAGAGGTCTTCACTTCAAATCACCTGAACCGTTAGCCTCCCCTGGCACAGCGGTTCAGGTTTTTTGTGTCGTCGTTAACCCGAACTACGGGTTCAGATCTTCCCCAAATAAACCGCCCCCAGCGGCGGCACATCCAGCACCACACTATGCGGCTGCTGTTGCCATTCCCCCGGCGTCGACAGCATCGCGGGCACATTCAGCACATTGGAACCGCCAAACTCACCCGCATCCGTATTCAACAACTCACGGTAAACACCCGACTCCGCCACTCCCATCCGATATCCCTTTCTTGGCACCGGTGTTGCATTCACCACCACGTAAACCTTCTCCCCGCTCGGCGCCAAGCGCACAAACACAAACAGGCTCCCATCCGCATCATTCGCATCCAGCCATTGAAAACCCCCGGACTGATGACAACTCTCATGCAAAGCCGGATGCCCCGTGTACAAATGATTGAGCGTCCCAACCAGCTTTTGCAGTCCGGCATGTTCCGCCCCCAAGAACAAATGCCAATCAAGGCTACGTTCGTGACTCCATTCGTTCCATTGCCCGAACTCGCCCCCCATGAACAACAGCTTCTTCCCCGGATGCGCCCACATCCAGGCATAAAACATCCGTAAGTTCGCAAACTTCTGCCACCGATCCCCCGGCATCTTGTTGATCATCGATCCCTTCCCATGCACCACCTCGTCATGGCTCAGCACCAAAATGAAGTTCTCGTCATAGGCATACAACATCGAAAAAGTTGCCTCCCCATGGTGATACTTCCGGTGCACCGGCTCATGCTCCATGTAACTCAGCGTGTCATTCATCCACCCCATGTTCCACTTGAACCCAAAACCCAACCCACCCGAATCCACAGGCTTCGACACACCCGGCCACGCCGTGCTTTCCTCCGCAATGATCGTCGTCCCGGGATTCTCTTCGTAACAAACCCGGTTCAACTCCTTCATGAATGCGATCGCATCCAAGTTCTCCCTTCCCCCAAACGCATTCGGCACCCACTCACCTTCATTGCGGGAATAATCCAGGTACAACATCGACGCTACCGCATCCACTCGCAGGCCATCAATGTGATATTCCTTCAGCCAGAACAGCGCATTCGCTACGAGGAAATTCCGCACCTCATTGCGCCCATAGTTGAAGATCAAAGTCCCCCAGTCCTGATGCTCTCCCTGCCTCGGATCCGCATGCTCAAAAAGGGCCGTACCATCAAACTGCGCCAACCCATGCGAATCCTTGGGAAAATGCCCCGGCACCCAATCCAATATCACCCCCAACCCCACCTGGTGACACCGGTCCACAAACCCGCGGAACTCATCCGGATTCCCAAACCGGCTTGTCGGAGCATAATAACCCGTCACCTGATACCCCCAGGAGCCATCAAAAGGGTGCTCAGACATCCCCATGAGCTCAATGTGAGTGAAACCAAGACTCGTCACATACGGAATCAAATCATCCGCCATCTCCCCCCACGTTTGCCAGCGATTGTCCTCATGCGGCACCCGCTTCCACGATCCAGGATGCACCTCATAAATGCTCATCGCGGACGCATACAAATTCCGATTCCGCCGCTCCATCATCCACTCCCCGTCACTCCAGGCATACTGCTCCAAATCAAAAGTCAGGCTCGCCGTCTGCGTTCCATGCTGAGAGAAAAAGGCAAAGGGATCGCTCTTCGTCACAGGATGCCCCTCGGCATTCAACACCTCAAACTTGTAGTGCGCCCCCAACCCAACTCCCGGCAAAAAGATCTCCCAAATGCCCGATTCAATCCTCAACCGCATCGGGTTCACCCGCCCATCCCACTGGTTAAAATCACCCACCACACTCACCCGTCGCGCATTCGGCGCCCACACCGCAAACTGCATCCCCGCCACACCATCCAGCGTCTTGGGATGCGCCCCCAGACAGTCATACAACCGTCGATGCGTGCCTTCGCGAAAGTAATACATGTCCTGCTCGCCCAACAACGGTCCGAACGAGTAGGGGTCTCTCACCCGCCAGCGATGCCCTTCAAACGACTCATACTCCCACTCATATCGCCCCCCCATTTGTTCTTCAGTTAAGAGCAACTCAAACAACCCATAATGGTGCGCCTTCTCAGCCTCCACTCCGCTCATCGCCCCCTCGTGCCAAAACCAGGCCCGCAGAGCGGTCGGCTGAAAAGTCCGCGCCACCGCTCGCCCATCCCCTAGCCTCTGTCTCCCCAGAAACCCAAACGAGTTTCCGTGACGTGCTTCCAACAGGGCGAGAACTTCAGGCTGTGGAGAAAGATTCCGAGTCATTACCCTTCGATACCCGCCTGGAGCAAAGGCACAAGCCGTTCTTTACACAGCCACCCCCAGTCATGCTCTCGCCAAATGCGCCGTCGCCCCAGCAGCCACTCATCCGTTCGACACCAACTCGCCATCCTTTCCCCCAATTCTTCCGCCCCGACCTGCGGTTCAAACCAATGCGCCGCCATCCCCATCACCTCGCGATGCGCCGGCAAATCGCTGCACCAAATCGCCAATCGATGCAGTTTCGCCTCCAGCAAAGGCAATCCAAACCCTTCGCTCCAACTGGGAAAAAACAACCCGTCACATAAGGCATAGAGGCTTCTCAGGTCATCATGACCAAGCTCCCTTTCCTCTCCCCCAAACACCACCTGCTGCTCGACTCCAAGCTTCCCCGACAATCCCTTCAGTTCATCAAAATAGCGCCTGCCATCGGCTTGATGCGGATCCGGAGCGCCCGTGACAATCAGTCTCGCCTCAACCCCCCGATCCCGAAGACTCGCTATCAACCCGATCCCAAGCTCCACATTCTTCCTCCGCACCAGCCTCGCAGGTTGCAACAAGTTGAGATCACTCCCCCACAACTTCCGCACATCTGCCAACCGCCCCACCCGCTCAGTCAATCCCAAAACACCGGCAGCATCCACCCCATTGGGAATCACCACGACGTCTTCCACCCTCTTGCCCGAGACCCCCGCCCATTCTCGCGCCCTCAGGTTTGACACCGCCACATCAATCGCTTTCGGCGCCGGTTCCTCCCATCCTGCCTCCGCATACGCAGGATTCACCGCAGCCACGTCGTGAACCCAATTCACCCAACACACCCCGACGCTCTTCTCCGCCAGTCCGGTCAACTCCCTCGTCCAAGCCAAATCAAACGGCATTGTAAACACATTGTGCACGATCACCGCATCAAACCCACCCTCCTCAAGTCTTCTCCGGAACACTTCACGCTCGGCCGCACCGAACACCCAGACCGTCCAACCCAACCGCTCCATCGCCCGCGCCTGCTCCCCCACAACACGCTCCACGCCACCCACCACAGGTGGCTTCGTGTAATGCAGGATCGCTAGGCGCATGACGCATCACACCACCACATTCACCAATTTGCCGGGAACCACGATGATCTTCTTCACCGGCTTCCCTTCCATGAACTCCTGCACCCTCGCGCTCGCTAAGGCAATCTTCTCCACCTCTTCCTTCGCAGCGCCCACCGGCACTACGGCCTTGTCCCTCAACTTGCCGTTGACCTGAAACACGATCTCCACCTCGTCCTCCACCAGAGCCGCAGGATCAAACACGGGCCAGACCGAATCCGCCACAAACCCAGCAGCCGCCTTCTCCGGGAACACCCCCCTCAAAAGCGCGTTCAACTCCTCCGCCACATGCGGCGCAAACGGACTCAACACCCGCAGGAAAATCCCCACCACACTTGCAGGCCTCACCTCACTCTGCGTCAGCGCATTGGTCAAAATCATCATCTGGCTGATCGCCGTGTTGAAGCTCAATTTCTCAATGTCCTCTCCGCATTTCTTGATCGTCTCATGCAGCACCTTGGTCAGTTTCTTCTCGGGTGCCACATCCTGCAACTGACTGGAAACCACCCATTCCCCAGCTTGGTCTTGCTCCATCACTACCCGCCACACTCGCGCCAGGAATCGATGCACCCCCTCCACCCCCTTCATGCTCCATGGCTTCACCTGTTCCAGCGGTCCCATGAACATCTCATAAAGGCGCAAGGAATCCGCCCCATACTCCGCCACCACATCGTCAGGATTCACCACATTCCCTCGGCTCTTCGACATCTTCTGTCCGTCCTCTCCCATGATTAACCCCTGATTCACCAGCCGCTGAAACGGCTCCGGCGTGCTCACAAACCCAAGATCAAACAGCACCTTGTGCCAAAACCGGGCATACAACAAATGCAGCACCGCATGCTCCGTCCCACCCACATACAAATCCACTCCGCCCGGCTTGCCTCCACCCATCCAATAGCGCTCCGCCTCCTCACTCACAAACCGCTCAGTGTTCGCCGCATCGCAATACCGCAGGTAATACCAGCACGATCCCGCCCACTGCGGCATCGTGTTCAATTCCCGCCTCGCCGTCTCCGAATAGCGCACCCAGTCCGTCGCCTTCGACAACGGCGGTTCCGGCGTCCCCGTCGGCTTAAAGTCCTCCATCTCCGGTGGCACGACAGGTAACTCACTGTCCGCCACGGCCCGATGACTCCCATCCTCCCAAACAATCGGGAACGGCTCCCCCCAATACCGCTGCCGGCTGAACAACCAGTCGCGCAGCTTATAATTCACTGTCCCACGACCCAAACCCTTCTCCTCCAACCAAGCCGCCATCTTCACCTTCGCCTCAGCCGTCGTCAGCCCATCCAAAAACCCCGAGTTCACCGCCACACCATCATCCGTGAACCCCTGCCACTTCACGCCCTCCGGCGGTTGCACCACCTGCTTGATCGGCAACTTGAACAACTCTGCAAACTCAAAGTCCCGCTCGTCATGCCCCGGCACCGCCATGATCGCTCCCGTCCCATATCCCATCAAAACATAGTCAGCGATCCAAATCGGAATCCGTTCCCCATTCACCGGATTGATTGCATACGCCCCGGTAAACACACCGCTCTTCTCCTTCGCCAACTCGGTCCGCTCCAAGTCTGACTTCGACATCACCGTCCTCTGATACACCTCAACCGCCCCACGCTGCTCAGCCGTCGTGATCTCGCTCACCAAAGAATGCTCAGGGGCCAACACCATGTAGGTCGCCCCAAACAACGTGTCCGGCCGCGTCGTGAAAACCATCACCTCCCGCTCAAATTCTGCGATCTTGAAGGTCACATGCGCCCCCTCACTCCGCCCGATCCAGTTGCGCTGAAGCAATCGAATACTCTCAGGCCAGTCCAGCCCATCCAACTCATCAATCAACCTTTGCGCATACGCCGTGATCCGCAGCATCCACTGCCGCATCGGACGCCGCTCCACAGGGAACCCACCCACCTCGCTCTTGCCATCCACCACTTCCTCATTCGCCAACACCGTCCCCAACTCCGGGCACCAGTTCACCGGCGCCTCACTCACATACGCCAGCCGCCGCGCATCAATCTCCTCCCGACTCATCCCCTTCGCTTCCAACTCACTCACCGGCCGCGCCTTGCCCGTCACCTCATCGACATAACTGTTGTACAACTTCAAAAAGATCCACTGCGTCCACTTGAAATACCCCGGATCCGTCGTGTTCACCTCCCGACTCCAGTCATACGCAAATCCCAATCGCTTCAACTGCCCCCGAAATCCCTCGATGTTCTTCTCCGTGGTCTTCCGTGGATGCTGCCCCGTCTTGATGGCATACTGCTCCGCCGGCAAACCAAATGCATCCCATCCCATCGGATGCAGCACATTGAACCCCGACATCTTCTTGAACCGCCCAATGATATCCGTCGCCGTATAACCCTCCGGATGCCCCACATGCAATCCCTGACCACTCGGGTAAGGAAACATGTCCAGGACATAATACTTCGGCTTGGAAGCATCAAAATCAGCATCTCCCGGATTCGGTGTCCGGAAGGCTTGGGCGCCCTCCCACTGGTCTTGCCATTTCGGCTCAAATTCGTCGAAGGGGAACGGTCTGCGTTGGTCGCTGCTCATAAAAGGGAGCCATCACCAAACCCCGCCCCAGCCAACACGCAAGCCGGGATTCAACAGGATCGCTGCGGGACCCCTAAAACGCCTTGTTCCCGGCCTTCAAGTGAGCGGCATAATCACTCATCTTCAACTCCACCCGCTCTGCAATCGTCCTGACCTCAATCCCTTCACGCCCGGTCGCCACCAACGCCTTCAGCAGATTGACCATCGACTTCACGTCTTCCATCATCACATATTCCGCAGCGATTTTCTTCGCCTCGTCCATGTTGTGATAATTGCCCAACGGCACGGACACACCCACGCTACGTCGACCACACGCCTGCATCGCACTCGCCTCGCACGCTCCCGCATCCAGCAAACAACGCTGCACCCTCAACCCCTGCTCCGCCGCCGTCAATGTCAGCGCCGCCACCGCCTCACCGTCAAAAACCGAAAGCCGATCCCCCACCCGCACAATCGGACCGCCACCCATCACCGAACCATTCACCGGCCGACTGGTCTCCACCGAAACAAACACCGCATCCTCAGGATAAGGCCACTTCTGACCCACTTGCCACGCCCCCAGGAATCCCACCTCTTCCGCACGGGTAAACGCCGCATGAAACGTCGTTTCCATGTCCAAACTCGCCAGATCCCAGATCACCGCCAAAATAATCGCACACCCCACCAAATCATCACACGCCGCCGCTTCGATCTTCTCCCCACTGATCTTCACCGGAAAGTTCCAGGTCCCAATCTCACCTTTGATTTTCCGCAATCCCGCCTTGACCCCGGCTTCCACCTCCACCCTCGGCATCCCGCCCAAAAACTCCCACTCTCCCTTGCTCGCCGGATTTTTCACAAACCCAGGATGATCCATGTGCGCCCCCAATACCCACGGCTCACGACTCTTCCGCTTCCCATTTTTGTAAGTCACCAAAAGATTCCCAAACTTGTCCACTTTCGTCTTCACATGGGGACAACCTTCCAGAATGTTCTGGATTTCACCCCTCACATGGTATTCGTGGAAAGGTGCAGTAGGCTGCTTCAAGATGCGCTTGAGAATCGTCGTCAGGGTCGGCACTGGCATCCTCCAACCTACCGCGATTTAACCAAGTGCCAAATGACAACGTGAAAAGGATTCGATATTTTCTGGAGGCCCAACTCGTCCGGTCGTTCGCCTGGCTCATCCCGCGACTGCCCCGCAGCCTCATCCTGTTTTTCGCGCGAACCATCGGCACCCTGGCCTATTGGCTCGACGCTCGTGGCCGACGCACCGCCCTCGAAAACCTTCGCGTTGCCTTCGGTGATCAATACACCCCCAATCAACGTGCCCAAATCGCTCGCCGCTCCTACCAAACCTTCGCCCGTACTTTCATCGACCTCTTTTGGGCACGCAGCCTCACCCGCTCCAATTGGCAGTCCCATGTCGAAATCCAACTCGACGACCCCGCCGCTGAAAATCAAGCCCGCGAAACCGGTGCCATCTGGGTCACCCCTCACTTCGGTAACTTCGAATTCGTCAGCCTCATCTGGGGTTTTCGCGACATCAAATTCAACGTCGTCGCCCAGGACTTCAAGAACCCTGCCCTCACCGAAATCTTCACCACCCTCCGTCAGCATTCCGGTCACCAAGTGATCTCCTCAGACGGTGCCATGCTCCGCCTCATCAAGAGCCTCAAACGCCAGGGCCACGCCGGTCTCCTGACCGACCTCAACATGAAGCCCGGTCGCGCCACCACCGTCATCGAATGCTTCGGACTCAAAACCTGCGTCCCCACCCTCCACACCACCCTCGCCCAGCGACTCGGCCTCTCAATCATCACCGGCGTCTGCATCCCATGGCCCAACGGCACCTACCGCGTCCAAATCTTCAGCGCCATCCGCCCCACTCCTGAAGACGACGTCACCGCCATCACCCAGCAGGTCTGGAACCATTTCGAAAAAGCCATCCGCGCACATCCTGAATGCTGGATGTGGATGTACAAACACTGGCGCTACCTTCCCACCGAAAACCCCGACCCCGCCTACCCGAACTACGCCAACCCCAGCGGAGCCTTCCGCAAACTCCTCACCTCCTCGTAGAACGTCACAAAAAAGGGCGAACCGTTACCCGGTTCGCCCTTTCAAAAAAGTTGTCGCCAGGGACTACTTCACGATCTCAAGCAACTCGACTTCAAACACGAGTGCCGAATCCGGACCAATGTCAGCCCCTGCACCTTGCTTGCCATAAGCCAGTTCGGAAGGAATAAACAACTTCCACTTCGACCCAACAGGCATCAACTGCAAAGCCTCGACCCAGCCCTTGATCACCCCTTGCACAGGAAAAGTCACTGGCTCTCCGCGATCACGCGAACTGTCGAACACTTTACCGCCCACCAGCGTGCCATGATAGTGCACCTTCACTTGGTCAGTTGCAGCAGGCTTGGCACCGTCAGCCTTCGTGAGCACTTCATACTGCAGGCCACTCGCCGTCGTCGTCACGCCCTCGCGCTTCTTGTTCTCAGCCAAAAACTTCTCGCCCTCAGCCTTCGCGGCCTCGAACTTCTTTGCTTCCTCAGCCTGCATCACTGCCTGCTTCGCTTGCATCTCGCCTTCAAAGGCCTGCATCGCGGTGGCCAGCTGCTCTTGAGTGTACTTGGGTGTCCCACCCTCCAGCGCGGTCTTAATGCCTGCGGCCAACTCCTCCATGTTGATTTTGATCCCCTGGCTCTTCATCTGACCACCAATGTTGGTGCCAATGAAGTAACTCACCTTGCTCATGTCTGCAGGACCAGTTGCGGGAGCCGGAGCAGTCGCAGGTTCGCCCGCAGGCGCAGCAGGTTCTGGAGTTTGACTGAACAGGGGTGCGGCAACGGCAAGCGTGGCTGCGACGGCAGCTTGAAGGGTGGTTTTCATTTAGAGAGCGCCGAATCTACCCGTCGAACCTCCCAGGTCAACCGCCATTCCAGACTTCTTGCCTTCCTCTTCTACCCCACCACACTCACCACCACCGACCTCACATGCGGTGCCCGGCGATGCTCAAAAAGAAAAATCCCCTGCCACGTCCCCAGCGCTAGCCTCCCCTCCACCACCGGAATCACCTCCGACGTCCGCGTCAAAGCCATCCTCAAATGGCTCGGCATATCATCCGCCCCCTCATGCGTATGAACAAAATAGTCCGCCTCCTCCGGCACCAATCGGTCAAAAAACGCATGCAAATCCGTCCTCGCAGACCGGTCCGCATTCTCGAAGACCACCAACGAACAACTCGTATGCTGCACAAACACCGTTGTCATTCCCGTTCTAACGCCACTCTTACGAACCACCTCCTCGCACGCCTCCGTAATCTCATAGGTCCCCTTCCCCTGCGTCCTCACCGTCAATGCGTCAACAAATGCTGCCATCCCCCCCTTCTTCCCATCCCTTTCATCAAGGTCAATCCGAATTGACTCTTCACTAATCCCAAAATCACCAGTTTTCGGCTCATTTTCTACCACCTCGGCAGTTGCACACCACCTGAATGCGGTAGATGATTGACTCCCCCAAAAATATTCAGCACCATCCATGAGCGCCACTTTACCGTCCCGTTCGAATCAGGACATCCTCGAATCCCAATACTCCCAATGGTCTCTAGACCCCAAATCCGTGGACGCCACCTGGGCCTCTTTCTTTGAGGGTTTCGAACTCGGCATGGCCCACTTGGGCACCAAGAAAAACGCCTCTTCCAGCCTCCCCCAATCCCTCTCGGAAGAGACGCTCAACTTCCGGATGCGCGTCTCCAACGCACTCCACACCTTCCGCTCGCTCGGCCACACCGCATCCTGGCTCGACCCTCTCAGCAAGACCGCCCCCAGCCCAGCGATCCTCAGCCTGGCCTCTCTCGGATTCAGCGAGAGCGACATGTCAGAGTCCATCCAGACTCAACTCTTCCGCCAAGGCAAATCCATGCCGCTCAGTGCGATGCTCAACGATCTCCGTTCCATCTACTGCGACCGGATCGGCTTCGAGTACATGCACATCCACACTCCCGAAGTCCGCCAGTGGCTTCAGGATCGCATCGAAAATCGCCTCGACCGCCCAGTTCCCCCTGCCAAAAAACAAATCAGCGCCCTCCGTTGGCTCCTCGAGGCCGAAACCTTCGAGCGCTTCCTCCACCGCCGCTACGTCGGCCAAAAACGCTTCTCCGTCGAAGGCGGTGAAGGCCTCCTCGTTGCCCTCGGCACCATCTTCGAAGGCCTGCCAACTTTCGGCGGCAAAGAAATCGTCATGGGCATGGCCCACCGCGGCCGCCTCAGCGTGCTCGCCAACTTCCTCCGCAAACCCCTCGAAGTTCTCTTCTACGAGTTCACCGAAAACTACGTCCCCAACATGGTCGCTGGCGATGGCGACGTGAAATATCACCTCGGCTTCGAAACCGTTCGCCAAACCGAGTCTGGCGACAGCGTCGGCATCATGCTCGCCGCCAACCCCAGCCACCTCGAAGCCGTCGACCCTGTTGTCGAAGGCAAGGCCCGCGCCCGCCAGCGCGCTCTCGATGACACCCTCGAACGCAAAAAAGTCATCCCCGTCCTCGTTCACGGTGACGCCGCTTTCGCCGGCCAAGGCATCGTTGCCGAGGTGCTGAACCTTTCCCAACTGCCCGGCTATCGCACCGGCGGAACCATCCACCTCGTCGTCAACAACCAGATCGGTTTCACCACCCTTCCCGCTGACGCCCGCTCTTCGGACTACTGCACCGACATCGCCAAGTTCCTCGAAGTCCCCATCTTCCATGTCAATGGTGACTGCCCCCTCGAAATCGCTTGGGTCACCCAGCTCGCCCTCGAGTTCCGGCAAACCTTCGCCCGTGATGTCGTCATCGACATCGTCTGCTACCGCCGCTACGGCCACAACGAAACCGACGAGCCCGCATTCACCCAGCCCAACATGGCCCGCGCCATCGCCAGCCATCCTTCCACAGCCACCCTGTTCCGGGACCAACTCATCGCTTCCAACGTCCTCACATCGGAGCAAGCCGCGACCCTCGAACAAGAACTCGTCCAGGAGCTCGAAGACGGCGTCCAAGGCCTTCAAAAACGTGAGAAAGAAGCCGGTGGCAACCCCTTCGAAGGTTTCCTCTTTATCCCTCAACCCGGCTACTGCTACGATGTCATCCCCACCGGGGTCCCCATCGATACCCTGCGCTCCGTCGGCACCAAACTCCTCGACACCCCCACCGAATTCCGCCTCCACCCCACCATCGAGCGCCGATTCCTCGCTGCCCGCCGCAAGGCCATCGAAACCGGTGAAGGCTTCGACTGGGCACACGCCGAGGCCCTCGCCTTCGGAACCCTCCTCACCGACGGCCATGGCGTCCGCCTCTCCGGCCAGGACAGCCGTCGCGGCACCTTCTCCCAGCGCCACTCCGTCCTCTACGACACCGAGACTCGCGAACGCTTCATCCCGCTCCAAAACCTCACCCCGGACCAGGGCCGGTTCTGCGTTTACAATAGCCTCCTCTCCGAAGCCGCCGTTCTCGGCTTCGATTACGGCTACTCCCTCCTGACACCCAACGTGCTCATCTGCTGGGAAGCCCAATTCGGCGACTTCATCAATGGTGCCCAAGTCATCATCGACCAATTCATCGCCAGCGCGGAAAGCAAATGGATGCAAGCCAGCCACCTCGTGCTTCTCCTGCCACACGGCTACGAAGGCCAGGGCCCGGAGCACTCCAGCGCCCGCCTCGAACGCTTCCTCCAACTCAGCGCCGAAGGCAACTGGCAGGTCTGCAACTTCTCCACCCCCGCTCAGTACTTCCACGCTCTCCGGCGCCAAATGAAGCGCGGCATTCGCAAGCCGCTCGTCGTCATGACGCCCAAGAGCCTCCTGCGCCATCCCCTCTGCCAGTCCAAACTCGAAGACATGGCCGAAGGCACCTCCTTCCAGGAAATCCTCGACGACGACAAACTAACTGTCGCCCCTGAAAAAGTCACCCGCCTCATCCTCTGCTCAGGCAAAGTCTATTACGACCTCATCAAATACCGTGAAGAGCAGGGCATCAAAAATGCCGCCATCATCCGGATTGAGCAACTCTACCCCCTCCACTGGGAAATGCTCAAAGCCATCGTCTCACGCTACCCTCGCGCTCAGAAAAAACTCGTCTGGTGTCAGGAAGAACCCCGCAACATGGGCTCCTGGTCTTACATCTCTCGTCGCCTGCAAGAGGTCAGCAATCACCCCGTCCGTTACGCCGGTCGCGAACGCAGCGCCAGCCCCGCCGCAGGCTCCAAAGCCGTTCACCTCCACGAACAACAACGCCTCGTCGAAGACGCCTTCGAAGTCTAAGATCCACGCCATCGTTCTCCACCGCCCCTCTTCATCCTTCCCCTCCATCACTCATGTCCACAGAAGTCAAAATCCCAGCCCTCGGCGAGTCCGTCGCAGGTGGTCAAATCGCCAAATGGAACTTCAAAACCGGTGACGCCGTCAAAGTCGGTGACGTCCTCCTCACTCTAGAGACCGATAAAGTCGCCGCCGAAGTCACCGCCGAAGCCTCCGGCACCCTGACCATCCTCAAAAATGAAGGGGAAGATGTCGAAATCGGCAATGTCGTCGCTACCATCGCCGAGTCCGCAGGCGCTCCAACTCCAGTTCAACCTGAGCCCTCCGCTCCTGCCCCGGTCGCAGCCGCCCCAACTCCCGTCGCGGCACCTGCTCCAACGCCCGCTCCAGCGGAGCCCGCAAACATCACCGAATTCAAGGCCCCAGCCGAAGCTCCCAAACCTTCCGCTCCCGCTCCTCAGTCCACTCCTTCCACAGGCCGTGTCACCCGGAAGAAAATGACACCCCTGCGCCGCAAAATCGCCGACCAACTCGTCAGCGCCCAACAAACCGCCGCCATCCTCACCACTTTCAACGAGTGTGACATGACCGCTGTCATGGACATGCGCAAGAAGCTCCAAGACGGTTTCCTCGCCAAAAATGGCGTCAAACTCGGCTTCATGTCCTTCTTCATCAAAGCCGTTGTCGAAGCTCTCAAAGCTGTCCCGGGCATCAACGTCCGCGTCGAGGGCGACGAAATCGTCCACCAACACTACTACGACATCGGCGTCGCCGTCGGCACCGAACGCGGCCTCGTCGTTCCCGTCCTCCACGACTGCGACAAAAAATCCTTCGCCGACCTCGAACTCGACATCCTCGCCTACGCGAAAAAGGCCAAAGATGGCAAACTCCAAATCAGTGACCTCTCCGGCGGCGTCTTCACCATCTCGAACGGCGGCGTCTACGGCTCGCTTCTCAGCACCCCTATCCTCAACCCGCCTCAAAGCGCGATCCTCGGCATGCACAGCATCCAGCAGCGCCCCATGGCCATTGATGGACAAGTCGTTATCCGCCCCATGATGTATCTGGCCCTCAGCTACGATCATCGCGTCGTGGATGGCAAAGAAGCCGTCACCTTCCTCTTGCGGGTCAAAGACTGCATCGAGAGCCCTGCCCGGATGCTCGTCGGCGCTTAGTCGGCCGATCAACACCCCTCAAGTGCATCCGGATAGCAGTGATCTGTTGTCCGCTGGCCGCTTGCGACTCGCTCCCGCTTCCGGCGCGGTTGCTTCTCTCGCAATTCCAGGTTACAATCACGAAACCTTTTTTGAAGAGAAAAGACGTTTCGATTGTCGTAACCCATCGAACGTCACTTTTCAGTTCCTCCGTGATCCCTCCCCTCCAACCCGAATCCCTAGTCCCACCCACTGCTGCTCCAGCAGCCGGGGGCGTCATGGTGTGGATCCGAAACAAGTTCCTCGCCGGCCTCGCGCTCGCGCTCCCGCTGATCATCACCTTCGTCATCCTTCAGTTCATCTACAGCCTCCTCCACGGCTCCAGCGAGCCCATCGTCAAATGGTTCGCTGATCTCGCCAATGAACTCGCAGGAAAGCCGGTCATCAGCACCGAAGACCCTCGTTATCTCATGGCCACCCGGTTCATTGGTGTGCTCATCCCCATCGTTGCCTTGATCGCCCTCGGCTTCATGGCCACCAACTTCATCGGCGTTCATATCGTCACCGCCTTTGATCGCCTGATGCTTCGCATCCCCTTCGTCTCCTTCATCTACAAATCTCTCAAACAAGTCATCGACTCGTTCAAGACCATCGGCGGCGCCCAAAGCTTCAAACGCGTCGCCTACATCGACTATCCTGTGCCCGGCATGCGCCTCGTCGCTTTCGTCACAGGCCAATTCACCGATGCTAAGTCAGGCAAGGCTCTCACCTCGGTCTTCATCCCCACCACTCCCAATCCCACCACCGGTCTGCTCCTCGTTGTCGATTCCGAAAAAGTTACCGATGCCCCTCTCTCCATGGAGGACGCCATGAAACTCGTCTTCTCAGGAGGTCTCATCGGCCCCGATGCGGGCATCGCTCCGCTCAATCAGCGCCCCCTGGTCCAATCAAGTGAGCTTCCCCAAACCACGGAAACCGTCGCAGACGCTAGCGTTGACCTCTCCGCCACCTTTTCGGAGCAAACCCTGCCCCCCGCATTCCTCAGCCTGCCCCGCGCAGAAGATTTTGATTCGGGTGATCCCGATATCTTGGCAGACTCCGACCTGCAAACACCTCAGCCCTCGGCCTCCCGCAGCGTGACCGACCGATTGGCCAGAGTCCTCACCTGGAAACGTCGCTAGTCGGAGCCATCCCTTCCGAATTGGCCATTGCATCTGCCTGACGAGCGACGTATCTCACTCCCATCATCGGCTTCTTAGCGGTGGCTCATTGACATGCTTTGGCAGACGATTCGGTTCCAATTTGTGTAACCGTTTTCTGCGATCCTTTCCTGCAGTGTTCGTTATCGGAATTAGTGGCCCGGCCCGATTCTTCAATCATGGGAGCGCTCGACCAGGAGGTTCTGTCAGGCCCCTCGGGGAAGACGACCTCCAGGATTCGCTGGGCTCCCACCTGGACTCGCTGGGATACGTGAGCCCTTATGCCGAACGGCACAGGTGGGATTCTAAGGCACCGTGACCTCGCGTCGCGGTGCCTTTCTCTTCCCCACCAATCCCTCCAGTCTCCGATTCTGGGTTCAAAGCTTGTTCTCCACCTCCAATTCCCCTACCCTCTTCTTGTGATCACCTACCACCGCTCACTTCTCGTTTGCTTTGTCGCACTCCTCGCCGCCTGCGCCTCCACCAGCAAAGACAGAGACTCAAAGGACGATTCCGACAAACCCAAGAACGACCCCATCGCGGTGGGCATCATCGAATTCGTCAACCCTGACCAAAAGTTTGTTCTCATCAAGATGCAGTCACGTCAACCCATGCCCATTGGACAAGCCTTGACCGCCTTGGACGCAACGGGTGCCCTCACTCAACTGACCATCTCCCCCGAACGTAAAGGCACTCACATCACTGCCGATATCAAATCTGGAAACCCTCGCCCTGGCAATCTTGTCATCTTCCAGCCAGACCCAGCCGCTCCCCCTCCCATCCCAGCCCCCGCCGTCAATCCATCCCTTCCCTCAGCCACCAACCCTGGCGCGGTCGAATGGCGCGACGGACAGCCCCCTCCCATTCTCTCTCCCGACACCCAGTCGCTTGCACCTCCCCCCATAAACAGCCCTTCAACCCCTCTCCCAACAATTCCTTTGGAGCCTCTGCCTGAAGAGCCCCCTGCCTCTAGCGCCCCATGATCACCGAGTCCGAAGCCCTCGCCAAAATTCTCGAAGCCATCCCAAAGAACACTACTTCGGAGTCCCTTCCGCTTCTTGAAACCCTGAATCGCCGCTGCGCCGCTCAGCAACGAGCCACCATCCCCCTTCCCGGATTCGATAACTCCATGATGGACGGCTACGCCGTTCGCGCTGCGGACACTCTCGACCCTTCACCCATCGCCGTCATCGGCACCCAACCCGCCGGTCCCGATCTCCAACTCACCATCGAAGCCCCCCGACACGCCATCCGGATCTTTACCGGCGCGCCGCTCCCCAAAGGCTGCGATGCCGTTATCATGCAGGAAGACGTCACCGTTATCGACAACTCCATCTCCTGCACCGAACCCGTCGTTCCAGGCGAAAACATTCGCCTCCAAGGCAGCGATCTCTGCTCCGGCCAAATCCTCCTCCAACCCGGCGACCTCATTTCCCCAGGTCGGATCGGCCTTCTAGCCTCTCAAGGCCTCACTCACTTGCCTGTCTATCGCCTCCCTCGAATCGCCATCTTAAGCACCGGCGACGAACTCGTGCCCCCTGGCACAGCCCCCCTCTTACCCGGCCAGCTCTACAATTCCAACGGCTCCATGATCGCCGCAATGCTGCTCCAGCTCGGTCTCCCGATCACCGAACTGGCTCATACCCCTGATACGATGGCTGATACTACCTCCACCCTCCAAAGGCTGTCAGAACAAAACGATATCATTATCCTGAGTGGCGGCGTCTCTGTCGGAGACAAAGACCATGTCAAGCCAGCCCTCTCCGAACTCGGCATGCCTCCTCAGTTATGGCGAATCAAAATCAAACCCGGCAAACCTTTCCTCTTCACCCATCGCTCGATGCCCAAGCCATTGTTCATCTTCGGCCTTCCGGGAAATCCAGTCTCCACTTTCGTCACTTTCCAACTCTTCGTTCGCCCTGCACTGCTCAAATGGTGCGGAACACCTTCCAGCGATCTCAGCCCTCCCACAGCAACCGCCACCCTCTCTCATGAAGTCACCAACCCTGGAGACCGCCCACACTACATCCGGGGTGTCCTTCAAAAAGGTCAGTTTACGGCCAGCGGACTCCAACGTAGTGACGCGCTCTTTGCTCTCTCAGAAGCCAATAGCCTCTTGCGTACTAACCCCGATTCCTCAATCGAAGCAGGTAATAATGTAACGATATTGAAACTTTAGAGTTACGTAAATTGACACATCGCAGAAATCCCTGCATTCCGCGGTGCTCTTTGGCATCATAGAGCCAACGATTCCCATTGAACCGCTAATTGTATCTGTTATAGTTTCCATAATGGGAAAGCGCCTCATTCTTCTCCTTTGCCTCGGTTCCGCGATCATCGCCGGCACCGTCAAAGGGCTGAACGAAAGTCACGCCACCACTTGGAAAGCTCTCTGGACCCGATTGACTTTGGGCAGCGAAGATACCAAAAAAATCAACCTCTTCCGAGTCGGTCTGCTCGACTTTGCCAACTACACCCGAATCTCTAACTCCCAACCCCTCCTGCAAACGGACCAGGAACTCGAATCCTGGCTGCAGCGCGCCGTCGACGACGGACTCCCACTCGACAACCTCGACGCAGTCGTCAGTCAGATTCAGGAATCGTCACCCCGCTACCTCAAAATCTCCGTCAGCGCAGCTTCAGGCCCCACCTTGGACTTCGTTAAAGACAGCCTGACCGATTCCCTAAACAAAATCGCACCCGAAATGACCCACTTGGCCAGTGTTCGCCGCTCCACCACGGGCGGCATGGCCCACCAAGTCCTCCTCGTCACCGGCCGTCGCCTGCGCGAATTCTCACCCAACCTCCTGCATCAAACCTCTGACGACGCCTTCTACAACGTCTGCCCTCTCTGCAAATCCAGCCACATCAGCCGCGCCATGCGCCACCAGGAGAGTTCCAGCCACGAGTGCCCGTCCTGCCATCGAACCTACGCCGTCATCGCCGCCGATACCTCTGGCCACTTCCACTACGTCAATCACTACCTCACAGGCTACCAGCCACCATCCATTTATCCCAAAGGCCAGTCCCGTGTTGAGCAGTTATTCACCATTTGGTCCGCCGTTCATCAAAGTTGCGCCTACACTCGAGATCCCGGCGTGAAAAAAGAAAAAACGGACCGCTGGCAAACCGCGCTTCAAACTCAAACCCGCGGCATGGGCGATTGCGAAGATTCCGCTATCCTCCTCGCCGATTGGTTGGCCGCCCGGGGCTACGATGTTCGCGTCGCCCTCGGAAAATACGGCGACATCGGCGGACATGCCTGGTGCGTCGTTCGACTTGAAGGAATCGAGTACCTCCTCGAATCCACCTCCGAAGGTCGCCCCGATTTCGACCAACCGCCTCTCGTGTCCCGCATCGGCAGTCGCTACGTCCCCGAAGTGCTCTTCGACCGCTGGCATCTCTACACCCGCAAAACCAATCATCAGAACTGGAATGGCGACTATTGGTCGCCGGAACAATGGACCAAAATCACCCCGCCTGGCACAGACGTCCCCGAAATCTCATCCAAAATCAAAACCGCATCCCCCACTGACCCATCCACCACCTGGGCTCCGCCAACCCCTCACAGCGTCCAAAAAGACTTCTTCAACTCCTCCGACATCGCCTACACCAGCCGTACCGATCCCCAGGCAGCCCCCTTCCTGCACCTCGAGCAAACCGCAGACCAGCCCGTCGCCTGGCAATACCCCGCCGCCATTCCAGGGTCGCCAGGCACCGTTGAAACCAAGAAAAAACCAAAAGATTGACTCCATGCTAAAGTTTGACATAACGGCCTGAAAGCCGCTAAATCAGACTCTAGCTCAATGACAATCTCTCAAGGTCACGCCGCCCTCCAAGTCACGTTCAATGCCGAGCATGTCGAATTGAACGCGACGCCCGAAGCAGCCAACCTCCAGCTCCCCCTGCCCCTCCTTGCAGGTCCCAATACGGAGTCAATTGGAAGTGCCGCAACCAAAATTTGGTGGGATCAGGACTTCCTCTTGACCGAAAGTGAAACCCTCCTCATCGGAGCCATCGTCATCGACGCCCAAAACAGGCTCGAAGCCCCAGTTGAACGCGCTTATCAAGCTCTCCTGCGCCTCACCCAGAGCTGGCATCTCTATCGCATTTGGAACTACATCCCCAATATCAACGAAATCCGCGACGGCCTCGAGTGCTACCAACAATTCAATATCGGCAGATGGACCGCCTTTGAATCCTGTTATGGACGCCATCTTCGCTCCTACATGCCCGCAGCTTCTGCCGTCGGACTGGGTGGAGACAAAGCCGTCGTTGTCTTTAAAGCAGGCCGTTCCCGCCCCGAATACCTTGAGAATCCCTCGCAGATTCCCGCCTACCACTATCCGGCCGAGTACGGCCCCAGACCTCCCTGCTTCGCCCGCGGCGTCGTCGCCACTTGTCCCGAAGTCCGCCGCGCCATCCTCTCCGGCACCGCCAGCATCGAAGGCCATCGCAGCATCGGCCAAGGCGATTGGGCGCGCCAGTTCCAGACCACCCAACAGAACATCGAAATCATGCTCAATCGCATGCAGGTCTCTGCCGCTTGGATTCCCGATCTATGGCCTACCCATGGGATTCACAGCGCTCATTTCAAGTGCTACCTCCGTCACCCTGAAGCGCTCCCTCTAGTTCGAAAAGCCGTCCGCGATTCCTGTGGGCAAGACCATCACTTTAGCTATGTTCTTGCCGACATTTGCCGCAGCGATTTGGATCTCGAAATCGAAGGTCGAATCCTGACTGAACTACAACCCGAGTGCCATGAATTCTAATCTCATCAATCACCTCGCCTCTGCGAGATGTTGGGTGCAGTTCCTGGCCTTGGCTGCCTGCATGGCCATCCCCGTTTTGGGACAAACCGAAGGACCGTCAAAACCTCCCAGAAAACCCGCCAAAAACCTTCCTGCCGATTCCGACAAAACCAACCCATCTCCCCCACCCGAGGAAATCGAACTGGCACGCCTGGATCACCACCACCAACTTCTCGAAGCCTCGCTAGGCCCGCTCAAAACCGCCCTCTCAAAACTGGACGAACTCGCCCTCACCAATGCCCGCGCCCGCGAATACGAAGCCGCCATCGCCGCCCGCATCGAACGCGAGCACATCGCAACTGACTTGGATCGCATCGCCAAAGAGTTGCTGATTCTCGAAACCCGCAAACAGTTCCTCCAAACGTCCCTCCTTCCCGATCATATCCTGCTTCCTCTGGACAACGCCAAACTTGAAAGCGTTCGCTACGATGAAGAAAAAAAGTGGCTTACCCATTGGGATCGACCCGGTGCGTACGCCGAATGGACGCTGCCGAGCGTCCCTCCAGGTGGCTACGAAGTCCTCCTCACCTATCAATGCAGTCCGCTCGAGGGTGGCACCATCGTGATCAATGAAAAAACATTCAGCCTCTCCGGCGAAATGGACACCACCCTGCGTGGCCCGGAAGTCAAAAATCTCGGCACTCTCAAAATCACCGACAGCAACAGCCCCCTCCGATTAACAGCTCGGACAATCGTCAAAAGCAACTTGATGAACCTCCTCAGCATCGAACTCATCCCTGCGAACCGCTGATCTCCTGCCTCGTCTGATGCCCTCTCTGTTCCGCATTCCAAAACGCACTTCGACACTTCTTCTGTCGCTCGCGCTCATTTCCCTGGAGGCATCTTCTCTTCACGCTCAAACCCCTCCAACCTCTGCCGACGAACTCCAGGCCCTCGCCAACCTGAAGACCCTCTTCGCCACCGAAATCAACTCCCAGTCCCAAAAATTGACCGACCAATACGAACGCGCACTGGCTCGAATCGAGTCCGAAGTCGCTGATGCGGGTGACTACGAACAAGCTCTGCAAATCAAAAAACGGCGTGACCAACTCCAGCAAATCCTGGCCTCCAATAGCTCCTCCACCAACCCCGCCCTCCCTCTGACTCCCCTCGCAGCCAAGGGCACCGGCATCACCGCTTCCTCCGACGGCAGCTTAACCGGTTGGCGAACAGCCAGCCACTACGCCGAGTGGACCCTGACCAAACTCGCTCCAGGGGACTACTTCTTGGAACTCGATGCTCTCATGACGGCAATTCCCACAAGTATTAACGACCCCTCAGAGGAACCAGCCGAAACAGCCTTGTTCGAAATCCACGAAGTCTCTTTGCTCGCTGGAGCTGCCGACAACCGGCGCAGTTTCGAGTTGAGTTTAACGAAAGGAAGCCCCCTCGAATTCAAGCCCCAACGCATCGGTCCCATGCGCTTTGCCCGCTCACCCATTACCCTCCGCCTCGCGGCTTCGAAATCCTACGCCTCCAATCAAGTACAGTTCAAAAACATCCGCTTGGTCCCGGCTCCGACCTCAGTTCCACAAACCGCAACTAACACCGTCATCCCTCCCTCCAGCAATGTCGACTCGGTCAGGTCAGCACTCGCTTCCGCTTTGGAACTCGCCTACAAACCAATCAATGATCAGTACGCCAGCCAGTTGCAGGAACTTGAGCAACGATTCCCCGATTGGCAGTCCCTCTTGGACAACGAACAACGCGGCATCGAAAGGCGCCGATCACCCACCTCCAAATCCAAAGACACCAACGCGCTTCACCTCCCGAAACCCCTGGCTAGCCTCGGAGGCATCTCCGGATTTCAAGACCTCGAAAACGTCACCTTTGTAAACCATCCGGAAAACACAGGCGACCGATTCCGAGTCAGCCAGGATGGCAAAGAGTTCTTCATTCATTTGCTCTGGCTCAAGTGTGCTTCGCCCTCCTCCGATCCCGAATCTTCAACCGCAAACAACCCCTTCAATCAGCACTTCGGTCTCACCAATGAAGACGCCGCCCTCTTTGGTCGCGCCGCACTTCAATTCACCTCAGGCTACCTCTCTGGACGAACCTTCCGTCTTTTGGCCCGCAATACCCCCGACTCCGACGGCACCCTTCCTGCCTTGCTTTTCCTCCCCGATATCGGCCTCTTCCACAATCTGCTGATCGACCAGGGTCTCGCCGCGTTTGTGGGCAAAATGGGAAGTGGCGGCACGCTGGAACGCGCCCTTCAACACTCCATTTCAGATCGGGAAAACGAGGCGCGTTCCCGCAATCCTCGCCCAGGCGCATGGGCTCTCAGTCCAACTCAACCCGCGGAATCCACTCAGCCATGATGACTGCCCGATCATACCTCTTCGGGCTTGTTTCTTTGGGTCTTTGGGCTCTTCCACTTCACGCTCAAACCCCATCACCCGCTATCCCTTCCGCTCCCACCACCGGTTGGCAACAACTCGAGTCGACCTATCAAAACGAGCTGAAAAAAATTCACCTCCCGCTGCTCAGTTCCTACATAAACGAACTCACCCGCCTCGCTGCCGCCTCCCGCAGCGCCGAAACCACCGTCGCCATCAATCGAGAACTGCAGGAAATGCAAAAAGTCATCGCATCGGGTGGCGTGGTTGACCTGTCGCCCCCCAATACAAAAGAAGCACCTCCTGATCCCGCTCTCAAGCCAGCCCTAACGAAGGCGAAACCCGAACGCCTACTGGAACTCCGCCCCGCATCAGCTCAAGAAATCTCCCCCTCTCCTCCCAACCCGATTCCCTCCATCGTTCCCATCCAGAAAATCACCTGGACAATCGATGCCCTGCCAAAAGGCAGATTCGAAGTAATCTGCCAGGGCGCCATCAGCTCGCTCGATGCTCCGGTCTCCCTCGTGATTCAAGTGGGCGATCAGTTGCTCAAACTTCCGCTCGAAAAACGCCACATCGCCACCGACCCGGAAAGCCTGCGCCTCATCCAAGTCGGCGTCTTCCAACTCGAAAACGACGTGACCCGACTCCCCTTGCTGGTTTCACTAGAAACCACCGCATCACCCCCACCTTCCTTCCTCCTCCGCCAAATCCTTTTCGCCCGTTCCAAGCCCACTCCACCCTAGACCGGTTCTCGAAAAGATTGTCATTTTGATCTGGCGAGCGCAGCGGCCTCAGTGGCAAGGAAGTCGCGCAGCCCGCTATTAAACCAATAGCGGGCAAGCGGCTGACGCAGCCAATGTGGCTGCTCCGCCGCTGGGCAAGGTGACAAGCATTTCGAGAGTCGGTCTAACCATCACTCCGCCCAATCCCGGGTCACCCGCTCAATTCGACGCGCTCTTCCCGTCAAACGTTCCACTTCAACGAACACCGCATTGACTCGGACCATCCCCCGACCCATGCCAAAACGCGTCGGCATCGCATTCAAAAAACGTCCCACCACCGGCTCAATCTGACTCCCAATCACCGAGTCATACGGCCCGCACATGCCCGCATCCGTTAAGTAGGCCGTCCCCCCGGGCAACACACGCTCATCCGCTGTCGGCACATGCGTATGCGTCCCCACCACTGCCGACACCTTGCCGTCCAAATGCCAACCCAACGCCACCTTCTCGCTCGTCGCCTCAGCGTGAAAATCCACAAAGATGACCGGCGTCTCTTCCCTCAACCTCTCCGCACAGGCCGCCACCAGGGTGAATGGATTGTCCACCTGCGGCCCCATAAACACCCGACCCAGCGCATTGATCACCGCCACTTTCCCCTTCTTCGTCTCCAACACCACCGAACCCGATCCCGGCACTCCTTCTGGATAATTCAACGGCCTCAACATCCTCGGTTCATCCGCCAAATACGGCACGATCTCCTTCTGATCCCAAATGTGATCCCCACTCGTCACCACCGCCGCCCCAGCCCGCATCAGCCCAATCGCTATCTTCGGCGTGATCCCGCGACCCGCTGCCGAATTCTCCCCATTCACGATCACAAAATCCACGTCCAGTTCCTCCTTCAACTTGGGAATCCAATCCGACACCGCCTTCCTCCCCCCCTCGCCAAACACATCCCCAAAAAATAACAGCCTCAAACAGTCATCTTCTTCAGCAGCCTCAGGAACAGGGACGGAATTCATTCGACCCCTACTTAGTAGATGATGAACCAGTTGATCAAGTCTAGGATGTCAGAATGATCATGCGCTTCTTGCAGCTTGCCGCCCTCTGCCTTCTGGCTCTGGCGCCGAGCCTCCGCGCCCAAACCACACCCCTAGGCTCCCCACCAGACTGGAATTCCCTGACCACCTACGCCCGCGCCCTCAGCGACGCTGACTTCACTGCCGCCCTGAAGTCCATCTACCTCGAACCCACCCACTATCCCACCCCCTGGATCATCGGACCCGATGGCGTCAAAATTCAAACCGGCGACCCGGTAAACCCCACCGTCACCATCCCTTTCGCCAGCCGAATCCAGGCCAAAACCAGCCCACCTCGCTTCTGGAGCCGCGCCTCCGAACTCCCCCCGCTTGCTGACCGCCCACCTTTGAGCGACATCCACATCGCCATCGACCCAGGCCACATCGGTGGCAGCTATGGCGTCATGGAGGAACGTCACCTCAGCTTCAAACCCGGCGAAGCCATTCAAGAAGGCGACCTCTCCCTCCTCACCGCCCGAATCCTCGCCGCCCGCCTCAAAACCCTCGGCGCTTACGTCACCCTCGTTCGCGACCAACCCAGCCCCGTCACCAAAACCAAACCTTCCGACCATCGCCTCACCGCCATCGAAACCCTCAAACAGTCCGGCTTCCCCAACCCGACCGACAGCTACCAGGGCATGCAGGGCGAAGCCAAACTCCTCACCATCCAGTGGCAAAGCGAAAAATTCTTCTATCGTGTCGCTGAAATCCACGCCCGCGCAGACCGGGTCAATCAGGAAATCAAACCTGATCTTGTCCTCTGCCTCCACTTCAACGCCGAATCTTGGGGAGACGCCACCGCCCCCCAATACTCCCCCGTCAATCACGCTCATCTCCTCGTCAACGGCTGTTACTCCCCCTCCGAACTCGCCAATCACGACACCCGCTTCGAAATGTTCACCCGCCTCTTCTCACGCATCCACGAAGAGGAAATCCCTCTGGCCAAAGCCCTCGCCACCAGCCTCGCTGCCAGCACCGGACTCCCCCCCTACACCTACACCACTCCCAATGCCCTCCCCATTCCCGACAGCCCCTACCTCTTCGCCCGCAACCTCCTCGCCAATCGCCTCTACCGCTGCCCCGTCATCTTCTTCGAACCCTACGTCATGAACCACAAACAAACCTACCAGCGCCTCCTCCTCGGTCACTGGATCGGCCGCACCCTCATCGACGACTCCCTCCAATCCAGTCCCATCGAGGACTACGTCCAAGGCATCGTCAACGGCCTCCTCACCTACTACAAGGCCAACCGCCCCGCCTAAAAACCCCTCACGATCATGATCATTGTTGCCGGATGTGGATATGTTGGTGCCTCGCTCGCAGGCCATCTGCATGCCGCCGGACATCAAGTCATCGGCCTCACCCACTCAGCGGATTCCGCCGCTCGACTCGCCGCCGAACATCCCTGGCCCGTCGCCGCATGCGACATCACCTCACCCGATTCCCTCGCCCAACTCGCCAACAGCCTCGATCCAAACCAAACAGTCACCGCCTTTGTTCATTGCGCCAGCTCCGGACGCGGTGGTGCCGACGCCTACCGCTCCGTTTACTTGAACGGCCTGGAAAACCTCATCGCCGCCTTCCCCTCCGCCCACCCGCTCTTTACCTCCAGCACTTCTGTCTACGCCCAAAAAGACGGCTCAACCGTCACTGAATCAGACCCCGCCACCCCCCCTCGCGAAACCGGCCTCCTCCTCCGCCAGGCCGAAGACCTGGCCCTCGCCAAAGGCGGCACCGTCGCGCGCCTCGCAGGCATCTACGGCCCTGGCCGCTCGTTCGTTCTGAAAAACCTCCTCCTCGGCAAATCCGGCGTCGAAACCGAAGACGGCATCGGCCGACTCATCAATCAAATCCATCGGGATGATGCCGCCACCGCCCTCGCTCATCTCGTCCTGCAAAAACTCCCCGGCATCTTCAACGTCTGCGACGACGCCCCCACCACCCAACGCGACATCCTCAACCCCCTCGCCGACCTCTTCGCCCTCCCTCCTCCAGGCCCCAAACCCCCAGACCCCGACCGCAAACGCGGCTGGACCAATAAAGCCGTCAGCAATGCCAAACTCCGCGCCTCCGGTTGGACCCCCGCCTATCCCACCTACTTCGCCGCCCTTCAGCACGACCCCGACCTCGTCCCTTCCATCCTCGATCTCGTTCAAGAAGAAGCTCCAGACTGCCTGCCTCGCTCCCCCAACATCGTCCTCATCGGACTCATGGGCTCCGGCAAAACCACCGTCGGAAAAATCATCGCCCGCAAGCTCGGCTGGGATTTCATCGACACCGACTCCCTCATCATCAGTCAAGCCGACGGCCGGTCCATCCCTGACATCTTCGCGCAAGAAGGCGAAATCTCTTTCAGGCAGCGCGAATCCGCCGCCCTCCGCAGCTTGATAGGTCGTCGCAATGCCGTCATCGCCACGGGTGGAGGCATCGTCACCATTCCCCGAAACCTCGCCCTCCTGCGACACCTCGGCTTCATCGTCTGGCTCGAAGCCCCGGTCTCCCTCCTCGCTCGCCGCACTGCCCACAACAACGACCGCCCTCTCCTGCAGGACACCGATCCTCACGCCAAATTGGAGGCCCTCCTCACCGCACGCAGCCCCCTATACAAAGCCCTCTCAGACCTCCGTATCCAAACCCAAGACCTCCTCCCGGAAGAAAGCGCCTACGGTGCCACCGAGAGTGCCCGCATCTTCTTCATCAATCAGCTCCGCCTCCGCAACTCCCTCCACTCCGATCCCACCTGATCGCGGCACCCACCTGAAGCGCCGCCCTCCTCGACTACGGCTTCGCCGGAGCAGCCGCCTCAGGCGCAGGCACCTCAAGCTTCGGTTCCACTGACTTCGCATCTGGAGCAGGCACTTCCACCTTAGGCGCTTCAATCGGCTTCGGAGCCAACGGTTTCACCGCTTCCGGATTCGCCGGCTTCGGCGTCACTTCAACAGCAGGTGCCGGAGCAGGCTTCACTTCGACCGCAGGCGTCGTCACCCCATTCGCTCCCACCGTCACCTTCATCGGAGCCGACGTTGCACCCGCCCCACCCAACTGAATCGGCGGAACCGCTACACCCGCTGGCGCACCACCCACCGCTGGCGTTGGCGCAGCACCCGCTGGCGCTGGAGGTGCTGGTGGCGGGGCCGGAGGATCCACCTCCTTCGTCGGAAGCGCCGCTCCCACCCACTTCAACCGCTCCTGACCCTGATCAAAAAACGGCTGGTTCGTTCCAGGATACTTGCTCGGCAAGGTCTCATAGATCGCCTTCGCCTCATCCGTCTTACCCTCGCTCCAAAGCAAATCGCCCAACCGAATCGCAGCCAATGGCGTCACCTCGGAATCCGCATAACTCGTCATCAATTCTTCATACAACTTCTTCGCTTCCGCCTTCTCCCCCATCCCATCCAAACGCGACGCCAAGGCCAGCTTCGCCTGAGTCACCAACGGATGCTTGCTGTTCGTTTCCAAAAACGTCTTCAGCGCCGCTGTCGAGCTGTCCTTCTGGTTCTGCTCCCAAAGCATCTCAGCCTTCGCCAAAAGCGCATTCGCCGCCGCTTGGCTCCCCGGATACTTCGCGATCACCGCATCAAACCCGTCCACCGAATCCGCCGCCGTGAACGCCCCACCTGCCTCCCGGGCCACCGCATCCGTGCGATACTTCACCACCCCAAAAGCCGCCAGTGCCACAATCACGAGGCAAACGAATATCAGCAAGGGCTTCAAATTCTTCTCCATCCAGGTTTCACTGGCAGAGGGGAGAACGACAGCGGCGTCGATGACAGGAGCAGGAACTTTAGAGGACATGGAAATAAAAAGTCAGATCAAAAATTTCAAACGCGTGAATCAAGCGCCCACCTTGGCCCGAGCTTCATCAGCCAGTGCCGTCGAAAGATAACGCTCACCAGTCGAGCACCCGATCGTCACAATCAACTTGCCTGCATTCTCAGGCCTCGCAGCCACTTGCAGCGCCGCACAAACATTCGCCCCCGTGCTGATCCCAACCAACAATCCCTCTTCAGCCGCCAAACGCCTCGCCATCGCAAACGCTTCATCATTGGAAACCTTGATCACCTCCGAGACCACCGCCAAATCGAGGTTCTTCGGCACAAACCCCGCGCCCGTCCCCTGAATCTTGTGCGGCCCCGGTTGCACCGGTTCACCCGCCATCGTCTGGCTGATCACAGGCGAAGCCTCAGGCTCAACCGCAATCGCAGTGAAGGACTGCTTCTTCTTCTTCAAAGCATGTGCCACCCCCGAAATCGTCCCACCCGTCCCCACCGCTGACACCAAAAAATCCACTGCGCCCTCGCTATCGTTCCAGATCTCTTCCGCCGTCGTCTTCTCGTGAATCGCCGGATTCGCCGCATTCTCAAACTGCTGTGGCATCCACGCATTCGGCGTCTGACTCAAAATCTCTTCCGCCTTCGCAATCGCCCCCTTCATCCCCTGCGCCCCAGGCGTCAAAACCAAATCCGCGCCCAGCAAGGCCAGCAACGTCCGACGCTCAACACTCATCGTCTCAGGCATCGTCAAAATCAGCTTGTAACCCTTCGCTGCGCACACAAATGCCAGCGCAATCCCCGTGTTCCCGCTCGTCGGTTCCACGATCACCGTGTCCTTCGTGATCAAGCCACGCGCCTCGCCATCCTCAATCATCGCCATCCCGATCCGATCCTTCACACTTCCCAACGGATTGAAGAACTCACACTTCAACGCAATCGTCGCCTGCACACCCGCAGCTACCCGATTGAGTTTGATCAATGGCGTATTGCCAACCGTTTCGACGACGTTGTTATAGATGCGGCTCATGGTGTGAATGACAGAAGGTTGAAATGCTGTGCGATGACCCCCCTGGAAAAGCCCAAGGGTCGGCAGGGACGGAGTTTATAGTTTCCAGCAGCCCGTCTTGCAATGGAAAAAACCACCTACCGCCGCCGCCAAGACGCCCCGGGCGCCAATTGCACCTTCCATCCCGACAGATGCCCGTTCGAGTAATCCGTCTTTCCATACGCCCCCACCAGCGTCAGCCCCGTCGCCTTCTTCCACGCCGCACTCATGCTCTCCGCCGTGTGACATCCCCAACTCTGGCAATACGCATTCGGTGTGAACGCACTCGCCCGAATCCGCTTCAAATCCGTCTCATGCAGCCACGCCCCCGAACCCCCATACACATCGGAACTGTAATCAAACATGAAGCAAAACTTGTTCGAGTGCCCAAAATACTCAAACCCGCTCACCTTCACACTCCTCCGATTCATCCCACTGTTGATGTAATTGATCACGTCCGACCCCGACCGAAACCACACCAGCCTCACCCCATACGTGTCCCTCACCGACTCCACAAAACTCACCAAAGGCTGCCGATCCTCCGCCGACCTCCGGTCATAGGCATCCCGATACACCATCCACGTAATGATCGTCCCCGGCGGCGTTCCCTTCTTGATCTCCTGCATCCGCACCCGCGCTGACCGCACAAAATTCCCCCACCAGCGATCATGCTGCTCCCCCGGCTTCCTCAAATCCTCCCATCTCCGCATCGCCGGCCCCCCGCTCACCACGATCACCTCCGTCTGCGCCCCCGCGGTTTCCGCTCCCAGGAACGACAGCGCAGCAATACACATGGCAAAAAACACGGGGCGGCTTGGGCTCATAGGCATGTCAGTAAAAAGGCTATCCTTGCACCTTTGGCAAGCAATCTCCTTCAATCAAGCCCACACCCCCTGCGCGAGCAGTTGCTTCGTCGCCGCCTCCGCCCACCCCCGATTCGCCGCCGGGCTTGCCGGACTCGGTTGGAGCTCCTTCCGGTCCTTCACCTTCAACCCACTCACTCCCACCGCCCGCGCCAACCGCTCCTCCGCAAACGCCCCCACCCCAATCACCCACTCCGGCTCCATCGCTTTCAATACCGCGCCCAAATGCGCATCACACGCCGCCTCCATCGGCCCACTCTCCGCCACCGGCAGCTTCTCCGGCGTCACATTCGCCCCCGTCGCACTCATGAACACCAGTGGACAATAATTCATCACCAAATGCTCCCTGAAAAAATCCTCAGCCGCCCCAAATCGCTCCTGAAACAATCCCCACAATCGTCTCCCACTCACCTCCGACTTGTCACACTGGAACCCCACCACCGGCCGCTTCGGATGCTCAACCTCCGGCTTCCCCACCGCCACCTCGATCCCCATCCAATCCCTCACCGCCGCCACCTCCCCAAACGGCACCCCCGTCTGCGCCATCCCAAACGGCCCCGGATTCATCCCCAAAAACACCACCCGCTTCTTCCCTCCCCCAAATCGCGTCAAATACGCCTCATGTGCCCCCCACGCATACTCCAGAGGCCGATAAACATGCGTCACCGGTTCTCCAAACCGCAAACCCTTCAGCGCCTCATCCAGCACCCGGGCCGCCGCCACCAACTCATTTTTAACCTTCTCACTCATCCACCTCCGTTCGCTCAATCTCCCCATCCGCGCAAGCCGCCTCACCAATCCTTCGCCATCCCCACCACCACCTTCAAAAACGCCGCCTGCGCCTTCACCCGATCGTCCAACGCAAACTCCGATGGCGTCTCAAACGTCAACGATACTCCGCAGCCCATGTCATAAAGCGCAATCGCCTCCGGCATCCCCGGCAACCCCACCGGAATCCGCCGCCGCTGAATCACCCCTCCCTCCGCCACCCGCCCCTCAATCCGCCGCCGCCCCTCCACCGGCAGCCTCCGCGTCGCGATCCGCCTCAGCACCTCCCCACTCCACCCCTTCGGCAGCCAGCTCAACTCATACACATACATCCCCTGCGCATCATAGTCCTCATGCAAACACACCCCCACCTTCACCCGCCTCCCCTGCATCACCTGCCGCCACGCTCCGCACACCGGATCATCCTCCACATGAAACCGCCGATTCAAATCCAACCCCCGACCATCCACCCGCGTGTTCGCCACCAACCCCACCGGATTCAAACACGGAAAAATCAAAAACGCTCCCGCCTTCAACACTGCCTCGTTGGCCTCCGCCCACTTCAACAATCCCGACGTCGCCCCCGGCTCGTCCCCATGCACTCCCGCAGACAAATAAACACTCCGCTCCCCCGCCCTCGCCGCCGCCGTCTCCAACCAAATCACCCGATACCCCTCCACCCGGCACAATTCATTCACCTTCATCCCCACTCGCCTCGCCAATTCGCGCCACCGAGCCATCAGCGCGGCGTAATCATGACACAGGTGGTTCGGCAAAGCTATCACCCCTCCACCTTCACCTCACCCCTCCCTCCGCGCAACCCTCTTGCTCATCCCCCCTTTCACCCCCAAACTCCCAACGCATGATCCCCCGTGAAAAACCCGACCTCCGCGCCCGTCTCCACGACGTCCCGCACCAGCCGGGTGTCTACGTCATGCGTGACCGCCTCAATCGCGTCATCTACGTCGGCAAAGCCCGCGACCTCCGCAAACGCCTCGCCAACTACTTCACCCCCGCCCGCTCCAAACTCGCCGACCGCAAAACACGCGCTCTCATCGACTCCATCTGGGACTTCGATCTCCACCTCGTCCGCAACGAACCCGAATCCCTCCTCCTCGAAGGCAAGCTCATCAAAGAGTTCCGCCCCCGCTACAACGTCAGCTTCCGCGACGACAAACGCTTCCTCCTCATCCGCCTCCCCCTCAACGACCCCTTCCCCCGCTTCTCCCTAACGCGCCTCAAAAAAGACGACGGCGCCCGCTACTTCGGCCCCTTCGCCCACTCCGGTGCCCTCCGCACCACCATGAACTGGCTCACCAAACGCTTCGGCCTCCGCGTTTGCCGCCCCATCAATCCCGGCGAAATCGATTACAAACACTGCTCCAACGACGTCATCAAAAACTGTTCCGCCCCCTGCATCGGCCGCATCTCCCGGGACGACTACCTCCGCCGCCTCGATGAAGCCTGCGACTTCCTCTCCGGCAAATCAAAGGACCTCCTCCCCGCCCTCGAACAGGAAATGCAAACCTACGCCGCCAAACTCGACTTCGAGCGCGCCGCCGAGCTCCGGGACATGATCACCGACCTCAAAAAAACCCTCGAACCCACCCGCTCCTTCGAACGCGGCGCCCGCGCCAAAGTCGCCTCCACCATCGACCCCATGGCCGATGTCCGCGAACTCCAGGAGGAACTCCACCTCGACCGCCCTCCCCTCGTCATGGAGTGCTTCGACATCGCCAACATCGGCGCCACCCACTGCGTCGCCTCAATGGTCCGCTTCAAGAACGGCGTCCCCGACAACGCCAACTACCGCCGCTACCGCATCCGCGCCACCTCCGGCCAAAACGACTTCATCGCCATGGCCGAAGTCATCCGCCGCCGCTTCTCCCGCATCCTCATCGAAGGCAAAAAAGCCCTCGGCGAAGACGCCGAATTCTCCCAGGAACCCCCACTCGAAGCCCTCCGCCGCCTCGAAAATCAAATCCCAAAAACCCAAACCTCGAAATTCGTCACCCTCCCCGACCTCATCATCGTCGATGGTGGCAAAGGCCAGCTCTCCATGGCCATGACCGAACTCCAACGCCTCGGCCTCAGCGGCGTCCCCATCATCGGCCTCGCCAAAGAACGCGAGGAAATCTATCGCCCGGAAGAAAGTGAACCCCTCCTCATCTCCCACGACCGCGGTGCCCTCAAACTCCTCCAACGCATCCGCGACGAAGCCCACCGCTGGGCCAACGGCTACCACCAACTTCTCCTCAGCCGCCGCATGGATGAAAGCCTCCTCGACGACTGCCCCGGCGTGTCCCAGGCCCGCAAAGCCGCCCTTTTAAAAACCTTCGGCTCCACCGCCCGCCTCCGCGCAGCCACCCCCGAACAACTCGCCACCACCCCCGGCATCTCCAAAACCCTCGCCGCCACCATCCACGACTTCCTCCAATCCCGAAAACCCACCTGACTGATCCTTTTCACCTTTCCATTCCGATCATCATCGCGTTCATTCCTTTCTGACTTCCCGCATGACCGTCGCCGCCTCCACGTTGCTGATCGCCAAAGCCCACTGGCGCATGTTTCAGCACCGCGCCCGGCATAGCCTCAGTGAGAATCGACTCCTCACCCTCACCGTCACCACCTTCCTCGGCGTCTACGGCATCGCCGCCTACGCCCTCGTCAGCCGTGGCCTCGACTTCGTCCAAGCCCTCCCCCTCCTCGGCCCGCTCCTCACCGAGCGGTTGATGTACCTCCTTTTCTTCTTCTTCCTCGTCATGCTGGTGCTCTCAAACGCCACCATCACCGGCATGAGCCTCTTCCGCCGACGCGACACCGAATGGCAAATCGCCCTCCCCATCACCCCCCGTAGCCTCGTCCTCTGGAAAACAATCGAAGGCATGCTCCTCGCCAGTTGGGGCCTCCTCGTCCTCAGCGCCCCCATCCTCCTCGCCCTCGGACGCCTCTTCAACGCCGGTCCTGCCTTCTACCTCTCCGGCGCCATCAGCCTCGTCTGCCTCGTCACCCTCGCCGCCAACGCTTCCACCTGGTTCCTCCTCGCCCTCGTCCGCTGGGCCCGCCCCTGGTGGTGGAAACCCGCCGCCGTCGCTCTCGCCGCCCTCATCGGCGTCGCCCTCTATCGCTTCTGGAGCACCGACCCCGAACAAGCCACTGCCGGTGACATGGTCGCCAACCTCAACGAGGTCCTCAAACACACCGAAATCTGCATGCACCCTCTCCTCCCCAGCGTCTGGGTCACCGAGGGCCTCACCTCCGCCGGACGCGGTCTCTTCGAACGCTCCCTCTTCTACAACCTTCTCCTCATCGCCTACGCCCTCGTTTCCTTCGTCGTCACCGCCCTCATCGCCACCTCCTGGTTTCCCGCCGCCTGGCAGCGGGTCATGACCAACTCCGCCGCTGAATCCGCCGGCGCCGCTGGCAACCTCTGGTTCCATCATCCCGACCGCCCCTCCAAGGGCATCGCCTTCTGGCAGCGCCTCTTCGGCCTCGACCGACCCTCGGCCTCCATCATGCTCAAAGACATCCGCACCTTCCTCCGGGAACCCGTTCAGTGGGGACAATGCGCCATGGTCTTCGGCCTCCTCTTCTTCTACGCCTCCAACCTCCGCCGCCTCGGTTACGATCTCGAAAACCCCTTCTGGATCCACCTCATCAGTTACCTCAACCTCGTCGTCTGCGCCCTCGCTCTCTCCACCCTCACCACCCGCTTCATCTTTCCCCAGTTCAGCATGGAAGGCCGCCGCATGTGGATCCTCGGCCTCTCCCCCGTCCCTCTCCACCGACTCCTCGGTCTCAAACTCCGCCTCAGCGCCGGCGTCATCGCCCTCCTCACCACCGCGCTCGTCGTCATCTCCAGTTCCAGCCTCAACCTCCCCCCCCAACGCACGCTCTTCTTCTCCGCCGCCATCATCCTCCTCAGCTATGGCCTCACCGCCCTCGCTCTCTCCATCGGCGCTCTCATCCCCAACTTCCGCGAACCCAACCCCGCCCGCATCGTCTCCGGCTTCGGCGGCACCCTCTGCCTCATCTCCTCCTTCCTCTACATCCTCCTCAGCGTCATCGTCCTCGTTCTCCCCACTTGGTGGCGATTCAAAACCGGCACCATGCCGCCCGTAAACATCGCTCCAAACGCCCTTCCAGACCTCCTCGCGCTCCTTGGTGTCTTCGGTCTCACCCTCCTTTTTGGAGCCCTTCCGTACACCCTCGCAAAAAATCAGACGAAAAAACTGGAATATTTAAGACTTCTGTAATATAACCATAGAGGAAATAATTTCCAATATGGCTATGGCACGCAAATCGACCGCTTTTATCCGAGACGAAGAAGACAACGTCCTCCGCTTCGAACCCGTCACCGGTTTCATGGACGGCCCTGAAGACTCCATGGATGACGTCAATCACAAGGTCAAAGCCGCCCAGGAGCGCCTCACCCAGCTCCGCCAGCAGCAAGAAGAAATCGAGCGCGAACAAAAACACCTCGAAGAACTCCGCCAAAAACAAGAACTCTTCGGTTCTGGAAAACGCGATATCCTCGAAAAACTCACCCGCAGCACCAGCAGCCTCGATCGCGAACTCTACGACGCCCAAAAACTCGTCGAAGAAATCTCCATCACCCGCGATACCTTCTCCCGCCACCTCGAGATCATCCGCAATCTACAGCCCGAAAAGTGGTCCCGCTCCCAGGTCGAATCCGAACTCGACAATGCCCTGACCGCGATCGAAGACGCCGACGAAGACTACACCAAAGGCATCCGCCGCCTCTCCACCTGCCGCCGCAGTGAAACCGCTTCCGCCCCGGACTCCCACGACTTTCAGCCCACTCCCTCCAGCCTCCAGTCCACCCCTTTCGCCAACGACGATTGGAACGCCTGGCTCCGCCGTGGGCTCGCCTTCACCCTGCCCCTCATCGGCACCCTCATCTTCGCTCTCATCCTGATCCGCCTCATGTTCTGATTTCACCCAGTCCCTTGTTAAGCCAATCAACCCTCGACTTCTCCCGAATCATGGCCAACAAACGCATCCGCTCCCGCCGCCCTCAAGAAACTGAGGACATCCTCGCCGGCCTCGACCTCCCGACGCCCAAAAGACAACGCCAAACCACTCGCCGCGCCTCCGAAATCAGCGAGGAAATCCATCGCCTCGAGTGCGTCATCGCCGCTGCACCCACCCTGCAACGCCAGCGCGCCATCTCCCGACGCGACACCCTCCCTCCCCTCGAAGACGCTCGCCCCCGCAACCGCAGTACCCGCCCAAGCTCCGCCCCGCTTCCCCTCAACGCCCGCCGCCTCCGCTCCCAGCAGCGCCTCATGCAAGGCGCCCAACTCCTCATCATCCTCGTCGCCATCGCCGGCGTCGCTGGCTGGATGAAGCAGTGGCTTCAGTGGTAAAAAGACTCACTCCGCCGGCTCAATCGTCGCACTCATCGACCCCTTGCTCTCCGGCAACCGCGGGTCCGCTCCATACTCATGGATCTGCTCCAGCCGTAGCTCGGCCAACTCCTTGTGGCACGTCGCCACAATCACCCTCCCATCCGCATTCACCTTGTCCGCCAGCTTGAACGCCGTCTCGAACGGATGCCCAAACAAGCCCTGCAGCATCTCGATCACATAAGCATAAGTATGCTTGTCATCGTCGAGTAAAATCACGTGATACGGAGGCTCCACCTCCGGCCGCGTCACCACCTGCGTCTGCGGCAATCCAGGACGCCGCACTGGCGCCATCGGAGCCGCCAAAACCGGACTCGTCAAACACCAGCCATCGCCAAATTTCGAGGCATGGATTCCACTTCGCACGCCCCAAATTGCCCCAAAATCGGCCTTTCGCAAGCCACCGTTGCCTGCCTGCTCCCCCACGCCCCCTCCGCCGCTTCCGCCGCCCGGCAAATCCACGCAAACACCGTCTGATACGCTTCCTCACAGCGATCCGAAACCGCCATCGCCGCATGCCCACTCGCCACCGACTCCGCCTGCGTCTCCCACCCCGGAAAACGCACGCCCTCCGTCAACCACTGCGCCAAAGACATCCCCGGCTTCATCGGTGCCTCCACCTGCTCCAAATCCGCCAACAAACGCCCCATGCAATGCCGAATCTTCGGCACCAAATACTCCAAAGCCTTGCCCTGCGCCTCCAACTCACTCCCCGCCTCCGCATGCTTGAACCCATCCACCTGCCCATCCAGCCCCAGTGACTCCAGCGCAAACACCAGATTGCGCATCTCCCACAGCACCGGCACCCGCGCCGACAGCGCCCCATACGCCATCCCCCACATCGGCAGCATCGCCGCCATCTCACCCAACTCGCCCGCGCAGCTCCCCGCTGGCCGGCTCATCATCAACCCCAGCGCCGCCGCCAATCGCCGCTCCATGTCCGCCTCAATCGCCCTCAGCGAATCATCCGAATGCTCCATCGTGATCATCTGCCGATCAATCTCTTCCCGGTAAACCGCCGCCTCATGCGTCCGCAATCCATACTGCCTCGGATCCATCGGCATGCCCGCCAGCGCAAACGCGTGCGCCATCTCCAAATCCCGACACCGCTGCCAAGCCATCGTCCACTCCTTCTGCACGATCCTCGCCTGCTCGCCTCGCTCCGCCATCATCCGCCGACTCACCACCAACTGCTCCCTCATCTCCTCCTCCGTCGGCGTCGAATGCCCCTCTTCCACCAATCCGCACATCGGCCTCAGCGGATGCGCCAAACCTTCAAAATACCGCTGAATGTCCGCCAAAGCCACCTCATCCACCTTCCGCTGCGTCCCCTCACCCACCGCCACCAGTCGAATCAGATTCAGCGACAGCCCCAAATCCTGTTGGTAATGCGTCTGCGTCAGCTGCCGGCAAATCTCCTGAAACCGGCGCACCAGCGCTGAGGCCGCCCCCCCTTCATTCAGCATCGCCTCCCCGCCTTTCTTCAAAGCCCACACCCTCCGCTTCTCCGTCTCCTTATCCTCGATCTCGGACACCTCTCCCACCAACGCCATCTCCTTGATCGTCTGCAGCACCACATTGTCCGGCATCCGGTCCGTGTTCATCCCCTCCTCCAGCTTCCCTTTCACCGCCAAGCTAGCCAGCCGCAGCCGTTCCTTCGTCAGCAGCAACGCCGCAAACCCTTCCCCACCCAGCATCTTCACCCCCGCTTTGTCACACGCCAGCTCGATCTCACTCAGCGCTGGTCGTGTCATCACACGCCCCAAGATCAGCATCATCCAAATCGGCCGCCGCGTTAGCCACTCGTAGCCCTTCGCCAGCTTCATCACCGCTGGCCGCTGCCACCAGCTCTTCTTCCGCTTCGCCAATCCTTTGTAACCCTTGTTCGGCCCCAAATCCACCTTCGCCTGGTGCTCCCCGCTCGCCGCCCGGTTCAACCACCGCATCACCCCTTCCATCAGCCAGTAACACCGACCACTCACCCCCGCTGGCGACAGCCCCAAACTTGCCATCAACTCAGTCGTCAACTGCCCCTCACTGCAAACCCCCACCCAAGACGCCCCCACGGTCAGCCGATGCCTCCCTCTCAATCCGCCAATCACCCCGCCCAATGGCTCCAACCGCACCCCGCATCCCGAATCCAAACAAACCTCCACCGGCTTCGGCGCCTTCGTCTGCTCCACCGCAATCAAGACCGTCTCCATCCACTCCGGCTGCGCCCCCGGATGCATCTCCAGCTTCGAAATCGGCTTCTCGCCCTTCATCCAAAACGGCTTGAAAAACCAAATCCAAGTCGCCCCTCCCAGCATCAATCCCGCGCAAATCCCGATGTTCTTCCCGCCCCACCCCGGCTCCAACGCCCAGCGCTCAAACGTTTGCATCGTCGTCGTCACCAGCATCCACGCCGTCCAACCCAAAAACGCCAAATAAAGCATCGGCACCAACAAAACCAGCAACCCTCCAACCATCACCCGAATCCGGGTCATCATGGGCCAACGAAACGCTTGCGGCTTGTGGGAATCGGAAGAATCAGGCATCAGAATCACGATTGTTTATTCTAGTAATTATATTGGAGATGCTAAACATTGCAAACGCAAATCTTACACCCCACCCCTTTTGCTCCCACTTCCTGCACGATTTCCCGCTCAGCCAACGTAGGTATTTTTACCCCCCCAAATGCCCCTCCGCTTCCTCCTTCTCCTCTTCCTCGTCACCGCCGCCCAGGCCGCCCCCGACTGGAAACCCGTCGCCTCCGCCATCGATGCCACCTGCCTCCAGTGCCATAGCGACAAAAAAACCAAAGGCGGCGTCAACCTCCAGCCTCTCCTCTCCGATCCCCAGGTCGAAAAGGAATTCGCTCTCTGGGAAAAAGTCCGCCAAGTCGTCGAAGCCGGCGAAATGCCCCCCGAAGACGCCGACGAAATCCTCCCCGCCGAAAAAGCCGCCCTCATCGCCTGGGTCAACGCCTCCCTGACCGAAGTCGCCAACCGCAACGCCGGCGACCCCGGCCCCGTCACCCTCCGCCGCCTCACCAACTTCGAATACGACAACACCATCCGCGACCTCACCGGCCAGGACTACCGCCTCTCCAAAGAATTCCAACCCGACGGCGGCGGCGGCGAAGGCTTCTCCAACATCGGCGACGTCCTCTTCGTCAGCCCCCAGCAACTCGACAAATACCTCAAAGCCGCCCGCACCCTCGCCGATCACGCCACCATCCTCCCCGGCACCGGCGTCCAGTTCCACCCCCAGCGCATCGGCCTCCGCGGCGCCAAACAAATCAAAGACCAATCCCAGCAGGCCCTCTACGTCTGGTATCAAAAAGCCGCCACCCCCCTCCTACCCAAAGACGGCGAAGACTTCCGCGAGGACGACTACATGCTCGCCTGTTGGAAATGGAAACACAAGGACCTCACCGGCGCCCAATCCCTCGCCCAACTCGCCACCGACGCCAAACTCGTCCTCCCCTTCCTCGAAAACTGGTGGACCATGCTCCACAACACCAAACTCGAATCCCGCTACCTCGACCTCACCCGCACCCCCTGGCACAACCTCCCTCCACCCGCTGCCGACAAACCCACCGAAGTCCCGCAGGCCGTCACCCAAACCCTCGCCAACATCAAAGCCGAACGCCGCTCCTGGCTCGGCGAAAAAGACCCTGGCACCGGTGTCCAACGCCGCCAGCAGGACGCCGACGGCCTCCGACCCTACAAACTCGCCGACCCCTTCGCCCGCCATGACGAAGACTGGGACGGCGCTGGCAGCGGCCTCCCCAACCAACCCAAAATCGACAAACCCAAACACGTCCACCTCGTCCTCGGTGACCTCGGCGACGGCAACAAAGGCGACTACGTACACGTCAACGACCTCAGCTTCACCATCGCCGGCAAAAACCATGAATACTTCTCCTTCATGAAGCAGCGCCGCGACGCCAATCGCAAACTCCTATCCGAAATCGAAGCCGGCAAACCCGCCCCTCCAAACGCAACCCCCGCTCTCCTCAAAACCTGGATCACCGAAGCCGACCAGGCCCTCGCCCACTTCGGCAAAGACCCCCTCGGCAAACCCATCAGCGAAAAAACCCTCGCCCGCCAGGCCCCCGCCATCATCACCCTCCCCCTGCCCGAAGGCGTCACCCGCATGTACGGCTCCGCCAAACTCGACCTCACCAACCCCGACGCCGAACACGCCACCGTCCAGTGGACCCTCACCCTCGCTCCCCCTCCTGACCCCGCCACCATCCTCCCCGGCATCCTCACCATCTGGAAACGCCAAACCGAAGCCGCTCGGCGCACCATGAACGACTTCAACCGCATGAAATCCGCCTTCCCCGACGTCCTCGAACGCCGGCTCGAAGAAGTCGCCAACAACCTCCAACGCAACGGCCAGCCCGGCCTCGGCGTCTACTACTTCAACGACACCCAACTCGCCACGGTCCTCCCCGAAGCCGAAAAACAAAAACTCCAGCAAATGCGCGACGACTGGGCCTACAACTCTCCCGCCCAGCTCAACAAACAAAAACAGGACGAGTACCACAACCGCCTCCGCACCCACCTCCACCGCTACGCCGACTGCGCCTGGCGCCGCCCCACCACCCCCGAAGAAAAAACCCAGCTCACCAAACTCTACGACACCTCCCTCACCGCCGACCTCGGCCCCGAAGCCGCCGCCCGCGAAGTCCTCGTCCGCATCCTCGTCTCTCCCCACTTCCTCTACAAAACCGAAACCCTCCCCACCGTGGAGCAAGCCGCTGGCTTGCCTCCCAAAAGTGACGCGGACACTCCTGTCCGCCCCATCCCAGATTCCCAATCCGAAATCCAAAATCCGCAGCCGAGCGGAGCGAGACAGATAGCCGAAGCCAACCCGAAGGGCCCAGCGGGGACGCCGGGTCAATCCGCACCCCCCAATCCGCAATCCGCAATCCCTTTACCCCCCCACCAGCTCGCCTCCCGCCTCTCCTACCTCCTCTGGTCCTCCACCCCCGACTGGCCCCTCCAGAAAGCCGCCCTCGACGG
>JARXAL010000066.1 GCA_029865835.1 Verrucomicrobiaceae bacterium
TGACGTATTCGATGCGGGCGCTGGCGTATAAGGAGAAGGAGCGGGATTACGTGGCGGCGGCGCGATTGCAGGGGGCGGGGACGTTCCGAATTTTGACTCGGTATTTGCTGCCGAACATGCTGGCGACACTGGTGACACATATACCGTTTAGCGTGGCGGGGATTATCTCGTCACTGACGGCGCTGGCGTTTGTGGGGTTTGGTTTGCCGGAGACGTATGCGCAGTGGGGGTGGTTGTTTGATGATGGGATGAACCATCTGAATGCGCTTTGGATTTCGGTATCCATGTTTGTGGTGATGGTGAGCATTCTTCTGCTGGTGACGTTTGTGGGGGAGGCGCTGCGGGAGGCGTTTGATCCGAAAAAATTCAGTACCTACCAATGAGGATGAGAGAGCAATCGGAACGAAGATCTGTGATGCGCTGGCGATTTGGGGTGCTCGTTCTCATCGGGTTATGGGTTACTGCGGTGACGTTAGTCGGAGCGGACTTTCCGGTCTATGATGGAACGGTGGAGCGGGATGCGTTTTGGGCGTTTTATAACAAGAAGGTGCTGACGGATTTGCAGGGGCAGGAGAAGGAATTGGTGGAGCAGATTGCGAAGGCGGATGGGGAGGTGAGGACGGGTCTGGAGGTGGAACTGGCGAAGGTGAAGGAGCGGCTGAAGAAGCCGGAGTACTTTAGCTTTGCGACACCGGCTGATTTACCGGGGGATTTGAAATGGGAGGATGGAATGAATGAACCGGAGATTGGTGATGCGAAGGCGAAGAAGGGTGGGACAATGCGGAATTACATCATGGCGTTTCCGCCAACGCTGCGGGTGCTGGGGGAGAACAGCAACAGTTCGTTTCGGGGCTATCATTATGACGATATGGAGATGGGATTGATCACCTTGCATCCGGATACGGGGCGGGTGATTCCGGCGATTGCGAATGAGTGGGCGGTTTCGGCTGACAATCGGACAGTGTATTATCGCATCGATCCAGAAGCGCGGTTTTCGAACGGGGATCCAATTGAGGTGGAGGACTTTTTTCAGCAGTTTTTCATGCAGCTTTCGGAGTATCCGAAGAACCCCTTTGGGAATGAGTATTACGCGACGCAATTTGCGAACATCACTCGATACGATGCGAGGACGCTTTCGATCACGCTGCCGGAGGCGAAGCCGCTACCGCCGTATGAAACGGCGATTGTGCCGATGTCGAGGCAGTTCTATAGGGAGTTCGGACCGGACTTTGAGCAGCGGTATCAGTGGCGGTGCCGGCCGACGGCGGGGGCGTATGGGGTTCGGGAGGAGGACATTCAGTTTGGCCGGAGCATCTCGTTGACGCGGGTAAAGGATTGGTGGGCGCGGGACAAGAAGTTTTATCGGTATCGGTTCAACATTGATCGGACGGTGTTTCGTGTGGTGCGTTTGCAGGAGAAGGTGTTGGAGTTGTTTCGGCAAGGGGAGTTGGATGCGGAGGAGTTGATGATGGGGATACCGGAGTATTGGTATGAGAAGTTGGAAATTCCGGAGGTGCACAAGGGGTACATTCAGAAGACGAAGTATTACAATGTGTGGCCGAGCACGATGGCCGGGCTTTGGTTGAACACGGCGGTGGCGCCGTTGGATAACAAGGAAGTGAGGTTGGGGCTGTGTTATGCGACGAACTATCAGAAGGTGATCGACTTTGATTTGAGAGGGGATTTCTCGAGGCTGAATGCGTTTGCGGAGGGGTATCCTTTGCTGGGTGATCCGCCGATCAAAGCGCGGCCGTTTGACCCGGAGAAGGCGAGGGAGCATTTTTTGAAGGCGGGCTTCACTAAGCCGGGGGCTGATGGGGTTCTGGTGAATGACAAAGGGGAGCGGCTTTCCTTGACGATCACGCATCGCAAGACGGAGATCGTGCAGAAGGTGATGCAGCGGTTGAAGGAGGAGGCGCTGAAGTGCGGGTTGGAGTACAAGTTGGAAGGAATCGAGAACACAGCGTATTTTCAGAAAGTGACGCAGAAGAAGCATCAGTTGGCGTCGGTGGCGTTCAGTGTGACACCGCCGTTTCCGGATCACTTTCAGGCGTGGCATTCGAAGGATGCGCGAATGGAGGATGGCAAGACGCCGAAGCCGAACACGAACAATCTGACGTGTTTTGCGGATCCGAGGATGGACAAGTTGTGCGAGGCGGAAAGGGCGGCGACGACGATTGAGCAGATGAGGGAGGCGTCGTGGGGGGCGGACCAGATCATTCACGAAGAGGCGGCGTGGATTCCCGGGTATGACCAGAATTACTGGCGGGTGGCGTATTGGCGGTGGGTGAAGTGGCCGGAGAAGGTGTTCAATGTGAAGGTGAGTGAGTTACCGATGTCGAACCATGTGCACTGGATTGATGAAGAGGTGAAAGCGGAGACGCTGAAGGCGATGCGGGATGGGGTGGAGTTTCCGGAGGTGGATTTGGTGTTTGAAGGGAATTTGAAGGAGGCGGGTCAATAGGAGATTGGGATTGATGGGTCGATGAGATGAGGGATGGTGGGAAATGATGACGGGAGAATTTGGCGTGGCTTTGATGGCGGTGCTTTGGCTGCTGATGTGCTTTCGATTTTGGGTGATGGTGGGCAAGCGGAACCCGGGGCAGCGGCACATGCTGGCTTTGGCGGGAGGGTTGGGGGCGGGGTTGATTTATGTGTTGGGGACGATGCTGTTGGGGTTGCTGAGGGAACCGGAGAAGGTGCCGATCGAGGTGAAGAGTGGGGAGGAGGTGCGGGTGAAGTTAGGGGGTGGGTGAGAGGGCGGGGGAAAGCGATTCAGGGCGATGTCGCGCAAGAGGTGGAGTGGGGATTGCAATGGGTGGGGGAGGGTGGTTAAATGAGTTATGCTTTGGAGGGTGCTGACGGCAGTTTTGCTTTTGTTTTGGGCTGTGATGACGGGTCTGCTGATGCGGACGGTCTATTTTCCCGACCAGTCGGTGCTGGCGGAAGTGCCGGTGAAGATGGTGTTGGATTTGTTTTTGAATCAGGCAACGGCACACAGTAACACGCTGCATTTGTATCAGCATGCGGAGCGGTTAGGGCATGCGAGTTTTCACGTGGTGCGGACGAATCAGTCGGGAATTGATGAGCCATTGTATCGGATGACCGTGAGTGGCGGGTTGGACATGGATGGGGGTGAGGGAGCGCCGCGGCGGATGGGGGCTGGATGGCGGATGGAGGCGGATTTGCGGGATGGCCAGGAACTGGAGGCCTTGCAGATGGATCTGACAGCGGCGGAGACGGAGCGGACGGTGATGTTGCGCTGGAAGAAGGGGCAGGAATTGCCGGCGATGGAGGTGCGGCAGGGGAATAAGCTCATCATGGATACCAAGGGGGCGATGGCCTTAGTGGGGATGAGCGAACAGATGGGGATGTTTGGAGGTATGTTTGGTTTGGTGAAGCCGGGCGGGGGGGCACCGCAGGTGACGGTGGAGGCGCGTGAAGGCGTGATGGATTTGGCGGGGCGGGGCAGGCGTTGTTTTGTGGTTCGGATGAAGGTGTTTGAGACCTACGATGTGCAGGCGTTGTTTACGGAAGTGGGCGAGCTGGCGCGGGTGGATCTGCCGCATGGATTTTCTTTGAAGGAGCCGCTGATCCATGGACTGGAACCGGATTTGGTGGAACGTTGAAGGGCTGAACTTTGGACACTGACGCTGCATGATTGAACTTGAGAATCTGACGATGCATTATGGGGACTTGAAGGCTCTGGATGGCCTGAGTCTGACGATCCAGCCGGGGGAGTTGTTTGCGTTTTTGGGGCCGAATGGGGCGGGGAAGACGACGGCGATCAAGATTCTGACAGGGTTGATGAAGCCGGATTCGGGTGCGGTGCGCATTTGCGGGCATGACATTGCGAAGGATCCGCTGCTCGCGAAGGCGGTGCTGGGGTATGTGCCTGATGTGGCGCAGTTTTATGAGAAGCTGTCAGCAGCGGAGTTCATGGAGTTCATTGCGGAACTGTTCACGATGGAGCGGCGCGATGCGGCGGTGAAGACGGATTCGCTGTTCACGAAGTTCGGGCTGCATGAGTATGCGGGGAAGCGGGTGGAGAATCTGAGCCACGGGACGCGGCAACGATTGGCGATTGCGTCGGCGCTGCTGCATGATCCGAAGGTGGTGGTGATCGATGAGCCGATGGTGGGGCTGGATCCAATTCACGCGCGGACGGTGAAGGCGGAGTTGAAGGCGAGGAGTTTGGCGGGGGCGACGGTGCTGATGAGCACGCACTTGCTTAACATTGCGGAGGAGTTGGCGGATCGGATTGGGATTTTGAAGGAGGGGAAATTGATCGCGCTGGGGACGATGGAGGAGTTGAGGAGTCAACAGGAGCGAAATGGGATGAAACTGGAAGAGATGTTTTTGGAGATGATTGGGGAGGGTGGAGCGCCATTGTGAGTGGTGGGAAATGGGGGGTGTTCGCGGAGCGGTGTTTTTTGCGATCAATTGAGCCGAATTGAGAGAGGGATTTTCACAGGGTTTTCATCTGGGATTCATCAAGTTCTCATGGGGGTGGGATTGAATGGGGGCGATGGCGAAAGGCTGTCGCACGACGATGAAGACACACACTCGATACATGACGGGAGAGACTGGGGTTCAGGGTTGGCTGATCATGCTGCTGGCGCTGGGGTTGGTCTGGATGACGAAGTTGGATGAGGCGCGGGCGGTGACGCGGGAGCGGGAGGCTCCGGTTTTGCGGCCGGGGGATTCGGATCGGACGGAGGCTCCGTATTTTACGGTGGAAGGTGTGGATGGGGGGCGGGTGGATGCGTTTCCGGTGAAGCGCACGGGGGTGAAGGCGAAGGTGTCGGGGATCATCGCGGAGGTGGAGGTGGTGCAGGTGTATGCGAATGAGGCGGAGGTACCGCTGGAGGCGGTGTATGTGTTTCCGGGTTCGACGCGGGCGGCGGTGCAGGGGCTGGAGATGAGGATCGGGGAGCGGGTGATCCTGGCGCAGATCCAGGAGAAGGGGGCGGCTCGGGCGGGTTATGAGAAGGCGAAGGCGGAGAAGAAGAACACGACGTTGCTGGAACAGGAGCGGCCGAATGTGTTCAAGATGAGTGTGGCGAATATCGCGCCGGGGGCGGAGGTGGAGGTGCGGCTGACTTACACGGAGGTGTTGCGGCCGACAGAGCGAGTTTATGAGTTAGTGTTCCCGACGGTGGTGGGGCCGAGGTATGCGGGGGCGGGCGGGAAGAAGGAGGCTTGGGTGGGGAATCCGTTTTTGAAGGAGGGCACGGCGACGCCGATGGGGTTTGAGTTTGAGATGAGTCTGAATGCGGGGATGGCGGTGCAGAGTCTGGCGTGCGCGAGTCATGAGGCGGTGGTGACGTTTTCTCATGCGACGTCGGCGGTGGTGAAATTGAAGGCTGGGGCGGCGGCGGATCGGGATGTGGTGGTGCGGTATCAATTGGCGGATGCGAAGGTGGCGACAGGGTTGCTTTTGGAGAAGGGGCAGGAGGAGAACTTCTTTTTGCTGAATGTGCAGCCACCGGCCCGGGTGACGCCGGATCAGGTGCCGGCGCGGGAGTATGTGTTCGTTGTGGATGTGTCGGGGTCGATGGATGGGTTTCCGATTCGGACGGCGCAGTTGTTGATGGCGGATTTGGTGGGTGGTTTGCGAGCGGAGGATCGGTTCAATGTGATGACGTTTGCGAGCGGGAGCGAGTTGATGGCGGAGCGATCGGTGAGCGCGGATGCAACGGCGGTGAGGAGGGCGTTGGATTTGGTGGGGAATCAGCGGGGGAGCGGTGGGACGGAGTTGCTGCCGGCGTTGAAGCGGGCGCTGGCGCTGCCGCGGGAGGAGGGGATGGCGCGGTGTGTGGTGCTGGTGACGGATGGGTATGTGAGTGTGGAGGGAGAGGCGTTTGATTTGATGCGGGAGCGGCTTGGGGAGGCGGCGTTTTTCACGTTTGGGATCGGGTCGAGTGTGAACCGGCATTTGCTGGAGGGATTGGCGCACATCGGAGGTGGGGAGCCGTTTGTGGTGCTGAACGAGTCGGCGGCGCGGGCGGAGGCGAAGCGGTTCATGCAGTATGTGAGCGCTCCGGTGCTGACGCAGGTGAAGGTGAGCTTTGAAGGCTTTGCGGTGGATGAGGTGCAGCCTGTGGTGGTGCCGGATTTGTATGCGGACAGGCCGGTGATGGTGGGGGGCAAGTGGACGGGCGAGGCGCGGGGGCGGATCAAGGTGAGTGGGCTGGCGGCGGGGCGGCCGTATGAGGCGTGGATCGATGTGGCGGGTGAGGCGGCGAAGTCTGGGGCGACGGTGAATCCGGCGCTGAGGAGCTATTGGGCGCGGGAGCGGGTGCGTGAGTTGAGGGACTACGCGGGGCTGAGTGATCTGGAGAAGAACCGGACGCAGGCGGAGGTGACGGCGCTGGGGCTGAAGTATGGGCTGCTAACGGAGCACACGTCGTTTTTGGCGGTGGATGAGCGACCCCAGCCGGAGCTTTTGGCGAAGGCGTCGGTGCCGGTGATGCAACCGCTGCCGATTCCGCAGGGGGTGAGTCAGAGTGCGGTGAGTATCACGGGCAATGCGGGGTCAACGCCGGAGCCGGGGGTGATGAGTTTGCTGATGCTGAGTCTGGCGGCGCTTTGGATGCAGCGGAGGCGGTAGAAGGGGTGGAGGTAAAGCTGAACAGGCTTGCTCAGCCCAAGGGGAGATAGGGAGGCGGTTGTGTTCTGAAAAGCAGAATTTCACTCCCAGCCACCGGCGGCGAGGATGTCGCGGGAGTAGGGGTCGCCCTCGGCTTCGAACTCGCGCAGGTAGCCTAGCACGAGGGCGCGGACTTCGGGGTGAGGGTTTTCCCTGGCGTATTGCAGCGCTTCGGGATCGAGGAAGCGGTCTAGCATTGAGGTGGCCTCCGCTAGGTCGCATACTGGAAGGCGCTCTTTGAAGCGGGCTTTGATGAGGGATTCGAGGAAGAGCTGGTCTTTCCAATCGTGCTCGCGTCCTGTGTTGGCTTTGGAGATGTGGAGATCTACCGGGTCGGGGAGGCGCACGCCACCGTCCAATTCTTTGACACTGTGCTGCCAGACCTCTTCAAACGACTCGATGCCCAATTCGTTCGGACGGCGGAAGACGTCAATGTCACGATCCAGGCCTGAGACACGCAAAACACCTACCTCATCAATCTCCTCCGTGATTTCGTCTGGAGTCAGCACCTTGCGATCCGCCAATGACCAGAGGTAGCATCCAGGGAAAGTGCCAAGGCAGGTTTTCATTGCCTCAGCCCAGGCTTCGGGAGTAGCTAGCGGTTCCAGCCAAATATCGATATCCTTGGTTTTGCGGCTGAGTCCGTGAGTGATGATGGCCATGCCACCCAGAAGCACGACGCGGTGTCGTGCTGCGAGGGCGTGAATGAAGGCGTCAGCGCTGATCAGAGCAGGTTCCATCGGCGCATATCCGCAGTGATTTGATCCGAAATCCACATCGCTTCTGCGACAGAACGAACCGGGTGAGGCAACCAGGGTTCCGAGTTGTCTGGAATGGGGGTGCGTTTCACATTGGGATCACGCGCTGCGTCTCGGCGTGCTTGCACCTTCCGCCGCGCCATGTCGGCGGCGTAGCGTTTTTTGAGTTGCTCAATGGTGGGACGGTACTGCCGCATGGCAACCCGAAGGTAACACCAAGGGGGCGGTGTTCAAGTTTTCCGTTCTGAGGAGCGGCTGGCTTGGGATGGGACCCCTTTAGACCTATCTGCGGCAAGCGTTGGTGTAGAAGGCGTTGCCTTCTCCGAGGGGGAGGCCGAGGTCGCCGGTGAGTTTGTAGAGAGCGCCGGTGTCGACGTATTCGGGGAGGCCATCGGGGGTTTCGACGAATTTGTTGCAGCCGAAGCACATTTCGAAGACGGCGACGACTTCGCCTTTAGCGCCGTAGAAGACGCAAGCGTGGTGAGGTTTGTAGCAGGGGGTGCGGGATTGTTTGTCCTGCGAGGTGGTGAGGGCGTCGGTGAGGGTGGTGACTTGGGCGGGGGTGAGTTTGACGCCTTTGGGGTCCATCACGCCTTTGTGCATGCGACCGTTGATGAAGAAGGAGCCTTCTTTTTCGGCGGTGTAGTCGTAGCAGTAGGCGCGGACTTCGGTGAAGGGTTTGCCGGGCCAATTGACGGTGGTGCCGACCGCAGGTGAGGGGGCGGCTCCGACGCCGAAGTAGGGGACGGTGGAACAGGAGGCGAAGAGGGTGGCGACGGAGAGGGCGGCGAGGAGGCGGAAGTTGTTCATGGGTGTGTGACAACACTCATGAACTAGGATTGGCCGAGGGCAAGTGAAAGGGCAGAGGGCTTCCCGCTTGGTTGGGTTGGCGGAAAACGGGCAACCAAGATGGTTTACACGATGATGGCGAGTTTGGACTCGATGCGTTGCTCGATGAGGTGGCGGAGGGGTTCGTGTTCGAGGCGGGAGAGGGTGTCTTCGAGGAAGCCTTGGACGATGAGCTTGCGGGAGTCGTGGTCGTTGATGCCGCGGGCTTTGAGATAGAAGAGTTCTTCGTCGCTGACGGGGCTGCTGGTGCTGCCGTGACTGCATTTGACCTGGTCGGCATTGATCTCGAGACCAGGCATGGAGTTGGCCTCGGCTTCCTCGCTGTTGATGAGGTTGCGGCAGGTTTGGTAGGCGTCGGTGAAGTGGGCGCCTTCATCGACGGTGATGAGGCCTGCAAAGATGGTGCGGGAGGTGTCGTAGAGGGCGTTTTTGTAGAGGAGGTCGCTGCCGGTGTGGGGGGCGGCGTGGTGCTGGAGGGTGCGTTGGTCGACGACTTGGGAGGCGGTGGGCAGGGAGATGGAGATCATGTCGCTGCGGCTGCCTTGGCCGAGGAGGTCGCTGATGCTCTCGCTGCGTGAGAAGGCGGCGCCGAGTTGGACTTGGAAGGATTTGATTTGGGAGTCGCGATGCGCGGAGGTGGAGGAGAGGTGGAGGGCGGTGGCGGCGTTGCCAAGTTCCTGGCAGTGGGCGTAGGTGATCCGGCCACCGGGTTGGGCGACGAAGTCGGCGACGGCACAACTGAAGGCTGGGATGTCACCGAGGGTGCGGTAGTGGTCGACGACGGTGACGGCGGCGTTGTCGCCAGCGACGATGAGGGTGTGCGGGAAGATGGCGGCTTTCTCGGTAGCGACCCAGTGGAAGACTTCGATGGGGTTTTCCACGACGACGTTTTTGGGGACGATGACGACGATGCCGGCCTGGACGTGAGAGAGGTGAAGCGCGGCGAATTTGGCGGAGCCGAGGGCGGCCTCGCGTTGCATGAAGTGCTGTTGGACGACGTCGGGGTGTTTGATGAGGGCGTCGGTGAGGGTTTCGCAGATGACGCCTTCTGGGAGGGCGTGGGTGTCGGACTGGACGAGTTGGTCGTTGACGAAGATGAAGCGAGCAGCGGTGTCGGTGAGGCCGATGGAGGAGGCGACGGCTTCAGCTTCGGCGGATTCGGGCGCGGGCGTGGCGCGGTGGAAGGCGGCGGGGTCGAGGCGTTTGGCGTTGGAGTAGCGCCAGTGCTCGTCTTTGATGCCGGGGATGGGCAGGGACTCGAAGGTGGTCCAGGCGGTGGCGGCGCGTTCGGCGAACCATTGCGGGAGGTCGGCGGAGCGCGTGGGCGCGGTGGTGGCGAGGGAGGCGGGAGCGGTGAGAGTGTCGGGCATGGGGAAATCTGGCTAGACTGGCTAGAATGAAACGGTTAAACTTGAAGCACGAAAGTTGTTACATGATGTCGAGCGGCGACTAAACTGTGGTGAAGTGTTTGGCTGGACTCAACTGTGAGGTTCCCCAGAAGCTTCCAAAGATGGGAGGGATCTCTTTCACGATCACTCGGAGGCTGAGTCCTTCCTTTTGTAATTCGGCATCAAGCTGGTCGTCTTTGCCCACGGGAGAAGACAGCACTCGGTTCACCCATGGTTGCCATGTGGTGATGAACCGGTCTCGGTACGGGTGTCTTTCATCCAACCAATGTGCCTGAAGGAGGGTCTTTCGGACCGGGTCAGTCCAAAAGCGGCGGCCATATTCAAGCCGAGCTTCGTCCTGGTAAAGCAGCCGATTCATAAACAATGACAAGTATAGTCTGATGGGTTCAAAGTAATCCTTCTCCTTGAGCCCAGGCGGCGTGAAGCCGATCGCGAGGTTCGTTACGGCGAAGTTTGGGAGCAAGGAGATCAGCGGGATGGGGGACTACGACAGTTAGATTATGGTATTGGCTCTTGGAAGTGCGCGTCTTCCAATCGTGGGGCATTTCGTTGAGCACCGAACTTGGCATCAAATTGATGTGCCAACCATGTTCTTGTTCAAACTCACTTCCAATGAGGGCGTCATAACACAACCAAGCGAGTTCGTCTGAGTCAGTTACGGGATCGGCATCCATGCTGTTCTCTGGCAGTCCTGTTTGAATGCCTTTTTGGGCTGCGTGCCAAAGCAGTCCAGCTGACCCAATGAGAACCATTTCAGCGGGTTGTTGAAGTTTCTGCCCCCAATTTTGAAGCCAACCGGTGATTTGATTCGGGTATGAAAGTTCACGTCGTGGCATACAAGACATTTTTCAGGGGTTAACCGACGCTGCCTTCCATTTCGAGGTCGATGAGGCGCTTCAATTCGACGCTGTATTCCATGGGGAACTCCTTCACCAAGTCGTTGATGAAGCCGTTGACGGAGAGGGACATGGCTTCGGCTTCGGTGAGGCCGCGCTGCATGAGGTAGAAGATTTGGTCTTCGCTGACTTGGGAGACGGAGGCTTCGTGCTGGGTGGCGTGTTTGTTGCCTTTGACGGAGATGGCGGGATAGGTGTCGGTGCGGGAGCTGCTATTGATGAGCAGGGCGTCGCACTCGGTGTTGTTTTTGCAGCCTTTGAGGTGCTTGGGGATGTGGACTTGGCCACGGTAGGTGGAGCGGCCTTCACCGATGGAGATGGACTTCGAGACCACGTTGGAGGTGGTGTCGTCGGCGAGGTGGATCATCTTGGCGCCGGTGTCCTGGTGCTGGCCGGAGTTGGCGAGGGCGATGGAGATGACTTCACCGCGGGCGCGTTTGCCTTTCATGATGACGCCGGGGTACTTCATGGTGAGGCGGGAGCCGATGTTGCAGTCGATCCAGCGGACCTCGGCGTCTTCGTGGGCGATGCCGCGTTTGGTGACGAGGTTGAAGACGTTGGAACTCCAGTTTTGCACGGTGACGTACTGGATTTTGGCGCCTTTCATGGCGACGAGTTCTACGACGGCGGAGTGGAGGGTGGAGGTTTCGAATTTGGGGGCGGTGCAACCTTCCATGTACATGATTTCGGCGCCTTCATCGGCGATGATGAGGGTGCGCTCGAACTGGCCGAACTGCTCGGAGTTGATGCGGAAGTAGGCTTGGAGGGGGTGGCTGACTTTGACGCCTTTGGGGACGTAGATGAAGGAGCCGCCGGAGAACACGGCGCTGTTGAGGGCACTGAATTTGTTGTCGGAGGTGGGGATGACTTTGCCGAACCAGGGACGGAAGATTTCGGGGTGTTTGTGGAGGCCTTCGGTGGAGTTGACGAAGATGACGCCTTGGTCTTCGAGGACCTTTTTGACGTTGGAGTAGGCGGCTTCGGAGTCGTATTGGGCTTCGACACCGGCGAGGAATTTGCGTTCCTGCTCAGGGATTCCGAGGCGTTCGAAGGTGCGCTTGACGTCTTCGGGGACCTCGTCCCAGGAGCGCTTGGGCTTTTGGCCGTCGGAGAGGTAGTAACGGAATTCTTCGAAGTGGATGTTCTCCAGGTCCTTGGTGGCCCAGTGGGTGGGCATGGGTTTGGAGTTGAAGATGTCGAGGGCCTTGTGGCGGAACTCGCGGATCCAGTCGGGGTCGTTTTTGACATCGCTGATGTAGTCCACTGTGCGCGGGCTGACGCCGAAGCCTGCGTCGAATTTGTTCCGCTCGGGGAAGGTGAAGTCGCCGATGTTGTCGGCTTTGATGTCGGTGATGTCGTTGTCTAGGGCGGTGACCATAATGGGGGGGCTTTCTTGGGACAGGATTGACGGGATTTGGGAAGGATTAACGTGATGGAGTGCCAGGTAAGCTGGGTGGTGGCGTGTCCTCCATGAGGAGGGAAGGTTCAGAATCGGTGGTCTGAGAAACAGGGGAACTGACACGCGCAATAGGTCGATCAGCAAAGAGCCAGCCCTTGCTCTTGAGTAGAGCAGAGTTTTGCCGCGCGCGTTTTTCAAACTGGTCAAGATCGTGACCGCATTCTTCGAAAATGGCTTCTCGATGGGCGCGAACCTCAGCTACGATGGAGTCAATAATCATCTCAGATAAGTTCCTCGGGGGTTCCAATGACGGGCGGCGAATACCCCGCTTGTTGACAGGTGATTTCGATCAGTCGCTGCATGTGCATGTTGTTGATGTGTGTGCAGTTCCAGGTCAGCAAAAAATCCATGCCGTAAACGGAGGCGATAGCTATGTGATAGGCGTCTGTTTTGGCTTTGAGCGGAAGGTTCATCCGCTGAATCAGTTCCCGGGAAAGTGACTCCACTTCATGGGTTGGAGGAAGTATTGGGATAGCGCGAAGCACGCTCAGGCGGTTGTCGGCCATTTCTTGTTCGCCACGCGAAACCTCATCGATCACATATTGAGAAATGAAGAGATCGTACCTTTCCGTGGAATTCTGCCACCACTCATGGGTAATTTGTTGATGGCCCGCCAGAACTACATCACGACTTGGCCGAGCCACAAGGTAGCTGGGAATGGTCGTTTCGATGTAGACTGAGGGTTTCATCGTTTGTGGGAGGATCTGAACGGGTTAAGCAGCGGCGAGGACTTCGTCTTTGACCCAGTCGTAGCCTTTTTCTTCGAGTTTGAGGGCGAGGTCTTTGCCGCCGGTGAGGACGATTTGGCCGTCCATGAGGACGTGGACGATGTCGGGCTGGATGTAGTCGAGGAGGCGCTGGTAGTGGGTGATGAGGAGGAAGCCGCGGGACTCGCTGCGCATGGCGTTGACGCCGCGGGCGACGACTTTGAGGGCGTCGATGTCTAGGCCGGAGTCGGTTTCGTCGAGGATGGCGTATTTGGGTTCCAGCATCATGAGCTGGAGGATCTCGTTGCGTTTTTTCTCGCCACCGGAGAAGCCTTCGTTGACGGAGCGGCCGGTGAAGGAGCGATCCATTTCGAGCTGGTCCATGCGGGTGTAGAGTTGCTTGTAGAAGGCGACGGCGTCGATGTCTTCGCCTTCGGGAAGGCGGGCTTTGAGGGCGGCGCGGAGGAAGTTGGCGTTGGAGACGCCGGGGATTTCGTGGGGGTATTGGAAGGCGAGGAAAAGGCCGGCGCGGGCGCGGGCGTCGACTTCCATGTCGAGGATGTTTTGGCCGTCGAGGGTGACGGTGCCTGCGGTGACTTCGTAGTCGCTGTGGCCGGAGAGAACCTTCGACAAGGTGCTTTTGCCGGAGCCGTTGGGGCCCATGATGGCGTGGACTTCACCGGGGTTGATGGTGAGGTTGAGGCCGTTGAGGATTTGACGGTCGGGGATTTGGGCGGTGAGGTTTTCGATAACTAGGGACATGACAAATTTCGGATTTCGGATTTCGGATTGGAGAATGGGAAACTAGCGGGATTTTTTGGTGGCGCAGGCGGGGCAGAGGCCGTGGATGGCGACTTCGGTGTGGGAGACGGTGGAGCCTGCGGGGAGGTTCCAGAAATGGGTGGGGTCGAGGGGTTGGATGGGGTGGGCGTCGGAGACGCTGCCGCAGGATTCGCAGTGGAAGTGGACGTGCTCCTGGATGTTGGCGCAGTAGCGGGCTTGGGCGCGTTCGACCTGGACGAGCTTGATGAGGCCGTGGCCGGTGAGGTGCTCGAGGCAGTTGTAGACGGTGGCGAGGGAGATGCCGGGGGAGCGGCCTTTGACGCGGTCAAAGACGTCGTAGGCGGTGGGGTGGTCGGTGGATTCGGCTAGGACTTGGAAGACTTCGCGCCGATGAGGGGTGAGGCGGGCGTCGGTGCCGAGCACGGCCAGACGGCAATCCAGGCCGGAGGGCTTGGGGGCGGTGGAGGCTGGGGATTTGCGCATTGGGATGGAAACTCGGATTTAGAATTAGAACAAGAATGATTCTAATTCAAATGGGAAACGGTGGGATTTGGGGTTGGGATGCTTTTTTCCCCTCACATTGTTTTTTTCTGTCAGGTTTGGCTTGGGTCGGACAAAGAGAGTGTGGAGAAGGTGTTCGCCTTCTTTGTTGACCATGAATTCTGACCCTGAACAATTTCTTCCGCTGTTTCTGGCTGCCCAGTCGGATTTGCGGGCGTTCATCGGGGCGACGGTGCGGGATCGGGCGCTGAGGGAGGATGTGTTTCAGGAGGTGGCGATGGTGTTGTGGCGGACATTTGAGCGGTTTGATGCGAGTCGGTCGTTTGGGGCGTGGGCGCGGGGGGTGGCGGCGCGGAAGATCATGGAGGATCGGCGGGTGCGGGCGAAGCTGCCGGATTATTGCACTTTGGAGACGTTGGAGGTGCTATCGGAGAGTTTTGAGACGCAGGAGGCGCAATCGGGATGGGCGGAGCGGGAGCAGGCGCTGGCGTATTGTCTGGAGCTACTGCCGGAGCGGTCGGCGAAGGTGATGTCGGCGAAGTATGGGCGGGGCGAGGCGGCGGAGCAGATCGCGGGGGAGATGGGTTTGACACTGGAGGCGGTGTATCAGGCGTTGAGCCGGGTGCGGAAACAATTGCGGGAGTGTGTGCAGCGGCGGTTGGGACTGCCGATTCACGAATGAAGCGATGAAGACACCTCTCGACATGCGTGAGTTTGCCCGGCTGAACCAGCTTTGGTTGGATGGGCGTGCGACCGCTGAGGAAGCGGCTCAGCATTGGCAGATGGTGGCTGAGCATGCGGAGTGTGCGCGGGAACTGGCGGCGGCGGCGCGGTTTGAGGCGCTTTTGGAGAGGAAGTTGAGTGAGGCGAGTGAGGAGACGAAGGCGGCGGGGGTGCTGGCGACAGCGTCGGTGCGGCGTGAGGAGGGGAGGCGGGTGACGAATTGGAGAGGTGTGGTGAAACCGACGCTGAAGGTTGCGGCTTTGATTGCGGTGGGCGGGTTGTTGTGGTGGGTTTTGGGTCGGGAGGGCTGGGACAGTCAGCGCAAGCAAGAGGTGGTGAGCAGGCGAGTGCGTGGGCCGGAGGTGAGGCCGAAAGGGGTGTTGCCAGTGGAAAGGGAGGCTAAGCCGGAGGTGGTTCCTGGAGTGGTGGCTGCGGGAGCGAATGAGTGGACGGTGGAATCGTTGCGGACCTGGCTGAATGGGTATTTTTTGAGAGGGGTGGATTTGAAGCAGGTGCCGCTGAAGGAGGCGCTGGGGCGGTTGCAGGCGGACATGATGGCGGTGAATTTCATGGGGGCTGAGGTGGTGGGTCGGCTGCGGGTGACGGTGTCTGCGGATGCGGCAGGGCGGCGGGTCTCGCTCAAGACGGGGTCGATTTCATTTTTGAAGGCGATTGAGGCGCTGGCGATGCAGGCGGGGTGTGAGGTGGAGGTGGGGGATTTGCTGCTGGCGTTGGAGTCGAAGGCGCAGCCGTTTCCGCAGCCGACGGCGAGGCATGATTTGAGAGAGGTATTGGCGGGGCGATTTGATGCGAACGGGGTGGCGGAGGCGGATCGGCCGGACTTGATGGCGAAGGTGTGGGAGGATGCGGTGGCGCAGGGATTTGTGGCGGCGGATGCGGTGGGTGGCGGGCCGGTGCGATTGACGCAGGGGCAGGTGGACACGTTGAGGGGGTTGGCGGAGGCGCGGGGCCAAGTGGAGCAACTGCCGG
>JARXAL010000084.1 GCA_029865835.1 Verrucomicrobiaceae bacterium
TATGTGTCACCAGTGTCGCCAGCATGTTCGGCAGCAAATACCGAGTCAAAATTCGGAACGTCCCCGCCCCCTGCAATCGCGCCGCCGCCACGTAATCCCGCTCCTTCTCCTTATACGCCAGCGCCCGCATCGAATACGTCAACCCCGTCCACGAAAACAAACAAATCACCCCCAACAGGATCCCCAGATTCATCTCCGCAATCGTGATGATGCTCACCACGATCATGATGATGTACAAAAACGGCAACTCCTCGATGATCTCAATCACCCGTTGCATCAGCAAGTCAAACACACCCCCCAAAAAACCCATCAACGAACCCACCATCACCCCCAACCCATAGGTGATCCCCAAATACATCAAGATCGCCTTCAAATTCACCTGCCATCCCCCGTAAATGTGCGCCAGCACATCCCATCCCTTGCTGTCCGTCCCCAAAAAATGCCGCGCCTTCCATAGCGGCGGAATCGGCGGATACACCGCCACCTGCAAGTCCGTAACCGCCGCCACCTCCCATTCCCCTTGAGGCATCTCCCCCGTCCACCGCTCGCGCTCCTTAACACCCGATTTGTACTGCGCCGACAGCGCCAACCCACCAGTCCTCGCATACCCCAGCCATTCCCCATCAGGCAGTCCTTTCCGCAACCGCAAATCACTGTGCTTCACCCCCGGCGTGTCCGCATAGTCCCGCCGCGCCCGCCCCGAAAACGCCTCCTTCGACCCCGGCTCAAAATACACCCCATCGCGCTGCTCCAGCGTGATCGACTGCATCGTGTCCGAATCCAACACCGGATCCCATGGCACCAACGGCATCAATACCCATCCCTTTCCACTCTTCGCCATCTCCACCTTCAAATCCCGATAACTCACCTCACTCTCGCCCACCATCCCAAACTCACTCGCCAGATACCGCTGCTTCACAAACGCCGGAAAATACAGCCCGCTCTCGTGACTCACCACCAGCGCCCGCTTCCCCACCAACACCTGGTCCAGCAAAGCCACCCCCACCAACCCCATCAACACACAAAACGACCACCACCCCCTTCGAATGCTCCGAAACCGCCGAAACCGCTGCAGCGTCACCGGCGTCCACCGAATCTCCTTCGGCAAGAACAGCAGCCCCGCCAATCCCCCCACCACGAGCAAAATCGAAGTCACCCACCCAAACCCATTTCCCACCGAAAAAAACCAACTCACCGAAGGCAATTCCAACCCCGCCACCTGTCCCAAAATGGACAGCCCCCCAACCAGCATCGCAATGATAGATAGTTTCCGGTTCATCTCCTCTATTGAAAGCGAATGCGCGGATCCAATCGCGCCGTGATCATGTCCGAAAGCACGTTCCCCAACATCAACAACAACCCCCCCACCGTCACCGTCGCCATCACAATCGGATAGTCCTTCTCCAGCAACGCATTGAACCCCATCAAACCAAAGCCATCGATGTCAAAAATGCGCTCAATCAGAAAGCTCCCAGCCACCAAAACCGTCAACGCCTGCCCCACCGTCGCCGCCACCGGAATCAGCGAATTCCTCAGCGCATGCCGCGTCACCGCCTGCCGGAATGGCAACCCCTTCGCCACCGCCGTCCGCACATAATCACTCGCCAGTTGATCCAATAAATTGTTCTTCACCAGCATCGTCAAACTCGCAAAACTCCCCACCAAGTAACACGTCAATGGCAGCACCGCATGGTGCAACACATCCCAAATCTTCCCACCCAAACCCAACTCGGCAAAATCCGGACTCACAAACCCCTCCAACGGAAACCACCGCAGCCGCGCCGCCAAAAACACCATCAAAAACACCCCCAACACAAACCCCGGTATCGCATACCCAAAAAAGATCGCCACCGATGTCCAAGTATCCAGCAGCGTCCGATGCTTGATCGCCTTCACCACTCCCAACGGCACACACACCAGGTAAGTGATGATCAAAGACGTCAGCCCATAAAACAACGAGATCGGAAAACGCCGCTTCATCATCGTCCAAACCGGCTCCGAATACCGCGTCGACTCCCCCAAATCCCCCTGCAACACCCCTGCAAACTTCGGCTGATAAATCATCGCCACGTAAGGCTGCTCCTTCTCAAGAACCTGCCCCGGATTCGATTGCTCCCAAGCCTTCTTCTGTTCCTCCGGCGTAATGATCCGCCCCCTCCAAGAGGACAAATCCACTCCCTCCAACGGCACCAATTCCGCCCCATTCTTGTCATTCCGCCTCACTTTCACCAACTGCGCCGTCCCCGGCAGCCGCACCTCCACTTCCTCACTCGCCTCCACAAAATCCGCCCTCGACCGATTCGTCTCCTTCGGCATCAATCCCAGCCAAGCCGCATACGCCTCTAAGAACGGCTTGTCATGCCCATACTGCTCCTGAAGCTTCAGCAATTGCCCCGGAGTCAAACCTCCCGAAGCCTGCTGTTTCGCCGCCCCTCCCTTCTGCCCGTCCGCCTTCATCCGCGCCTCCAACAACGCCTGATCCATCGGCCCACCCGGCGTGAACCGAATGATGAAAAACACCGCCAACGTCATCCCGATCAAAGTCGGAGGAATGAAAAGCAAACGGCGAATGAAATAAGCGGTCATGCGAACGGCAACAGCAGGAAACCCGACTTTCAATGATACGCCGCCCGGACACAAGGCTTTGTATGCATTTTTGCAGTCAACCTTCCAACAACGCACTCACCGCGCTCTCAACCGATTTCACCGTGATCTGCCCCATCTCCCCACCCTTCATCCGCGGCTCAAATGCCGTCACACTCCCCTCCTGCCCCCCCACCAACACCACCGCCCTCTCATGCAGCGGCCGCCATTGAAACGGATTCGTCGGCCCAAACAGCACCACCTGAGGCACCTTCCACATCGCCGCCAAATGCATTGCCATGCTGTCCACCCCAATCGCCACCCGCGCTCCCTGCATCAACGCCGCCAACTCAGACAACTCCAACTTCCCCGTCAAATCCACCACCCCCTCCTCCGCTCGAATCGTCGCCACATCCTCCGCCTCCAGCCCCACCCCCGTCCCCGTCATCACCACCTGACACCCCGCTCCCTTCAAATAACGTACCACCTCCACCCACCGCTCCGCCATCCAAAACTTCTCCCGCCTCGCCGTCCCAGGATGCACAATCGCATACCGCTCCCTCACCCCATGCTCCCGCATCACCTCCGCCACCCGTTCCCGCGTCCCCGCCTTAAACCCAAACGCCGCACCCTCCTCATCTCCCCCCTTCTTCGCGCCCACCTCCGCCACCAGCGCCCGATGAAACGCCACCGTGTGCAACTCCCTCACCGACGCCTCACACAACCGCGTGTAAGCCCGCGCCCGCAAACTTTTCCCGCAAAATTTGCGATACCCCACCCGCTCCTTCGCCCCACTCAACTGCGTCAGCAGCGCCGCCCGATCCGTCCCCGTGAAGTCCAAACACACATCCCATCCCCCCACCGACACCGCCGCCCACAGCGCCGCATTCACCCTCCCCGTGTCGTAGCGAAGCACCTGCGTCACCCCTGGAAAACACTCAGCCAAATCCACACAGTTCCCTGCCACCACCATCACAATCTCCACCTCCGGAAAAGCCCCCCTCAAATCCGCTATCGCCGGTGCCGTCAGGATCAAATCCCCAATCCGCTTCATCTGCAAAACCAAAATCCTCGCTCGCTTCATCACGACCTCCCTCCCATCACCTTCGCATACCCATTCAACAATCGCAGCCGATAGTGATCCCACGTCAAACACCGCTCCACCCGCTCCCGCCCCCGCCGCCCCATCTCCGCCAGCGCGTCCCGATTCCCCGCCGCCCACTCCAACGCCGCCGCCAGCGCCTCCACATCATTCGGCGGAATCACCCGCCCCGTCTCCCCGTCCACCACCGCATCCCCCGACTCCTCCGTCGCAATCAAAGGCAACCCGCACGCCGCCGCTTCCAACGTCGATTTCGCAAACCCCTCGCACTCACTCGGAAACACGAACACCGCCGACCGCCTCAACTCGTCCTGCACATTCGGCGTGAACCCCACCACCTTCACCGTCTCCGACCCCCAGAGCTCCAACGGCTTCTTCATCTCCCCGTGCACCGTCCCCACCAGCACCAACTCCGCATTCTTCAAGCCCAGCTTATGCCACGCCTCCAAAAGCAGATGCACCCCCTTCCGCTCGATCAGCGCCCCCACAAAACACACCCGAAACACCTCCGGCGCCACCCCCGGCCGATACCGCTCCACATCCACCCCGCGCGCCACATAATGCAACTTCCTCTCACTCACTCCCGCCGCCAAAAACGTCTCCGCCGACTTCCTCGAGGGCACCAAAATCAGATCCGCCAAATCATACTCCGCCAGCATCTCCAATCGACTAATCTCCAACCGCTCCAGCCACGACCGCTTCTTCCCCAACCGCATCTCCCGCTCCGACCGCGTCTCACCCGACTTCGTCTTCCCCTTGTTCCGATGCCACGTCGGGATGTCCATCAAACTCGGCACCTCGCGCTTCCTCGCCTCAATCAACGCCCGAAAACAATCCCCCGACCACCCGTGAAAACAGTCATACCCGCCTCGCTTCAATTCCTGCCCCGCCTTCCAACTCACATACCGCTTCTTCGCCGCATAATAACGCTGACTCTCTAGATAAGACAACGCCCTCACCGGATGCCAGTTCAACGACTTCAAATACTTCCCCGGCACCCGCTTCTGATCGTTTTCAAAATGCATCACCCGCTTCAAAAACCCGTTCTCCACCGCCGCTATCACGCCCTCCAGCGACGTCGTATTCAGCCCCGTCCCCCCCAACCCCGAACTCGTTGCATACAGCAGCGACTTCGGCAGCGCACCCGCCTCAGGCACCGTCAACCCCGCGACCGCCTCAGGCTTCCAGTCATTGGCCACGCTCGCATTCATCCCGGTTCAATCCCACCTCACGAAAACACCACCGTCTTGTTCCGGTAAACCAGCACCTGATTGCGCACATGCTGCCACAGCGCCTTCGCCAACACCGTCTTCTCCAAATCACGCCCCAACCGCACCAGATCCCCCACCGTCTCCTCGTGAGACACCCGGATCACATCCTGATAAATGATCGGCCCCTGGTCCAACTCCGCCGTCACATAATGACTCGTCGCCCCGATCAACTTCACCCCCCGCTCAAACGCCTGGTGATACGGCTTCGCCCCCACAAACGCCGGCAGGAAACTATGATGAATGTTCAGAATCCGATTCGGAAACGCCTCGATCATCGCCGGACTGATGATCTGCATGTACCTCGCCAGCACCACCGTATCCACCCGCTCCTCCCGCAGCAGTTCCAACTGCGCCGCCTCCTGCACCGCCTTCGTCTCAGGCGTGATCGGAAACACCCGAAACGGAATCCCAAACCGCTCCGCTGCCGGCCTCAACGTCTCGTGATTCGAAACCACCACCGGAATCTCCACCGGCAATTCCCCCGCCTCATGCCTTGCCAGCAAATCATACAAACAATGATTCTCCTTCGTCACAAACAACGCCACACGCCGCTTCTTCGTCGAAAAATACAACTCGCACTGCATCTGATGCCGCCGCGCCATCGGCGATAACCGATCCTCAATCTCCCCCTGTTCCAAGGTGAAATTCTCCAAACTCCACTCCACCCGCATGAAAAACGCATTCTCAATCGGATCAATGTGCTGCTGCAAATCCAAAATGTTTCCTTGATGCGACGAAATGAATCCTGTCACATCATGTACCAGCCCGGGCTGGTCGGGACAATGAATCAACAAAGTAGCAGTATCAGGAGTAGGCATGGACTCGCAATGTCGGACACTTCACCGCCGAAGCAAGTCCCAGACACAGTTGCATGCTCCCGGCGCCGTGCCACTATGCGCCTCGTGACTCGACTACCAACTGCCCGACTCATCACCCTCCTGCTCGTCAGCGCGCTCCTCCCCTGGTCCCTGCTCTCCCAGCAGCCCGAACCCGCGCCCGCTCCTCCCCCTCCCCCGGTCAAACGCATCGCCCAAGGCTACTTCTACATCGAGCCCAACCAAGCCCGCTTCGAATGCCTCCTCGACCTCACCACCGCCCTCGAATGGCTCGCCATCCCTGACCTCTCCGGCGAAATCCTCCCCGCCTCCGCCGCCAAAATCATCACCACCAAAGCCTCCGCCCTCGCAGCTACCTGGTGCTCCTCCCGCGCCGAAGGCCTCTCCGTCCTCCCTAATCTCACCCTCACCCAACTCGTCCGCGGTGAACCCGGCCGCACCCTCCCCATCAACCCATCCGACTCCATCTCCGTCGCCGAAACCATGCTCGGTTTCATGTGGGAAATCCCCGTCGCCCCTCACCCTCAAAAACTCTCCGTCACCTGGCAGGGCTTCATCGATCACGTCAAGACCCTCCCCGTCACGCTCTTCTTCGGTTCCGTCTCAGAAACCCAAAACCTCGCCACCTTCGCCCCCCATCTCCGCTGGGAAAACTCGGGCCGCCTCCCCGCCCCGCCTCCTCTCGTCGCCGTCCCACTCGTCCCAGAACAACCCACCATCCCCATCCGCCTCGGTGCCATCCTCTGGTGCACCTTCGGCCTCCTTTACCTCATCTTCCTTCGCAAACCCGGCCGCTGGCTCCCCACCGGCACCCTCCCCTTCCTCTGCGTCTGGATCCTTGGCGCCCTCCTCACCTATCCCCTGATCATCATCAAATTCCCCGCTCCCGGCTCCACCCAATCCACTGGCATTACCACCGCCACCCAGGCAGATGCCATCGTCTCACCTCTCCTCCGCAATATCTACCGCGCCTTCGACAACCGCCAGGAAAGCACCATCTACGACATCCTCGCCCGCAGCGCCGAAGGCCCCCTGCTCAAGCAACTCTACCTCGATATCATCTCCGCCCTCTCCCTCGATGAATCCGAAGCCGCTCGTGTCCACGTCGCCGAATTCTCATCGGAAGTCGAAGAAGTCTCCCCCGGCAAAGAAGACGGCTCCTTCACCGCCAAAACCTCCTGGAGCGCGCTCGGCACCGTCGGCCACTGGGGCCACTCCCACACCCGCACCAACGTCAACCTCGGCCGCATCACCGTCAGCCCCATCAACGGCTCCTGGCGCATCACCGCCCTCGAAATGCTCGACCAACGCCGCCTCTAGTTCGACTCTCAAACGGCTCTAATACATCCCCATCTTCACCAGGATCTTCTCCAACTCCTGCTGAAACTTCGGCACATCCACCTGCGGCGGTTGATACCCCGTATGCCCCGCCTTCAAACTCAGCCGACCCGTCTGATCCAAAAACCACTTCGCCTCCATCCCATCGCTGAACGTCACCGTCCCGCTCACCAGCGCCCCGGGCACCACCAGTTCATCCTTCGCCATCGCAAACGTCGCCACCCCCGGCACCTCCTCTTCATCGTCCGCTAGCGGAAAACTCTCGGGTGCAGGCCCGTCAAAAGCCTCATCCATCTTCTCCTCCGCCGTCACTGGAGCCACCGCCGCAGCCTCCGCCACCGGAGCCGCCTTCACGGTCTTGTCCTTCAACTTCACCTCCAACTCCATCGCCAAAAGCCGCGCCTCCATGTAGGTCATCGTCAACCCAAACTCCGTCTTCAAACGAGACTGAAGTTCATTCAAAGTCGCCCCTGCCTCAGCCCACTCGCTGACCTTCTGTTTTTGTTCTGCCGTAAGTTCCACCATGTCAGTTCCTCTTCAAAAAACGGGCTCTCACCTCGCTTACAATTTCGACGCCATCTTCTTCGCCACCTTGTTCAGTTGCGCCACTTCCTCAACCGTCAGCGCCTTGCCCTCGGGCACATCCACCAAAGGCAGCAATTCCACCAAGCCGTCACGCAAACTCTTCAACGGCTCCTTCTCCACCAAATCCGGATTCACATTCTCCAAACTCGCCGCGTAATACTCCACAATATCCCGCCGCCCCAGTTGCCGGCTCTTCTCCTCCGAATACGACGCCTTCACCGCATCAGTCGAAATCTCAAACCCCCGCAACCATCCCCCCAAACTGATCAAATGCGCGATCTCCACATCCCGCAGCTGCAGCATCTCTCCCTCCACATCCGCCTGCGTCTTCGACAACTCCATCCGCAAACTCGCCCAGTCCCCCTGCACACTGTTCTCCAGCAAACTCTGCGTGTGCCGGTTCATCCGCGAACCCGCCCCCAACGCCTTCGCATACTTGATCATCGCTCGCCCCACATCCTCCATCGCCTCCACCTTCTCGCACTGCACCACCAAAAAACCATCCGCAATCAACGCCCCCAGTCCCAGCGACACCGCCACCCGATCCCCCGGCGGCTTGTCCGGCACCTTCCGCTTCAGCTCATCAAACGACAGCGTCCCCAGCCCGCCCATGATGTCAAAAATCTTCCCAATCGACGGCGTCGTCCACTCATTGATCCCGAACTCCTCCCGAATGTGCTCATCCCCCAGAAAATCCTCCGGAATCGGCGGCAACTTCGTCGCCTTAGCCTCCTTCTCCTGCCCCATCGCCATACCCAACACCCCAACACCAGCGATCGCCAGCGCCAGGGCCATGCCACGATTCAATCGGGCTATTGAAGCTTTCCAACTCATCATCCACCACAAATAACGAGTCCCCGGCGCATTTCCAGCTTCATTCTCGATTCTTCACTCTCAGGCAAGTTGCCACATCCCCTTTTCTCTTGCACCCTACCCTCGCCTCTGGTGTCATCACCTCGGCCCTAAAAAATCCTCCTCATGTCTGACGCATCCTCCGCCTCCTCTGGCACACCCCTCCCCGCAGACGACGTCGCCGCCATCGACGAACTCCGCGCCACCTACGCCCGCCTCACCACCGAACTCAGCCGGGTCATCGTCGGCCAAAATCACGTCATCGAGCAGCTCTGCATCTGCCTCTTCGCCCGCGGTCACGCCCTCCTCATGGGCGTCCCCGGCCTCGCCAAAACCTTGCTCATCAGCAAACTCGCCGAGACCATGTCCCTCGCCTTCTCCCGCATCCAGTTCACCCCCGACCTGATGCCCATGGACATCACCGGCACCGACATCTTGCAGGAACTCCCCGGAGGCAAACGCGCCTTCGAATTCGCCAAAGGCCCCGTGTTCGCCAACATCGTCCTCGCCGACGAAATCAACCGCGCTCCCGCCAAAACCCAGGCCGCCATGCTCGAAGCCATGCAGGAGCACAAAGTCACCGTCGCCGGCCGCACCTACACCCTCGACTCCCCCTTCTTCGTCCTCGCCACCCAAAACCCCATCGAACAGGAAGGCACCTACCCCCTCCCCGAAGCCCAACTCGACCGCTTCATGTTCATGATCGGCGTCGACTACCCCTCCCGCGATGAAGAAATCGCCATTGCCAAATCCACCACCGGCACCCGCCTCCCCGAACTCTCCCACATCCTCGACGGCCCCCGCGTCCTCGCCTTCCAGGACCTCGTCCGCCGCGTCCCCGTCCCCGAGCACCTCTACGCCCTCGCCGTCGATCTCGTCCGCCGCACCCGCCCCCGCACCTCCGACGCCCCCGAATGGCTCAAGCCCCTCGTCGGCTGGGGCGCCGGCCCCCGCGCCGTGCAATACCTCATCCTCGGTGCCAAAGCCCGCGCCGCCCTCCTCGGCTCCTACGTCGTCCGCCGGGAGGACATCACCGCCGTCGCCGGCCCCGTCCTCCGCCACCGCGTCATGACCACCTTCACCGCCGAATCCGAAGGCATCACCAGCCTCAACGTCACCGACCGCCTCCTCACCGACCTCGCCAAAGAACTCTAAAACCCGTTCATCCAGTCCCAAAATAGCATTGATGCCCCTCCTAGACCCCACCGCCCTAGCCCGCCTCCTCGCGCTCCCCCTGAACGCGCGCCAGGCCATGCTCGGCAGTGTCTCCGGTCGCCACCGCTCCCCCGTCAAAGGCTCCTCACTCGAATTCGCCCAATACCGCAAATACGTCCCCGGCGACGACACCCGCCGCCTCGACTGGCGCACCTGGGGCCGCTCCGACCGCTTCTACATCAAAGAATTCGAGGCCGACACCAACCTCCGCCTCTGCCTCATCGTCGATGCCTCAGGCTCCATGGACTACCCCGATCCCGCCCCCGG
>JARXAL010000207.1 GCA_029865835.1 Verrucomicrobiaceae bacterium
ACCACCAAACTCGCCGACGTCCCCGTCAGAGCATAGGCTCCGAGCAGAAGGGCGGCGATAACCTGGTGGAGGCGGTTCATGAAATTCGGAATTACCTAATACAGAATAAGGAAAAAACGAAAAAGTCAATCTTTGATTCGATATAGGGCATAAAATGGGGGGAGGTATGACGGGCAAGCTGGGATCGAAAGGAAAGGGGCTTGAGAAGGGGGTGAGTGAGGCGCTAGGGTGGGGGTCATGTCTACGATTGTTGTTGCACAGAAAAATGGGAGGGTCTGCATTGGGGCGGACACGATGAGTAGTTTGGGATCGCTGCGGCAGAGGGCGCATCATGTGGCGAATCACTCGAAGATCACGAAGGTCGGGGACACGTATATCGGGCTGACGGGGACGTCGGCGAGTTTGGTGGTGATGCGGAGTTACTTTTCGAATCCGGAGCGGCCGAGGGATTTTTCATCGACGGACGGGATTTTTGAGACGCTGCGGTATGCGCATCAGTTTTTGAAGGGGGAGTATTTCATGTCGGCGGCACCGGGTGCCGGGGAGGAGTATGAGACGACGCAGTTTTACGGGGTAGCAGCAAATCCGCATGGGATCTTTGCGCTGTACTCGTATCGGTCTTGTCAGCAGTTTCAGCGGTTTTGGGCGGCAGGCTCGGGTCGGGATTTTGCTTTGGGGGCGATGCACGTGGTGTATGAGGGAGCGAAGACGGTGGAGGAGGTGGTGAAGGCGGGCTTGCTGGCGGCGGCGGAGTTTGACGGGGGGACAGCGGGTCCTTACGAGATGCATTCGATGGATTTGATTGATGCAAAACCGTCGAGGAAGAGAGTGGCGAAGAAGGCTGTGAAGAAACGGGCTTGAGTGTTCGTTTGGTGTGAGGTTTCCCTATTATTTTATGCGTGTAATTGCGATCGGTTTTGGTTGTTTGGCTCTGATGGCGGGCGGCGTTTTGGGCGATGGCCCGAAAGACAATCAAGCGGTGGATGTGCGGCCGATTCCACCGGTGGGGATGGAGGTGCCGACGGAGGAGAGAGCGGCTCTGGAGAAGGGTCTTGCTGAATTGAAGGCGCTGATGCTGGCGGCAGAGAAGGCGCAGGCGAAACATCCAAGGTTGGCGGATTTGATGCCGGACTTGGAGGTGTATTGGAAGGCGGTGGATTGGGCGCTGCGGTATCAGGAGGTGCATAAGCCGGCGGAGCTGAAGGCGGCGCATGAGTTGCTGGCGGAAGGGAAGGAGCGGGCGGTTCAGTTTCAGCAGGGGAAGACGCCGTGGTTGCAGCAGAAGGGGTTGGTGGTGCGGGGGTATCGGTCCAAGATTGACGAGTCGGTGCAGCCTTATGGGATGGTGATTCCTGAGAGTTATACGGGAGCGCCGACGCGATTGGACACGTGGTTTCATGGTCGGGGTGAGACGCTGAGCGAGTTGTCGTTCATGGATCAGCGGCGCAAGCAAGTGGGTCAGGTGGCGCCGAAGGATACGCTGGTGATTCATCTTTATGGGCGGTATTCGTGTGCGAACAAGTTTGCGGGGGAGATCGATCTTTTGGAGGCGTTGGAGCATGCGGGGAAGTTTTACAACGTGGATGCGGATCGGGTGATTGTGCGGGGGTTCAGCATGGGCGGGGCGGCGACGTGGCAGTTTGGGGTGCATTATGCGGACCGGTGGTGTGCGGTGAGTCCGGGGGCGGGTTTTTCGGAGACGCCGGAGTTTTTGAAGGTGTTTCAGAAGGAGGATGTGTCGTCGGCGCCGTCGTATGAGCAGAAGCTTTGGCGGTGGTATAACGCGACGGATTCGGCGTTGAATTTGTTTCACAGTCCGACGGTGGCTTACAGCGGGGAGTTGGACAGGCAGAAGCAGGCGGCGGATGTGATGGAGGCGGCGTTGCGGGCGGAGGATCTGGACATGGTGCATTTGATCGGGCCGAAGACGGAGCACAAGATGCATCCGGACAGCCTGGTGGAGATCGAGAAGCGTTTGGCGGAGATCGCGGCGGCGGGGCGGGCGCGGATGCCGTTTGAGGTGCATTTTGCGACGTGGTTTTTGAGGTATAACCGGATGCACTGGGTGGTGGTGGATGGGGTAGAGGCGCAGTGGGAACGGACACGGGTGCATGCGCAGTTGACCGGGGGGAGTCAGGTGATGGTGAAGACGCAGAATGTGACGGCGCTGACATTGGACATGGCGGCGGGGCATTGTCCGCTGCATCCGATGTCGCGGCCGCTGGTGAAGATTGATGGTCAGGAGTTGACGGTGAGGCGGCCGAAGACGGATCGGTCCTGGACGGTGCACTTGAGGAAGTCGGGGGAGGGGAAGTGGCAGGAGGCGCTGAGTGCGAATGAGGGGCAAGGCGACAAGCTGGTAAAGCGGCATGGGTTGCAGGGGCCGATTGACGATGCGTTTTTGGATCGGTTCGTGATGGTGACGCCGAGTGGGGCCGCGTGGAATGAGAAGGGTGGGGCGTGGGCGGTGAAGGAGGCGGATCGGGCTCGATTTGAGTGGCGGCGGCAGTTTCGTGGGGATGCGATGGTGCGGGTGGATTCGGCGGTGACGGAGGCGGACATTGCCTCGTCGAATCTGGTGTTGTGGGGAGATCCGGGGAGCAATTCGGTGCTGGCGAAGGTGCTGGAGAAGTTGCCGATTCGGTGGACGAAGGAGGAACTGGTGGTGAATGGGAAGCGTTATCCGGCGTCGGGGAACATGCCGATTTTGGTGTTTCCGAATCCGCTGAATCCGGCGCGGTATGTGGTGTTGAACAGCGGGTTCACGTATCGAGAGTATGCTTATTTGAACAATGCGAGGCAGGTGCCGATGCTGCCGGACTGGGCGGTGGTGGATTTGTCTGAGGCGCCGGGGCCGGTGCGTCCGGGGAAGATTGCGGATGCGGGCTTTTTTGATGAGGTTTGGGGTTGGAAGGCGGCGGAGTAAGGGCGGAGTGAAAGTTGTGAGGAAAGTGATGCGGGGTTGCTTTTGGAGCGAATCCGTCGTTTTGTAGGGTCCCTCCCATGCATATTGAAGACATTTTCCTGGCGCATCGGCCGACCTTTTCGTTTGAGTTTTTTCCAGCCAAGACGGCGGAGGGAGCGGCGGCTTTGTTTGAGACGATTGCGGAGCTGGTGCCGTATGGTCCCCACTTTGTGAGTGTGACTTATGGGGCAGGTGGATCGACCCGGGAGTTGACGCATGATTTGGTGGTGAAGATCAAGGAGACGACGCCGCTGGAGCCGGTGCCGCATTTGACGTGCGTGTGCCATTCGGAGGCGGATATTGCGAGCATTTTGGAGCGGTATGCGGCGGCGGGGGTGGGGAATATTTTGGCGCTGGGGGGAGATCCGCCGAAGGATAAGACGGGGTATGTGCGGGCGAATGACGCGTTTCAGCATGCGGCGGATTTGGTGGCGTTCATCAAGCGATTCAACGAGAGTGGGGCGCATCCGGACAAGCGGGGATTTGGGATTGGGGTGGCGGGGTTTCCCGAGGGGCATCCGGCAACGCCGAATCGGATGGCGGAGATGGATTATTTGAAGGCGAAGGTGGATGCAGGGGCGGACTACATTTGCACGCAGTTGTTTTTTGATAACCACGACTTTTTGGACTTTCGGGATCGCTGCCGGATGGCGGGGATTGAGGTGCCGATCATCGCGGGGATCATGCCGATCACTTCGAAGGTGGGGATGAGGCGGATGGCGGAGCTGGCGGCGGGGGCGCGGTATCCGGCGAAGCTAATGCGGGCGTTGGAGCCATGCGGGGATGATGAGGCGGTGGTGCTAGTGGCGGGGGTGAAGTATGCGACGGAGCAGTGTCGCGAGCTTTTGAGCGAGGGCGTGGATGGGATTCACTATTACACGCTGAACAAGTCGCAGGCGACGCGGGAGATTTACGCGGCGTTGGGGATGCGGGGGCTGGATGAGGAGGCGGAGTAAAGCCGAACTGACCGAGTTTTATGAGTGGGGAAGCGCCTTTGATTGCCGCGATTGAAGCGGGCGGGACGAAGTTTAACTGTGCGCTTGGGCGCGGGCCGGGGGAGATTTTGGAGACGGTGCGAATTCCGACGACGGAGCCGAAGCAGACGCTGGAGGAGGTGGGGAGATGGCTGTCGCTGGTGAAGGCTCGGCATGGGGCGTTTGCGGCGATCGGGGTGGGGTGTTTTGGGCCGGTGGATTTGGATGAGAAGAGTCAGACGTATGGCTACATCACGACGACGCCGAAGCCGGGGTGGCAGAACACGGATGTGCTGGGGGGATTGAAGAATCGGTTCCAGGTGCCGATGGCGTTTGACACGGATGTGAATGGGGCGGCGTTGGGAGAGTATTTGTGGGGAGCGGGGCAGCAGAAGGATCCGCTGGTGTATGTGACGATTGGGACGGGAGTGGGTGGCGGGGTGCTGGTGAACGGGCGGTTGCTGCATGGGTTGCTGCATCCGGAGATTGGCCACATGCAGGTGCCGCCGCCGAAGAAATCGAAGGCGGTGATGCGTCGCGGGCAGTGCCCGTTTCACATGCACTGTGTGGAGGGGTATGTGAGTGGGCCGGCGATTGCGAAGCGGTGGGGGGTGCGGCCTGAGCGGTTGCCGGTGGATTCGCCGGCGTGGGAAGAGGTGGGCGAGGTTTTGGCTTATTTGTGCATGAACCTGACGCTGACGTTGTCGCCGAAGCGGATCATTTTGGGGGGTGGGGTAATGGAGCAGGAGCAGGTGCTGTCCATGGTGCATGGGGCGTTCATCAAGTTGATGAATGGCTACATTCGGCAGCCGGAGATGAATGCGAAGATTGGGGATTACATCACGCGTCCGATGCTGGGGGCGAATGCGGGGTTGTTGGGGGCGCTGGCGTTGGGGCGGATGGCGGCGAATGCGGCGGTGGGGAGGGCTTGAGGGGGGGGCTCACACGAAGGCACTAAGACACGAAGGGGGGAGAAATGTGGAGGAGGATGGCACGTCTGATCCGCCAAGCGCTTGATCCATGATAGGTCGCCAAAGGGCGTCACGTGCTTGCTGTCGGATTTGATTGGCAGGTTTTCCCGGGCGGTGATTCTGGCAGATTTCTCAACTGCTTTACGCGAGGGGCTCTGGGGTGGAACGGCGGAGGGCTTTGGCTAGGACGCTGCGGGTGGAGGTGAAGATTTGGGTGGCAAGGTATAAGGCGAGTAGTGTGAGTGACATCGAGAAGGAGTAATGCCGCATTGAAGTTTCAGGGCTCCGGAACATGTCGACTAACCAATTGGTTAGGGTTTCATTGTGGACGACGAAGTCGAGAGCGAAGCAGGCGGTGAGGATGAGGGCGACAAAACCGGTGGGATTCTCGCGAATGTCACGCCGCCAAGTGATGATGAGGGGGATGCTGGCGACGGCTGCAATGAAAGCGAAATAACGGGCTACTTGAGACTCAGGGAATTGCTCTGAGGAGAACAGAAAGAAGAACAAGTGGAGAGTGGTGCCGAGACCGAGGAAGAACCAGATGTATCTCATGTGGAGGACCAGGTTAAAGGGGTAGAGCACTCAGTTTCGGATCAGCCATAGGGCCGCAAAAAGGGTAAGGGCGAAGAGGAGATGTTCAAAGGATTTTTGGGGGATGCGTTTGAGGATTTGCCAGCCGATGAGGATGCCGAGGATGACGGCGGGGAGGAGGATGGCGTTGGTGGTGAGGGAGCGGGCGTTGATGATGCCGAGGTTGGCGGAGAAGGGGACTTTGAAGAGGTTGATGAAGAGGAAGAAGCGGGTGAAGACGCCGACGTGCTCGCGTTTGTCGAGGCGGCGGGAGAGGAGGTAAACGGTCATGACGGGACCGGCGGCGTTGGCGAGCATGGTGGTGATGCCGGCGCTGAAGCCCATGCCCCAGGCGAAGGTTTTGTGCTCGGTGAGGGCGAGGAGTTCCTGTTGTTTCCAGTCGAGGAGGAGTTTGAAAGCGAGGAGGGCGATGATGAGCCAGCCGATAACGATGCGGGCGGTGGTGTTGTCGATGAGGTCGAGGCACCACCAGCCGGCGATGACGCCGAGGATGGCGGGTGGGGCCATGGTGAGAACGGGTTTCCAGCTGCCGGCTTTGCGGTTGATAAGGTAGCCCATCAGATCGGCGGCGATGAGGAGGGGGAGGACAAGGCCGACGGAGGCTTTAGCGCCGAAGACCTTGGCCATGAGGACGACGTTGAGTGTGGCGGTGCCGGAGAGGCCGCTTTTAGAGAGGCCGATGCAGACGGCTCCCAGGGCGGCGAGCAGGATGGCCGTTTGATCGGGAGGAAGCAGGGTGTGCTGGGTGAGCCAGTCGAAGAGGGGCATGGGAGCGAGGGAAGTCTGAGATCCGTGGATGGAGGATCGGGGGGGACTTCTCTCTGTGCTTCAACTTGCAGGGGTGGCAAGGGCTTTTTCAAGCCAGGAGCGGAGGTCGCTGATGGAAGGGTCCTTTGCGATGATGCGTCCGTCTTTGCCGAGCACGTAGAGGGTGGGGAAGTGGCGGAGGTTCCATTCGGAGGTGATGGGACCGGAGGTGCTGCCATCGAGCCAGCAGCGCCAGGGGACGGGGGAGGCGGCGAGGGCTTTTTTGGCGGTGGCGGGGTCGTCGGTGTTGACGCCCAGGATGCTGACGGGCTGGTCTTTGAGTTGGGCAGCGAGTTCGGCGAGGATGGGTTGGAGGCCGTGACAGCCGTGGCACCAGTCGCCCCAGAAAATGAGGAGAACCGCGCGTCCGCGAGAGTCGGAGAGCTTGAAGGGTTGGTCTTTGTCATCTTTGCCTGTGATTTCGGGGGCGATGGCTCCGACGGAGAGGTTGGTGATTTCGAAGAGGAGAGCGGAGGCTTGGTCGGCGAGGGGGAAGCCTTGGATTTTGACGGAGGGGTAGTCGGTGATGATTTGCTGGAGGAGTTGGGAGGCGCGTTCGCGGGCGGCGTCGCGGGTGGGGGTGTCGGTGGTGGATTCGAAGGTGCGGAAGTGGTGGCCGGCGAGAGCGAAGAGGGCGGCGGCTTTTTCGTCGGGTTGGGCAGCGGCCTTGAGGACGGCTTCGAGCGCGGGTGCGGCGAGGGTGGGTTCGACGTCTTCGAGACGTTTGAGGGCTGGAGCGATGCCGGGGAGGGCGGCGTATTCTTGGGCGATGAGAGTCAATGCGGAGGCGCCTTCGGGGAGGTGGATGCACTGGGTGATGAGCCAGTTGAGGCCGTCGGCGAGGTCGGGGGCGTTGGGGTGGGATTGGATGAGAGCGAGGACCTCCGTGGCGTAGGGTCGGGAGTCGGGAATGGAGGCGCGGAAGCTGGCGCGTTCTTCTTCGGTTTTGGCTTCGATGATGCGGAGGGTGTTGGCGCGGACCGAGGACTCGTAGGCGTCGATGCGGGAGCGAAAGCCGGCGGGTTCCTGCGCGCTGGCGAAGGCGTGAGTCGCTAGGAGGATGAGAACGAAGCGTGTCATGACGTGGCGCGTCGGCGGGGGAAGGCGAGGAGGCAGGCGAGGAGGCTGAGGAATGCGGTGCCGGGTTCGGGGACAACGACGAAGCTGGCGTAGGCATTGTCATAAATGGTGACAGGGACACCATAGTCTGCGACGGAGGCTGAGGCGGTGAAGGACACGTCGGGAGCGGAACCGTCGGCGAGGCGGACGGCGTAGGTGCGGCCGAGAATGAGGTCTGGCGTGGTGATGTTGAAGCCGCCTGCGCTGTTGGT
>JARXAL010000042.1 GCA_029865835.1 Verrucomicrobiaceae bacterium
CATCAAAAAAAGCACCGGAAAGGTCATGTAATGGTTGTGCATGGACCGCAGCTTCGCCTGCTTGCCGTATTTGAGGTCATGGGGAAGGCCGGCTTTGAGAGCAACCATGAATTTTTTCTGGTTCTGAATGATGTGAATGAAGACATTCGCCGTCATCAACGTCGCCATCATCGCCCCGATTTGCAGGAAGACCGCGCGTCCATTGAAGCACTGGTTGTAAGACCAAGCCGCCGTCAGGATCAGCACAAGGCTCAGTGGAATCGCGATGGCACGCTGTTCCTTCAACTTGGAGCGCCAGATCAGGTCATAGATCAGCCATCCGAAGATCAATCCCCCCACACTGAGCGCAATGGCGCTGCTGCCTGTAAGTGTGGATTTGCTGGCATCCAATAAGGCCGATACCCCATGGGTATAGTAAACCGAAACTAGCAGGAGCACGCCACTGATCCAGGTCGTGTAGGATTGCCACATGAACCAATGCAGTGGAACTGGAATGCTCTCAGGATGAAGCACCTTTTTTTGCAGGTGGAAAACGCCGCCGCCATGCAGCATGTCGAGATAGCCAAGCAGGTCCTCATTTTCTTTGGGATCGTTACCGTTCTTCTTGGGTGGCAGGAGATTCAGCTCCATCCAGGTGAAGAGCAGGGAATTCCCAATCCACATGATTGCCGCGAGCACATGCACGAACCGGAAAACAATACTCAACCATCCTGCTAATTCTGACTCCATGACCTCAAAAGAGAGCAAAGGGCATACCGGGGGACCCACAATTCATGCGGCGACTTCAAAGACAGTCGCCAAGCGCCAAAAACGCGGCAAGATGTCCTATGGCTGAACTTGGACGCTTCAATACCCTCACCGTATCCCACGGCACCGCTCACGGTGCGTACTTGGATGGAGGAGAGCATGGAGAGATCCTCATTCCGACGCGCTACATTCCCTCCGGAACCCAACTGGGCGACAGTCTTGAAGTCTTTGTTTATCGAGACTCCGAGGATCGAGTGATCGCCACCACCGAACGCCCGTTTGCTCAGGTGGGTGAGTTTGCAACGCTGCAGGTCGTCAGCATCAACCGACAGGTCGGGGCCTTTTTGGATTGGGGTCTACCGAAAGACCTGCTGTTGCCCTTCCGTGAGCAAGAAGAATCCCTTCGTGTGGGTGATCGGGTGCTCGTGCGGTTGCTGGTTGACCCCAAGACAGACCGAATCATCGCCAGTGCTCGCTTGAATCGTCACCTCGAGAAGAAGCCGCCCACCTACAAGCCCGGGCAGAAGGTGAAGCTGATCATCACGCGTGAGACCCCTTTGGGTTACAATGCTCTGGTTGAAGGAGCGCATATGGGCCTGCTTCACCGCGCGCCGCTTTCCCCGAAGCTGAGCCCAGGGCAATCGCTCGAAGGATATGTTGCTGCGATGCGCCCAGGCGGAAAGATCGACTTGAGTCTTGATGCGTCCGGTTACCAGCGGGTGGCGCCGCTCACCGACCAGATTCTGGCAAAGCTCAAAGCTGCCGGGGGCACTTTGCCGTTTGATGATGAAAGTTCACCGGATGCCATTCGAGAAGCGTTCGGTGTCAGCAAAAAGGCCTTCAAACAAGCGACAGGTGCCTTGTTCCGCAAGCGCCAGATCGAGTTCATTCGGCCAGGCATTCGCCAGTTGAACGTGGCAGACCCCAAACCGGGGGATTGGCAGCCGAAACCCGCCTCACCACGCCAGCCCAAAGGTCGTTGAAGTCGGTGTTCTTGAGGTTGGGATTCTTTACCCTTTTGGCTGCACCAAAGAGTGAATCGTTTGCTAGGCGAAAGATATTTGGGTGTTGAAACGTAGTAAAAATCGACTAAGATAAAAACTTTGCCGTTAGCTCACTAGAACTGCGGGGGTTTTTTCCTGTCGGTTCCATCGTTCGGCTTGTTCTCATGCCAAAGGCACAACCCATGCGAGTCGCCATTGTGGCATTCCATCACCAATCGAACACTTTCGTCGATGGGGAAACGAATCGCATGCATTTTGCTGAGGATTTGCTGGTTTACGGCGATGCAGTGAAGAATCAACTCGGGTGTGCTGCGCACGAGGTGGGTGGTTTTTTCGAGGTTCTTGAGGAGGAAGGGATTCAAGCAGTGCCAGTGTTTGCCGCGCGCGCCTATCCTTTTGGGGTCGTAGCATTCGAGACGTTCGAAGAGTTGGTGGCAACCATTTTGGAAGGATTGAAAGCGGTTGGTCCTGTGGACGGCGTCTTGGCCGCTCCACACGGTATTGTTGTTTCCGAGAAACACATTGATGGGGATGGCTGGTGGTTGTCTCGCGTTCGGGAGCTGATTGGTCCCGATGTTCCACTGATTGCCGCCCTAGACCTTCACACCAACCTCTCAGCCGAGATGGTGAAAGCAACCGATGCGTTGGTTGGCTATCGGACCAACCCGCACCTGGATCAGCGTGAAACAGGAAAAAAGGCAGCCCGTCTCATGGCCAGGACCTTGCGGGGAGAAGTGACGCCTACCCAGGCGGCCGTTCTCCCACCGATGGCGATCAACATTCAGTGCCAAAACACCTCCGAGGCGCCTCTCAAGGATCTTTATGATTGGGCGTCGATTCTCGATACGGAACCCGCAGTGCTCAGCCAGAGCCTCTTGCTTGGCTTCCCCTATGCCGATGTCGTGAACATGGGCTCGTCCGTTGTGGTGGTGACTGATGGCAATCCAGCTCTAGCCAAAAGATTGGCTGTTGGTCTAGCCGAAGACATGTGGAGCCGACGCGCACAGTTCACTCCTTCATTTTTAGCTCCCCAACACGCTTTGAATCAGGTTCTGCAATGTCAGGGCCGCGTTTTACTTTTGGACATGGGTGACAACGTCGGTGCGGGCGCTCCGGGTCACGGCACGCTTTTGCTGGAGGAACTCCACGCAAGGGCCATTTCACCTTCGTTTGTCTGCCTGCATGATCCTAACTCAGTGAACCAGGCGAATCATGCTGGCGTAGGAGCATCGGTTGACCTCCAACTGGGCAGTGTGAGTGACGGCCTGCACGGCAATGCGGTCAGCGCCAAATGCCGAGTGGTCAGCCTGCACGATGGCAAGTTCAAAGAGACCGGCGTGCGTCACGGCGGGTTCATCGATTTTGATCAAGGCCACACCGCGGTGGTGGAGACCGACAGGGGCGTGACTGTCATGTTGACGAGTCGACGCATGCCACCATTCAGCCTGGCACAATTCGAATGCTGCGGACTGGATCCGCGTTCGTTTCGGGTGCTGGTGGCCAAAGGGGTGATCGCCCCTCTGGCAGCCTATGGCCCGGTCGTGAACCGTGTGATCGCGGTCAACACCCCGGGCGTGACCTGTGCGGACATGAAGCAACTTCCCTATCACAACAGGCGCAGGCCGATGTTTCCTTTCGAAACGGACATTCCTTGGGAACCCGTCGTCATCGTTGGACACGAGCAGGGAATCCCCTTGCAGCCCCGCGTAGGTGGTGATACGGGGCCACTCCCGTCTTCAACCACCCCCCTCAGCTTCGCGAAATGACCGCCATTCAACTGCTTCAAGCCATCGGCCCAGCCCTCCAAAACGAGATCATCGGCTACCTTCAAACCGAGCAACGCCCGGCCTACCGTGCCGTCATTCAAAACTTGGCCGCCGCCCGCAAGCTCCGCCCGGTCTACGTGCAGAGTAAAAGCAAAGCCGAACAAGCAGCCTGGTTGCTGGACCAAATGCGCCTCCGCACCAATGAAGAGGTCACGGCTCAGATTCTTCAAATTTGGCTTCTGAAAGGGCAGTCAAAAATGCTCGTCACCTTCCTGGATGCCGCAGGTATCGCCCACAACGGTGATGGCGAAGTCGAAGACCTCCCTGAGGATATCTCAGAGGCAAGCGCTGAAGCAGGAATCAAGGCTCTTCTAGCGGACTATCCGGAGAAAAACGTCGCCCTGTACCTGCACATGTTCCAGATGCAGAAAGCCGGTGGCTTCCCAGGCATCACGGCCGCGATCGAGAACCACTCGGAGCTCAAATTGGCAGCTTAAGGTTTCTTTGAATGCTTTGCGAGGTGAGGAGCGTTAAAGGGCTTCTATGATCCGAGTCGTTTCTCTTCTCTCCATCCTTGCCGTTCTGTTGATTGCCCCGCTCTATGCCGCCGATGCGCCGGTTTATGAGCTCAGGATCTATGTCTGCAACGAAGGCAAACTCCCGGATCTCTTGAAACGCTTCAGGGATCACACGGTCAAACTGTTTGAAAAGCATGGCATGACCAACATCGGCTACTGGGTGCCTACGAAGAAGGAGGACGGCTCGGAGACCACGCTTATCTATATCCTCAAACACGCCAACCGGGAGGCCGCCAAAGCCTCGTTTGCGGCGTTCGGCAAGGACCCCGAGTGGCAGGCTGCCCGCAAAGCCAGTGAAGAGAACGGCAAAATCCTCGCCAGCCCGCCGGAGTCGATTTTCATGGCGGCCACGGACTACTCGCCTGAAGTCGTGGTCGCGGCCAAAGACCCCGTGCGGACCTTCGAACTGCGGATCTACGAAACCCCCGAAGGCAAAATCGCGCCTCTTAATGATCGATTCCGCAATCACACCCTGAAACTCTTTTCCAAGCATGGCATGGAGCACATCGGCTACTGGGAACCCACTGACCCCGACAAAAAGGCCGGTTCGAAACTGATCTACGTGCTGGCTCATCAAAGCGAGGAGGCTGGCCTGAAGTCCTTCGAAGCCTTCCGCGCTGATCCAGAGTGGATCGCCGCCAAAACCGCCTCCGAGACGAAAAACGGTGGCTCCCTGACGATCCCGCAGCCTGATGGCGTCCGCAGCATCTACCTGAAGCCCGTGGACTTTTCAGCGATGCGCTAAACCGCAATCGGCGGTTCAGCCAAACACCGCCAGCATTTCCTCCAGCTTCGACACCTTGGACGCCCAGTCGGCCTCGCGGGTGCGATGCTCTTCCAGGACTTTCTCGGGCACCTTGCTGGTGAAATTCTCATCGGCCAACTTGGATCGCACCTTGCCCAACTCGGCGGTCGCTTTTTCCAGCTCTTTGCTGACACGAGCCCGTTCGGCATCCACATCGATGACGCCCTCGAGTGGCAGAAACAGTTCGCCCAGAGGCGTAATGGCCGTCGGTGTGCCTTTGGCGGGAGTGTAAGCCGCATCCAAATCCAACGGCTCCGCATTCAGCAAGATGCGCAGCACCTCGGTCTCGTGGGCGGGCAGGTCCTGGTTGGGTTTCAACACGAAGCGCACCTTTTTGTTCAGGTTGAAAGTACTCTTCAAACCGCGGCCAAGGTTGACCACTTCATACTTGTCATTGGCGGTCTTCTCGTCCTCGGGAAGGATGCCGAAGTGGGCGAGTTCGTCCGCGTCGAGCGGCTTCGGCCAGACGGCGAACATGATGCTCTTGCCGCCTTGGTTTTCGGGAAGGTCGGTGTTGAAGCCCATGCCATGCCACAGCTCTTCGGTGATGAAGGGCATGAAGGGATGGAACAGACGCAGCGTGTGGCCGAGCACGAAGTCGATGACGGCGAGAGTGTTGGCTTTGCGCTTCGCGTCGCTGCCTTGGAGGACGGCTTTGCTGGCCTCGATGTACCAGTCGCAGTACTCGCTCCAGAAGAAGCGGTAGAGCGTGGCGGTGGCGTCGCTGAAGCGGTATTCTTCGAGCGCGGTGCTGACTTCGACGATGGCGGCGTTGAGGCGCAGGAGGATCCATTTGTCGTCGCTGCTAAGTAGGGCGGCGCTGATTTCGGTCTCGACCTCGCCACCTTGCATCTGGCGGAAGCGGGCGGCGTTCCAGAGCTTGGTGCAGAAGTTGCGGCCGAGCTCGACGTTCTTTTCGTCGAAGCAGATGTCCTGGCCCAGCGGGGCGCTGCGCATGATGCCGAAGCGTAAGGCGTCCGCGCTGTAGCTGGCGATGAGCTCCAGCGGATCGGGCGAATTGCCGAGCGACTTCGACATTTTGCGTCCCTGCTTATCGCGGATGATGCCGGTGAAATAGACGTTCTTGAACGGCAGCTCGCCCATCCATTCGAAGCCCGCCATGATCATGCGTGCGACCCAGAAGAAGATGATGTCTGGTCCCGTGACGAGATCAGTCGTGGGGTAGAAGGCCTTCAACGTGGAGGTCTTCTCCGGCCATCCCATCGTCGCAAACGGCCACAGCCAGGAGCTGAACCAGGTGTCGAGGACGTCGGGGTCTTGGGTGAAGCCTTCGTCATCTTCCAAGCTGCGAATCAGGCTCTCCGTTGTAGTGGAGACGAACAAGTCGAACTCGTGGTGCGAATGCCCAACATCCATGTCTTCGCTTAAATGGATGCTGCTTGGTTCCAGAATAGCACCAGAGCGCACATGGACGATACGCACAACGCCATCGTGGTTCTTTGTATCCAAGGCGCCATCCAACTCACTGAACCAAAATCCTTTTGAGTGATACCCCTTGTGATTTGGAACCTGAACGCGCAGTCGCCACACCGGAATCCGATGCCCCCACCACACTTGGCGGCTGATGCACCAATCCTGGAGGCCGGTCATCCAGTGGTCATAGACCTTCGCCCAGCGGTCGGGGTGGAATTTCATCTCGCCATTCGCCACGACGGCCTGGCTTTCCTTCACGCTCGGGTATTTGAGGAACCACTGCTCGCTCAGGCGGCTCTCGATGGGCACGTCGGCACGCTCGGAGTAGCCGAGGTTGTTCTGATACGGCTCCTCTTTGACGAGGCTGCCAATTTCCGCGAGCAACTCAGCGGCGCGTTTGCGGGCGGCGAAGCGCTCCATGCCGGCGAGGTCCTTGCCAGCGAGTTCGTTGAGCACGCCGTTCGGATGCATGACATCGACAGCAGGCAGGTTGTGACGCTGCGCGATCTCAAAGTCAGCCTTGTCATGCGCGGGCGTCACTTTCAGCACGCCGGTGCCGAAGGTGAAATCGACATGCTCATCGGCGATGATCGGCAGCAGCGCTTGATCTTCGATCGGCAGCGGACGGCGGACGTGTTTGCCGATGAGATGCGCATAACGCTCGTCCTTCAGATTCACGGCGATGGCCTGGTCACCCGGGATCACTTCCGGACGCGTGGTGGCGATGGTGAGCCAGGTGCCGGGTTCCTCGACGACCTCGACTTTGAAGTGATACATGATGGCGTTTTGCGCCTTCATGACGACCTCCTCATCGCTGAGCGCGGTGAGGGAGGACGGGCACCAGTTGACCATGCGCTTGCCACGGTAGATGAGGCCTTTTTTGTAGAGATCGACGAACACGCGCATGACGCAGGCGTTGTAGTCGTCGTCAAAGGTGAAGCGCTCGCGGCTCCAGTCGCAGGAGGCGCCGAGCTTCTTGAGCTGCTCGATGATGATGCCGCCGTGCTTCTCCTTCCACTCCCAGATCTTCGCCACGAGGCCCTCGCGGCCCAGGTCGTCGCGATGCTTGATGACGCCCTGCTTTTTCAGCGTCTTCTCGACGACGTTTTGCGTGGCGATACCGGCGTGGTCGGTGCCGGGCAGCCAGAGCACTTCCTTCCCGAGCATGCGGGCGCGGCGGGCGAGGATGTCCTGGATGGTGTTGTTCAGCACATGGCCGAGCGTGAGGATGCCCGTGACGTTCGGCGGCGGGATGACGATGGAGTAAGCTGGGCGCTTCTCGCTCACACGAGCGGGATCGGCTTCAAAGCATTTGTCATTCAGCCAGCGCTGATACCAGCGGGCTTCGACATCGGCTGGCGTGTAGGTCTTGTCGAGTTCGGGCATAAAAGGGCGGCTAAGGTGGGGGAAAATTGCGGGTTTGTAAACCATGGAGGCTGGAACTGCCTCGCTGGGAATTCGGCAGAACCTAACCGACACATCAGAATTTTGGGGTTCCCATCCCGCTCTTAATGGCGTAACGGTTGCTACTCAATGAAAATACCTGCCCTCACTTTGCTTTTGCTGTCCGTCGCTGTGATTCCCTCACGCGCCGAATTCTCGTTCGATTTTGAATCCGGGGCGGTTTGGACATCACAGGCCGATGTGCGGATCCCAAACGAGGGTGGCACCTTTTTTTCATTGGCAGATGACCTCAATGCGGACGATCCCAGGGCCTTTTTCCGGGGTCGTCTGACTTGGCATATCAGCCCAAAGCACGACCTTTCGGTGCTGTTCGCGCCCCTGGAAATGGACTTCTCTGGCTCCTTCGATCGCCCTGTCATGTTCAATGGTTCCGATTTCGCCGCGGATACACCCACTTCAGGCCTTTTCCGCTTCGACTCATACCGCCTCACCTACCGCTATAACTTTATTCGCAATGAAAAGGTCACCTTTGGAATGGGTGTTACCGCCAAAATTCGCGATGCCGAAGTCAGTTTGACCCAAAATGGCCGCACTGTAACCGATGAGAACACGGGCTTCGTACCTCTCATCAACTATCAGTTCGCTTGGCGTTTCGCTCGGCATTTCAGCCTCTATTCGGAGGGTGATGCTCTCGGGGCGCCCCAAGGTTACGCGGTCGACGTCGCCGCAGCTCTTCAATGGCATGTCACAGACAATCTGGCTCTTCGTCTCGGCTACCGAATTCTGGATGGCGGTGCCGACAGTGATTCGGTTTACACATTCAACCAATTCCAGTACGCCACTATCGGGGCCACAATCCGATTCTGAAACTGACGGAAAAGTGGTGGGGGCTCTTAGAGGGCTTGCGAATCGACCAGACATGTCGCTAGATGGCACATGGCTGATCTCGACATCCGCGAAATCCACATTCTCCGAGGTCCCAACATTTGGGCGAATTACCCCGTCCTTGAGGCTTGGGTGGACCTTGGGTCTCTGAACGACGCATCTTCAGATGAGGTTCCGAGCTTTAACGACCGCCTGAAGACTTGGCTGCCAGGCATGATCGAACACCGCTGTAGCGTGGGCGAGAGGGGTGGCTTTTTCCAACGCCTGGACCGCGGCACCTACCCGGCACACATCCTCGAACACGTAACTCTCGAACTGCAAAACCTCGTTGGTCATCCTGTCGGCTATGGTAAGGCCAGACACACTTGTGTCGAAGGACTCTACAAGGTGGCTGTTCGGTACATGGATGAGACCGTCGCAGAGGCGTGTCTGCGCACCGCTCGCGAGTTGCTGATGGCCGCCTATCAGGATGAGCCCTTCGACTTGTCGTCTGCTTTGGAGAAATTGCGTGAAACTACCGATCGCAATGCATTGGGACCCAGCACCAAGGCCATCGTCGATGCCGCGAAAGAACGCGGCATCCCCTGGCGCCGATTGCAGGAAGGACGCAGCCTCATTCAGTTCGGTCAGGGAGCACGCCAGCGCCGCATTTGGACCGCTGAAACTGACCGCACGGGTGCGATCGCCGAATACATTGCTCAAAACAAAGAACTGACGCGTTCTTCCTTGCGTCTTGCGGGCGTACCTGTGCCTGAAGGCAGGGTGGTGTCCAGTCCTGATGATGCCTGGGAGGCAGCCGAGGACATCGGTGTTCCCATCGTGATCAAACCGCTGGACGCTAACCATGGCCGGGGCGTTTTCATTGATTTGACGCTGCCAGAACAAGTCACAGAATCCTATCACCAAGCTTTGAAAGAGGGTAGCGCCGTAATGGCGGAAAAATTCATTCCTGGCGTTGACCATCGCTTGCTTGTGGTCGGCAGCCAAATGGTCGCGGCCAGTCGGGGAGATCCCGCTATCGTCGTCGGAGACGGCAAACAAACAGTCACCGAACTCGTCGAGTCCCAATTGAACTCCGACCCCCGCCGTGGTGAATTGGAAACCTGCCCCTGGGATAAAATTGATACCCTCAATTGGGATCCCGTCATCATCACCGACCTTCAAAAACAGGGACACGAACCAGGAAGCATTCCCAAGAATGGCGAACGCGTCATGGTCGCTCGATTTGCCAACTGGGCCATTGATATCACCGATGAAGTTCACCCCAGCGTAGCTGGCCACGTCGTGACCGCCGCCCAAACAGCAGGATTGGACATTTGCGGTGTGGATGTCGTTTGCACCGACATCAGCAAACCTCTCGAGGAACAAGGCGGGGCCATCGTCGAGATCAATGCCAGCCCGGGGCTGCTCATGCATCTGAACCCTGCAGTAGGAAAGATCCGACCCGTCGGCGAGGCGATTGTCGAAATGCTTTTCCCAGAGGCGGAAACGGGTCGTATTCCAGTCATCGGCATTACCGGAAATCGGGGTAAAACCACTACCGCCCGGTTAACGGCTCACTTGCTCCGGCAAACCGGGAAGTATGTCAGTCTCTGCTCTAGCGAAGGCATGCAGTTTGGAGATCGTGTCGTACACACTCGTCAAGGAGCCAAGATTTCGGGTGCTCATGGCGTTCTGCTGCATCCATGGACCGAAATCGCCATCTGCGAAGCAGGTGCGGAAACCATCCTGACGGAAGGCCTCGGTTTTGACCGCTGTCAAATCGGCGTTGTCCTCAACGTGGGTCACGATGAACTCGGTCTCGCCTACATCGATACCCTGGACCAGATGGCCAAAGTGAAGCGTTGCGTGGTCGACGTGGTTTTGCCTACCGGCACTGCCGTCCTCAATGCGGATGACGAGATCGTCGCAGACATGGCCGGATACTGCAAAGGCTCGGTCGTCTTTTTCACGCGCGAAAAACCCGAGGGAGTTGTCCTCAACCATTTGGAAACTGGTGGACGTGTTGTGCTCTTCCGTGATGAACTCATTTACCTCACTGAAGGTGGCACTGAACGATTGCTGATGCCACTCAACGAAGTCGCAATGCCAACATCGGGGTATTTTGATTTCCATATCGAGGACATCTTGGCCGCTGTCGGAACGGCCTGGAGCTTTGGCCTGGACGACGAGCTGATCAGTGAAGGCTTGCGCACTTTCCCAGGAAAAAACTGACCCGTCTTCAGATTCGCAAATAAAGCCTCTTTCGGTGCATCCAGAGTCCTATCAACCAGAGAATCGTCACACTGCATGCACCCATCAGCACCGGCTGTAATTCGGGTCCAAACACTTGGAAAATCTCCAATCCAAGGTGCCTCTCCAGATTCTCAAACAACCACCCATCAAGGGTGTGGCGCATCAAGTAGATGGCGATGGAGTTCATTCCGAGAATGACAAAGGGAATTGCCCATTTCCGATGCATTCGCACATCGACGATTTGGTAGAGCATGGCCAAAACAAGGAAACACAAGCCGCCGCTGAAAAACACCCAGGACGGCGTCCAGAGACGCTTCACAAGGGGGCAAAGACCCAAAGCATGCAGCCCCAGTCCCGCCAGGAGACAGATTCCACCCGCTACCACGAAGCGAGTTGTTACCCATTTAGAACCACCATCCATGCCACGGGATTGCTTTAACCACGTTCCAGCGAATAGCCCTAAAATCATGGTGCCGATCGTGGTGATAAAGTTCACAGTCGCGTATCCACCAAGATATCCAACATAGGGACGAGGACGCGGAAACTCATTAAGTAGCCAAAGATCAAACGACCAACCCGCATTGCGGTTGTGATTCCAGTGACCAAAAAAGCCGGTGAAATCATGCTTCCAATCCACCGCCGTGTTGTAGGCTTCCGGAATGGCGTGGGGTGGGATGATTGGATGCAAAGCGTAAAACAACCAAGCCCCCAAGAGGAGTACCCCAAAAGTCGCCCAGCGCACCCTGAGACCAGCGAACGTCAATCCGAACACCGCCATGTAGCCCAAGCCTGTCTGGGTCAATGTTTCGTCAAAGGTCCAATTGGTCATCGAACGGCCCTGACTGCGCAGGAAAATGCCCAAAAATATTAATGCCACAGAGCGCCACAAAGCATGCCTCATCAACCTCCCCTTCGACTCTCCCTTCGCTGACCGGGCCATCACTGAGAAGACCAGTGATACCCCGGTCAAAAATACGAAGGAAGGATGAATCACATCATTCAACGAACAACCCACCCACGGCACGTGCGATGAATGAAATCCAATGAACCGCCAAATCCCACTGTCGGGAAAATGCAACGCCACCTCGTCCAACTCCAGCATCCTCAAGCAAACCAGAAACATCACCAGCCCGCGATACGCATCCAGCGAGACAAGCCGCGATGCATTAGGATTGGTGGCGGGTGACTCTTGCATTCGAAACTCAAAAGACACCCATCTAATAGTAGCGCTCAAGTCGGCGTCGGCTTTCGAGGTCCAGCTTGTCGATATCCGGAATCAAGTAACGGGTGTTATGATCATCAACGATCACCAACCGATTCGCACCAAGCTGCTGAATGCTTTCGTCCGTCTCAATCCGAAAAATCGTGGGCCCACGATCAGTCGTCACCTGCCACAAATGACCGTCCGCCGCCCGACTGATGCGATCAATGGATCGAACCACCGGGACAAAATCACGCTTGGCAAAGGCATCACTCAAGGCGGCTTGCTGCTCTCGGGTGAGTGTCTTGGCATTCTCGATGAACCCCACCTCCTCTCCCGATGGACCTTGAAGAGAGATCCAGCCTTCTGGGTCAGTGAGGGGGAACATGCGTGCCGGACGCACGTTCTCATGGCGGTTGCCTGTTTCATCCACAAAAACCAAACGTCCGCCGTTATCGATTAAAAGGTCAAATGCGGGATTCATTGGCTGGTCACCTCCATCATGGCTTCATGCAGCCGAGCATAGGTCCCACTCTGATTGAGCAGTTGATCGTGCGTCCCGGTCTCGACGATGCGTCCGTCCTCCATCACAATGAGACGATTGGCCCGGCGCAAAGTTCCCAACCGATGCGCGATCGCGATAGTTGTTCTACCTTTAACCAGATAGTCCAACGCCGCCTGAATCTCCCGTTCGGTTTCCGTATCCACAGATGAGGTGGCCTCATCCAGTATCAAGATTGCCGGATCGATGAGCAACGCACGGGCGATGCTAATGCGTTGCCGCTCACCACCGCTGAGTTGCTGGCCGCGCTCGCCGACCATGGAATCATACCCATCCACTGTCCGCATGATGAAGTCGTGAGCTCGCGCCGCACGAGCGGCCGCAATGATCTCCGCCTTGGTTGCCTTCGGTTTTCCATAAGCGATGTTTTCCGCAATCGTCCCGTAAAAGAGATAAGGCTCTTGCAAAACCAGACCCAGGTTCTTCCGGTAGTCCTCGACATCCAGTTCACGCAAATCCATTCCGTCCACCCAAATGGAACCTTCGCTGACATCGAAAAACCGGCAAGCAAGGTTCACCAGAGTCGTTTTGCCAGCCCCGCTCGGACCAACCAATCCGATCATTTCTCCTGGCGCAATCTTCAGGTCAATGCCCTTGATCACCTGGCGCGAGCCATGCCGAAACTTGACGCCTTTAAAGTCGATTTCCCCACTCAGTCGGCCCACCTTGCGCATGCCTTGATTGACCGGCATGTCAGGCTTCACATCCAAAATTTCGAAAACCCGGTGCGCGCTTGCCGAGGCTCTTTGCGCGGCGGCAACAAATTTGCTCATCGACTCTACTCGTCCATAGAGCTTCTGAATGTATAGCACAAAACCAGTCAGCACGCCGACCGTAATGTGGTGATGCGCTACGCTCCAAGCCCCGGCCGCCCAGACAACCAAAAGCCCAACATCGGTGAGCAATTCGATCATTGGCGTGAAAAACGACCACATCCGATTCACCCGATCATTGGTATCAAAGATATGCTTGTCCGTGGCCCGGAAACGCTCAATCTCTCGCTGCTCCTGCGCAAAAGCTTTGACCACACGCACTCCTGGGATGGTATCCGAAAGCACGCTGTTCATCGCACTCCAAGCCCGGCTCGCCGCCGCAAACCCGCCTCGCAAATGGCCGCGAACCTTGCTCACCAGCCATCCTACAAGCGGAGCTGGTCCCATGGCCGCCACCGCCAACAGCGGATTAATCCAAAAAAGTATCACTGCCAGGAACACGCACTGCAAAACGTCACAAACGAATTCAATGAAGTTGACCGATAAAAATAGCGAGATGTGATCCGTGTCGGAACCAATCCGAGAGATTAAATCACCTGTACGCTTGCGATTAAAGTAGGTCAGTGATAACCGCTGAAGATGTTCAAAGGTCTCCCGTCGCATTCGGCTGGTGACCCGCTCAGCCAACCTCGCCACCACAAAGGTTCGCGCCCAATTCAAAACCCAGGTCAATACTCCAGCTCCAGCCAACTGGGCCATGAATTTGTAAACCTGATTCACGTGCACCTCCTCCGTGGCGGACTGCAGCGGGATGAGCACGTTGTCCACCAGAGCCATGGTTAACCACGGGGCGATCAACGAGGTCGCCGTACTCGCCAGTGTGAGAAGAAACCCGAGCACCATGAGTCTGTGCCAGGGTTGCGCAAAGGCAAACAAGCGCACCATGGGACCCGCCATGAAACCCTTCACTTCCGACTCGCCTTCGACAACTTCTTCGTCTTCCACCTCAGATCGAAGCGCCTCCGGATCCACCTTGAGATCACTCCTCGCAATTCGATGTTGATCTTTGAAACGCCCCAAAAAGACATCCGCTTCCCGCACCCGTCCGGTCGTGATCCTCCAAGCATGGGTTTGAACGCCCTCCTGGATCAGATGTATGGAGGCAGTGGCACCCATCTCCTCCAACTCCATCTCATCGATCTCCGCCAAACTCCACGCCAAAAAACGCATTTCTCCACGAACAGCGGCCTCCGTATGAACCAGTCGTCGGTCCGTCAAAACAAGCAATCCCCGTTGAAAATGCAGGTTCGCATCGAGGTCCGTCTCCAACCTCGCGATGACGCGTTCACCCGGCCCCAAGTGCTTTTCAGCATGCCGGAGCAATTGCGATGATGAGTCGGATGGAGATTTCGGAATCAAGGACTTCAGAGGGTGGGGACAGTCCTGTAACGTGGCCGATTGTAAAGCCCCAGCACAAAATGTGACTCAACGAATCCCTTTTCTGCGCAAGAAAATTCGCACACTCTCGTTCCTGCGTGCAAGATTGGGCTCTGCTGCGATGCTGGGCATCCCGCTAGCCGCATTCCTAGAGTCTAACTTCACTTCGCTTGTCCGCCCTTCCCTCCTCCGAACTCCAATCCACCCGCGTCTGTAAAATTCAGGCTTTGCGTGGCCCAAACATCTGGTCCCGAGAGACTGCGATCGAATGCTGGATCGAATTTCCAAGCCTGTCGACCTTCCAACCTGACTGGCGGGAGATCATCCAGACAGCGCTTCCATGCGTTGGCCCACTGTCCACTTCGCCAGACCCCGCTTCTGTCGCTGGTCTTCTCGGCCAAATGACTCTCGCCCTGCAAAATCGCCCCGACTTGGTCCTCAACTTTTTCATGGTGACCCCCACGTCACAACCCGGCGTTTTCCGCGTTGCGATTCAATACGATGAGGAAGAAATCGCACGGTCAGGCTTTGAAATAGCCCGACGTCTACTCGAAACCGCACTCCTAGGCCTGCCTTTTGATTTTCAAGCGGCCGCCGAAGCGTTGCATGAACGTGCAGACGATATCTGTCTGGGGCCCAGCACTCGCGCCATGGTCAATGCCGCCATCGCCTGCTGCATTCCCGTTCGCCGACTCACCGAGGGTTCACTCGTCCAACTCGGTTGGGGTCGAAAACAGAAAAAAATCCTCGCCGCTGCCACCAGTCAGACCAGCGCCATCGCGGAGGACATCGTCCAGGACAAAGACCTGACACGCATCCTCCTCCATCAGGCGGGTCTTCCCGTTCCTCGCGGGCGTCCTGCCAAGGACGTCGACGATGCTTGGGCAGCTGCTCTGGAGATCGGCCTGCCAGTCGTCATCAAACCACGCGACGGCAATCAAGGCCGCGCCGTCTCATTGAATCTCTTCACCCGTGAGCAAGTCAATGCCGCGTTCGAAGCCGCTCAAGCCGAGGGGGATTCGGTGATCGTTGAACAGTTCGCCGAAGGGGATGACTACCGGCTCCTGGTCATCGGTAAACAATTCGTCGCTGCCAGCCGCCGCAAACCAGCACATGTCATCGGCGATGGCAAACACACGATCACCGAGCTCGTCGCCATCGTCAATGAAGACCCCCGCCGCGCCTCCGACCATGCGGCCGCTCTGAGCAAGATCCGCATCGACACCGTCGCTCTGGCAGTCCTCACTGAACAGGGCATGGAACCTGATTCGGTGCCCGCTAAGGGCCGCCAAATCTTGATCCGTCGAAATGCCAATTTGAGCACAGGTGGCACAGCGGTGGATGTGACGGACGAAGTACATCCCTCTATCAAGAATGCTTGCATTGAAGCCGCCAACATGGTGGGCCTGGACATTTGCGGGCTGGACCTCGTCGCCATCGACATCACCGCGCCACTCAGTGATCGCAACGGTTGCATCATCGAGCTCAATGCCCGGCCCGGCTTACGCATGCATTTGTATCCAAGCGAAGGCAAGGCACGCGACGTCGGCACAGCGGTCATTAGCACCATGTTCGGGCCCGGCGAGCAAGGCCGCATCCCGGTTATCGCCATCACCGGTGTCAACGGCAAGACCACCACCACTCGTTTTGCCGCCCACTTGCTCAACCAGACGAACTGGACAGTCGGCCACACCAGCACCGATGGCGTGTTTGTCGGTGGTCGAATGCTGGACAGTGGGGATTGCAGTGGCCCAAAAAGCGCTCGCAGAGTCCTCGCTTATCCTTTGACCGACGCCGCCGTCCTGGAGGTCGCACGTGGCGGAATTCTCCGTGAAGGCTTGGCCTTTGATCGCTGTGATGTCGCCGTGGTCACGAACATTGGCGAGGGTGACCACCTAGGACTCAACGAGGTCCACACCATTGAAGAGCTGGCTTTCGTGAAGGGCTGTATCGTTCGCAACGTGTCCCCGACAGGCACCGCGGTTCTCAATGCCGCCGATCCCCTTGTTGTCAAAATGGCGGAAACGTGCCCAGGCAACATCCTCTTTTTTGCAGCAACTTCAGAAAACGAAATTCTTCACGCTCACTGTCGAAAAGGCGGCAAAGGGCTGCTCGTGCGTGACGGCAGCATTTGGACAGTCGAAGGAGGCCAAGAAACCAAGTTCATCGAACTCAGCGAAGTGCCCCTAACCATGAGTGGCACGATCAGCTTCCAAGTCGAAAACACCCTCGCAGCACTGGGCTCCGCCTGGGCACTTGGAATCGATCCTGATCTTATCCGTCAGGGCCTGCGCAGCTTTGCCCCCGGCTTTGATCAAAATGCCGGCCGCTTCAATGTACTCGATATCGGGGGCATTACCGTTGTCTGCGACTACGGCCACAATATCGACGCCCTACGGGCACTGTTGCAATCTCTGCGGCATTTTCCGAATCAGCGGCGCATCGTCGTTTACAGCTCGGCTGGAGATCGACGAGACGAAGACATCATCATTCAGGGTCAAATGCTCAGCACCGAGTTCGACGAAGCTTGGCTTTACGAAGGCGACTACGTTCGTGGGCGGAAGTCCGGAGAAATCATGGCCCTGCTCGCAAAAGGGCTTCAAAACGCCCAGCGCACACAGCGCGTCGAATCCATCCTAGGACATTTGAAAGCCGTGGATTTGGCGATCGCATCCGCCAAGCCCGGCGATTTGGTGATGATTCAGGCCGACACCGCCGACGAAACCGTGCAGCACCTCCAGCAGCGATACCTGAACGTGGCGACCTCTCAGGTCTCCGCTTGATTCAAGCGACAGCTTGGGCGCAAGGTCGAAGCGGGTCGACGCGTATTATCGCACTGGTTTTTCCAGTGCGACCCCTGTCATCCATCTTGTCGAATGAAAACGCGATCCCTCGCCATCCTGTCCCTCCTTGTCTCGTTGTCCCCTTCCTACTCGGCTCCGCCGAAACAGGAAGTCGTTAAGGACCCGAACGCACCAGTTTCATTCTACAAGGAGATTCGGCCCATCTTACAAGCCAACTGCGCCGGTTGCCACCAGCCCGCAAAAGCCAAGGGTGACTACATCATGACCGACTTCGCCAAGCTCCTGGCGGGTGGTGAAGAAGGCGGTGCCATCCTCCCCGGCAAGCCAGACGAATCCAATCTCCTCAAGGTCTCCACCCCAGTCGGTGGCAAAGCAGAAATGCCACCCAAAGGCGATCCCCTGCACGAGACTCAATTGGCTCTGCTGCGTAAATGGATCAGTGAAGGGGCCAAAGACGACACCCCTGAGTCCGCCAAAGCCCACTTCGACCAGGAGCACCCGCCCCAATACGTCACCGCTCCCACCGTCACCTCCCTGGCCTACTCACCCGATGGCAAACACATCGCCGTTGCCGGTTATCATGAAGTCCTGGTTCACCTTGCCGACGGTAGTGGCATCGTCGCGCGCTTGATTGGCCTCTCGGAGCGCGTCCAAAAAGTCGCCTGGTCTCCTGATGGCACCAAGCTGGCCGTCGCCGGTGGCAGCCCGGCCCGACTCGGCGAGCTTCAAGTCTGGGACGTCGCCAAAAAGAAGCTCGAACTCTCCAAGACCATCACCTTCGACACCGTCTACGGCGTGAGTTGGTCGCCAGATGGCAAACAAATCGCATTTGGGTGTGCCGACAATGCCCTTCGCGCCATTGACGCTTCGACCGGCAAGGAAACCCTCTTCATGGGCGGTCATAATGACTGGGTTCTCGACACACTGTGGAGCATTGACGGCAAGCAGGTCGTCTCATGTGGTCGCGATATGAGCGTCAAACTCACCGAAGGCAGCACACAGCGGTTCATCGACAACATCACCTCCATCACCCCTGGCGCGCTCAAAGGTGGCGTCCATGCTCTGGCTCGACACCCGCAGCGGGACGAAGTCCTCATCGGAAGCTCGGATGGCATCCCGCAAATCTACCGCATGAACCGCATCACCGTTCGCAAGATCGGTGACAACGCCAATCTCATCCGCAAGTTCCCGCCGATGAAAGGCCGCATCTTCGGAGTCGCCTTCTCACCCGACGGCAAGACCATCGCCTGTGGTGCCAGCTACGAAGGCAATGGAGCCGTGAACCTCTACGCCTCGGACTACGACAGCACCATGCCGGACGAAGTGAAGAAGATTGTTGAGACCGTCAATGGAAGCGGCAAGGCACTCGACGACTGGCTGACCAAAGACATCAAACAACTCAGCACCACCGCCATTCCGGGTAGTGGCATTTACTCACTGGCCTTCGCTCCCGATGGCAACGTCGTGGCATCCGCTGGCCAAGATGGCCAGATCCGCCTGATCTCAGTCGCCAACGGCCAAGTCACTAAAACCTTCCCCAGCGTGCCCCTCGCCAAAGCAGAACAACTCGCCGCCCAGGACGTCATCGCCGATGACGCCGTCCGTTCCACAGTCGATGCCAAGCTCAGTCCGGAATCTCTCCCGAAAGGATCCAAGGTCGCGTCCTTGCAAATCGAGCCCGCCAAAATCGAAATCAACCAACCCACCGAATACACCCAACTCCTGGTCACCGCCAAGTTAGCAGACGGCAGCACCGTCGATGTCACCCGCATGATGAAGTCGACCGTCCAAGGCGCCGCTGTCGTGAAAGTCGATGAACGCGGTCTCGCCCGGCCACTCATTGATGGTAGTTGCAGCATCCAGGTGGCTTTCATGGGTCAAAAAGCCAACGTGCAGGTCGTCGTCTCTGGCATGGAGAAGCCTCTGCAACCCGACTACGTGCGGGACGTCATGCCGATTGTCTCCAAGCTCGGTTGCAATATGGGCACATGCCATGGTGCCAAAGACGGCAAGGCCGGCTTCAAACTCTCCCTGCGCGGTTACGATCCCATGTATGACGTGCTCGCTTTCACCGACGAGCTCGCCAGCCGCCGCGCCAATCCAGCGTCGCCCGCCCACTCCATGATGCTGCTCAAAGCCAGCGGCAGTGTGCCTCACGAGGGCGGTCAACTCAGCGTTCCAGGCGAATTGTATTATGAAACCCTCAAAGCCTGGATCAGCCAGGGCGCAAAACTGAAGTTGGATACCCCGCGCGTCACCAGCATCGAAGTCTTTCCCAAAAACCCCGTCGTCGATGTCATCGGATCCCGCCAGCAAATGCGTGTCGTCGCCCGTTATGCCGATGGCTTAGTGAAAGACGTCACCGCCGAGTCCTTCCTTGATAGCGGCAACATCGAAGTCGTGGAAGTCGACAAACGCGGCCTCGTCACCACCCTGCGCCGCGGCGAAGCCCCTGTGCTTGCCCGCTTCGAAGGCGCCTATGCGGCAACGACCGTGACCGTCATGGGCGACCGCTCCGGTTTCGTCTGGCAAGAGCCTGAGTCCTGGACGAAAATCGACGAGCTCGTCGCCAAAAAATGGCAGCGCCTCAAAATCGCACCTTCCGGCCTGAGCAGCGACGAAGAGTTTCTCCGCCGCGTCCACCTCGACCTAACCGGCCTGCCGCCCAAACCCGAAGACGTTCAGGCTTTTCTGGCCGATACCCGGCCAGTGCGTGAAAAACGCGAGATCCTCATCGACAAACTCATCGGCAACCCCGACTTCGTTGAGCACTGGGCCAACAAATGGGCGGACATGTTGGCCGTGAACAGCAAGTTCCTCGGCAGCGAAGGCGCCACTGCCTTGCGCGATTGGATCCGCGAGCAAGTGGCCAACAACACACCCTACGACAAGCTCGCCCGCTCAATCGTCACCGCCACCGGTTCGACCAAGGAAAATCCACCCGCCGCCTACTACAAAGTGCTGCGCACCCCTGAAGAACTGGTCGAAAACACCACGCACCTGTTCCTCGCCACACGCTTCAACTGCAACAAATGCCACGATCACCCCTTCGAGCGCTGGACCTGGGACCAGTATTTTCAGACCGCCGCCTTCTTCGCCCAAGTCGACCTCAAGCCAGACCCCGCCGCTGCCGGCAAAACCATTGGTGGCACTGCTGTAGAGGGTGCCAAACCTCTCTATGAAATCATCGGCGACAAGAAAGACGGCGAGGTCAATCACCCGCTCAAAGCCACCGCCGTGGCACCCCGTGTGCCCTTTGACGGCCAACTCGTCAAAACCTCCGCCTCCAGTCGCCGCGAAGCCTTTGCCGACTGGTTGACTAGCCCCGAAAACGACTACTTCGCCATGAGCTACGCCAACCGGATTTGGGGTTACCTCACTGGCACCGGCATCATCGAACCCCTCGACGACATCCGCGCCGGCAACCCGCCCAGCAATCCCGAACTCCTGCAGTACCTCACCAATGAGTTCGTGCAGAGCGGCTTCAATGTTCGCCACCTCATGAAAATCATCACCCAAAGCCGCACTTATCAACTGGGTTTGGAAAGCAACAAATGGAACGAAGATGACCACTTCAACTTCTCCCATGCCCGCGCCCGCCGCCTGTCCGCCGAAGCCCTCTTCGACAGCGTCTTCGCCGTCACCGGAGCCACTCCCAACATCCCAGGCGTCAAACCCGGCACCCGCGCCGCCGCTTTGGCCGACTCCCAAATCACCCTGCCAGACGGCTTCCTCTCAAACTTCGGCAAACCCGTTCGTGAGAGCGTCTGCGAGTGCGAGCGCAGCAACGAAATGAACCTCGGTCCCGTCATGGCTCTCATGTCTGGTCCCACGGTTGGTGACGCCATCAGTGATCCCAAGAACGCCCTCGCCAAACTCGCTTCCGAAACCAAGGAAGACCATCAGCTCATCGAAGCCCTCTTCCTCCGTATCCTTAACCGCAAACCCACCCCGCAAGAAACCAACGCCGCCCTGGCCAGCATGGCCTCCATCGACGGTGAGCACACCGCGCTCAAAGCCGCATGGCTGGCCAAAGAGGCCGAACAAAAAGCCATCATCGAAAAGGCCGAAGCCGATCGTGCCGCTACCATCGCCACGACCCAGAAAGCCTTACAAGACTACATCGCAAAAATGGCACCCGAGGTCGCCAAACAAACCGCTGCCCGCGATGCCGCCATCACCAAGGCACGCGAAGCTGCCAAAAAACAGGCTGACGAATCCATGCCACGCCAAACCCAATGGGAAAACTACATGGATCTGAGCACGGAATGGATTCCACTTGATGTCGAGGTCGTCCGTGCCACAGGCGTCGCCAAACTCGAGAAACAGCCCGATGGCTCCTTGTTTGCCACTCCTTTGCCCGACGGGCAGATGGCCTTGGGCAACTACCAACTGAAATCCAACACAACCCTGAACGGAATCACCGGCATCAAACTTGAAGTCCTTCCTGACGAACGTCTGCCCAACAATGGCCCGGGTCTGGCCACAGATGGAAATTTTGTATTGAGCGAGTTCCTCGTCTCACAGAGCCCTCTCAACGCCAAGCGCGCCAAAGGCAGCAAAGCAGGTGCCATCGCTATCTCCAAGGCCTTCGCCGATTTCGAGCAACAAAGCTTTGCCGTCACCGAAGCCTTGAAAGCTGGCAATCGCAATCGGGGTTGGGCCGTCTCTCCCGAAGGCGGCTTCCGCCATGAGGCCGTGTTCCTACCCGCGAAACCCGTGACCGCCGACGGTGGCTCCACCCTGACCATTCAAATCGTCACCGCCTTCCAAAATGGCCAATACAACCTCGGCCGCTTCCGCCTCTGGGTCACCACCGCAGCCAACCCGCGCTTCGGCGCACCCCAAGCTATAATCGCCTCGATGAAGATCCCGGCCGCTAAGCGCAGCAAAGAACAGCAAGCCCAGCTTCGCGACTTCTTCCTCGCTCAGGATCGCTCTTATCAGACCGCGCAAAAAACCTTGGCCTCAGTCTCAAAGCCCCTCCCTGCCGACCCCCAAAGGCTCGCGCTGGAAGCCAAAAACACCGACGCCCAAAAACCCATCTTGATTGACCCCGTCCTCGTCCAACTCCGCCGCGACATCGCCCTCAGCGAAGGCCAACTCCTCCACAAACGCCTAACCGCCACCCAAGACCTCGCCTGGGCCCTCATCAACTCCCCAGCCTTCCTTTTCAATCACTAGACCGAAGCCACTTCGTTCACTTAATCAGTCTTACGGTCAATGGATAACGATACAGCACCCCATTGCTCGCCCTGATCGTACCGATGATCGTTAGCACCAGCGCTGCCAGCCCGACAAGTGGAATCAAAAAGATTGGCAAAATCAGAAAAAACAAAGCCATGCACGCCAGTATCACAGCACTCACTGTGATTTGAAAATTCAAAGCTTCTTTGCCGTGTTCGTTCACCAGCGGCATCGTGTCCTTCTTCATCAGCCAAATCACCAGCGGTCCCAGGATGTTCCCCACTGGCAATCCGATGGCTGAAAACGCAATCCCGCCAACCAGCGCTGACAGGTGACAAAACATCGCCAAATTCTTCTCCGTCGCCAGTCCGTTCAAGTCATTCAACACCGTTGATCCTGACTCAGGAATCGGCGCCGGTGCTTGCGGCGCGGCCGTCACCTCCGGCACCGGTGGCGGTTCCACCATCGTCGGAATCTCAGGAGGAGAAGGTGGTGGTGGTGGCGTCAACGCAGACTCAGGAACAGCGGGTGGTTCAGACGAAGAGGAAGGCGGCGGTGTTGACGATTCGTTTTCCATAGTCACTCCTGGTTTGAATTCCTCCAGACACTACCCCCCCGATTTCCATTGTCCATCCCCGAATGCCCGTCATTGCATCCCCTCGCAC
>JARXAL010000078.1 GCA_029865835.1 Verrucomicrobiaceae bacterium
CCTCGATAATGGCTTCTCACCATCAAGGCCAGACAGGCACAGATGGCACACGATGTTCCGAACGGAGATGAATCCGTCAAAGTCGAGAATGGCCTCGGGCGAACATCTTCCAAATGCTTGGAAAGCACCGTGAATCCTGACTTCAAGTACTCAATCTCAAAGTCACCCAACCCAAAAAACTGCTGCTTGAGCCCATATAGAGCTACCGGAATGAAAACCACCAACACATACCGGATGAACCGGATGATTTCCCCTGGGGTCTTCAGCAAGAATGGCACCACCGCCATAAGAAACAAATAGGATGCTCCATCCGCCAGTGTAGTCACTGTATTCATTAAGCCCCCGGCGCGCAGTGCTGAAACCCCTGCTATACCAAATCCAGCAAAACATATCATGAGCGTCACTTGATGCCTTCGCTCATTGAGCATCCCTTCATGGAACGCTCGCGCTAACGTGCCGACCATGATCCCAGCAAGAGTCAAAGGGCAAACGCCTCGCACCCACATCACATCCATCATTCCAAAGCGCCCATCGAGAACCATCAACCTTTTGATGAGATCACTATAAGCCGCAAGAATGACCAGATAGTGCAGCGCAATCAAAGGTTTCATCAATCCTAAAACCCCTGACGCGACGGCCACGAAGAATGCTACCTCTCCGATCACATTACCACCGCCCAGTAACGTCGATATCAGAATGTAGAGGATTAGCCCAAAGCCAAGCCCATACGTTAATAGCCGTGAATTCATAGTTGTAAGGCTAGCTCAGCCGTTCCAGTTCAATTCCTCGTTCTACGATCTAGCTCCTGATAAGGTAGTGATGGCAAATCAGGACACACCGCAACAATCAAGCCGTCGTGGGAAAAGCTCGCATCCAAGTCAATTTCCTGATGAATAAGATAGCCCTTCGTCTTCAACCAATCGCAGCAATCCACATGCAGTTTGTTAGAGTGGGTGGAGATGAAAACATAGTCAATTAGCCGTTTGTCAAAGGCCTTCGTCGCCCCAAACAGCATCTCTTCCTCATATCCCTGAATGTCACAGTGTAGAACCTCAACGCGCGTCAGACCATGTTCGGTCATCAAGCCGTCGACTGAGATTTGTGGAATCGGCCCATCAGGGCAGTGTTCCTTCCCTACGTAGCCTCGAATAAACCGACCCTTCTTCCCATTGAGTGCGAAGTTCGCTTTTCCTTTCTCCATGTTTCCCTCTTCAGGCTCCACCATCCAATTCTTGGCATCAATCACTGCCGTCGCGAACCAAAGCGAATAAAAAGACCAGTAGGCTCCAAGTTCAATCATGGTTCCACCCGGCATCACATGCTCTAGAACTTGGGCAAAGGCGCGTTCTTCCTGAGGCTCATGACAGCCTTTGTTCGCTTGGAGAATACGATGCGATCCCCATCCATAATAACTTCCTGCATGAATACGAACACCATTGTGCATGGTCATCACACCCCCACGCACGACTCCCGCATCGGGATGTCGAGGCAGATGAGCATTGTCTCGACATGACAAGGCATCAGCCAATCGCTGATCCCATAACTCACGCTCCTTCTTTGGTAATAACGTCAAGAATGCAATGCGGTGAACGCCGCGCTGCAACCACATGGGCAAACGGTCACGAATGCGCACCAACGGCAACTTCAAAGATATGGGTATGCTCATGGAAACCTCCACCTTTTATCTCACGGCCCACGCTTGCCGAATCAATAACATCACAAATCGGGGCAATTGCTTCGTCGCTTGAGACAGCATCACCCCGACATCCCGACCAACCGATGGCAGAAAGAAGGAGGATACCACCCAGGCAAACCCATACGCCACAAGGGTTGCCCATGCCGCTCCCAATCCTCCATAAGTCGGGATCCAAAACCAGTTAAGCACCACATTCAGGATCAGAGCCCCAGCGACCGATGGTAGGTTCACCCACAAGCGATTCTCCACCGTCAGATACTGTGTCCTGGCTATTCCAATAGCATAGGGAATGAATGACCATGCATGCACTTCAAGAATGCGGGAACCCTCCTTAAACTCCTCGCCAAAAACCCACCCTAAAAGTGGAGATCCAAAAGCCAATAGCACTGCACAAACACCCGCAACCAACAGTGAGAGTGAGAAATAGTCTGTCATTCGACTGCGATACTCTCTCGGGTTTGACTGCCTCAACTCAATCATTCGCGGTAGATAGAGACTTGCTAGTATGTGAGGCACAAAATAGACCAATTCCGAAAGCCTCACAGATGCGCCATACAACCCGGCCTCACCGGAACCGCAAAGTGCCCCCACCATGATCGCATCCACTCGGAACAATAAGATCAAAGCCAACTGCGAGGCCATTTCATACCAGGACTGCCTCACCAAATCCTTTGCCTCATCAAATCGAAAGGCACTCAATTGAATCCGTCCCCCAGAGCGGTGAAACCACCACCAACTCAACCCCAAAAAAGTCCACCCCTCCACTGCATAGGTGATAGCAAAAAAATACAGCGGGGCATCATACCAAATCCCCAATCCAATGCATATCGCACTCGCAAAGAAGCCCACAAACTGAGCAGTAGCGACCTCCGCCATCCGTTGCTTTGACTCAAACCAGCACAATACCTCAGTGATTGGATTGGTCATCAATTGAACGCCGTAAATCAGCAGCAACAACCAACTCGCAGGTCTCACCACCAAGAGCCCTACGCACAGGATGCCAAACAAGACACTGGACCAAATAAGCCTTGCCCCAACCGTCATTCCCAGAACCACTTCGTCCGGCCGCTTACTGGTCATCATCAATCTGACCGTATAGCGGGTGAGTCCCAACTCCCCCAAACAGAGAAGCACGGCGACAGTCGCCATCGCAACGGATAGCTGTCCAAATCCATCGGCACCCACATGCCTCGCCAATTGAGATGCGAGTAGCAACCCAATCAGCAACCGCATCACCCTGAGTCCCGCAGAAAACGAGAACGTTTTAACGAAACGAACGTCCATCAATCATTTCCCATTAACACTCTCCCTCCAACTCCCCGAACCGCTTGCTGCACAGCCCCAAGTGAGTTTCGCCTAGCACCAAAAGTTCGCCGCACGCCAAAGAACGGCTCCGTCTAGTCAACGCAACAATGCCGCTCCACCCAATCACACAAAACGTGTCCTACAAGCAGGTGGCACTCCTGAATCCGCGCCGTAATCGTTGACGGCGCATGGAAAACCAGTTGCGCCACCTTGCCGCAGTCCGCCCCATCCATCCCGGTGAAACAAACCGTCACACAACCCGCTTCATTAGCCGCATGCAACCCAGCCACAATACTGGCGCTTTTACCTGAAGTCGAAATCCCTACCACGACATCTCCAGGTCTCGCGAACGCTTCCACTTGCCGTGCAAAGACCTGCTCATACCCAAAATCATTGCTATGCGCCGTCAAGACCGAACTGTCGGTTGTCAACGCCAACCCAGCCATCGCGCTTCGGTTTGTCCGGTACCTCACCACCAACTCGGCAGCCAGATGCTGTGCATCGGCCGCGCTGCCGCCATTCCCAAAAAACAAGACCTTACCACCACCCATCAGCGCTTTTTCCCAAGCCTTTGCGATCAATTCCACCGCTCCGGTCATTGCCGGCAAACCGGAAACGGCGGCCTCATGTTCTTTCACATGATCAGCCAGCAGTGTTGAAAAAGTATCGCTCATAGGTCCGTCACTCTGCTGATGGAATACTCACCTGCAACAACGACCTGTCCATGATCCTTCCTTGCCGATTGGCCATTTCATCTCTCTTCAAAGCCACTGTTTTTTGCACCAGTCTGCCATACCGTTCCTTCCATCGTTCAACATTCATTTCCTCCCTGACCCATCGCCGACCATTCCGCCCCAACTCCCGCCGCTCCTCCTGGGTGCACTTCATCAAATCACTCACGGCCTGCTCCAATCCTTCACCATCGCCAGCCTCGAACTGAAATCCCGTCTTGCCTGCAGTCACGATTTCCCCCAAACCACCCACACGTGCCGCTACAACTGGCTTCTCCATTTCATAAGCCTCCACAACCACCAACCCGAAAACTTCCCACCATTCCGACGGCACCACCAATCCTGAACAACCCTCCAACAACCGCGTCCGTTCCGTTGCATTCACTTCCCCCACGTAGCTCACATCCTTCAAGCCTCCCACCCTTCGCTTCACCTCCTCCTCGAGGGGACCTGCACCAGCAATCAGTAGCCGAGGCAACTTCGTCTTGCCGTCTTGCGCCGCCCTTTCCCATCTCTCCAATAAAAATCGAATGCCCTTCTCCGGCACCAATCTTCCAAGAAACAACAGATAGCCGTCATCATTCCAGTTCACAGGGGCCGGCGCCTCTTCACGCGGCGGTGCCATCACCTCCACTCGCTCCGCCGGAATTCCCGCCTGCACATACTTCGCTTTTTGAAACGCCGTTTGTGAGAGCCACATCGTCACCGCATTCACCGCCCCAGTCTTGAAATACGCACGCAGGACAAGAGACATGAACAGCGTCTGCAACCTGGATCCGCGGTAGGTCCCAGCTTTCACCTCCGGCCAAAACCGCTGCTTGAATCCCCCCTCAAGAAAATGCCCTTCATGCCAAGCCGTGCCAGCCACCGAAAACGGACGGTAATTATGCAAATACTGTATCACGGGCACCCCGAGTTTTCGCGCCCGATGAAACAAGCCCAGTGAACCCACTGGAAGCACATTGTGAAACAACCACACATCAGCCTCATACTCCCTCTGAACGTCATCCATTTGCCGCAAGGCTGCGCTATTCCAAAAGGTCCTCCCCGGCTGACTCAGTTTGCCCAGAAACGACTCATTCGCCCAAGCCCGACTTTCAAAGAACATATCTCGCCAATCCTCTCCTTCCATCAAACGTGACAGGGTCCTCACCACATTCTCCTCCCCCCCATACTGCTGGTAGATGTTGAATACTTGCAACGTCTTCATCGCCAAGAACGCCTCTCTCTGACCCGGTTTGGTCCGACATCTAATCCTCAAACGCCGCCACCAACTCCTCCGGTGTCAACCTCGCCGTCCCCAACTTGCCCACCACCACACCACTCGCACGATTTGCAATCTCCGCCGCCGCCACCGCATCCTGCCCCGCCGCCAACGCCAACGTTAGCAACGCGATTGCCGTATCTCCCGCACCCGAAACGTCAAACACCTCCCGAGCTCGTGTCGGAATATGATGCGGCGCCTTCTCTCGCTCAAACAGCAGCATCCCCTGTTCCCCAAGCGTGATCAAAATCTTCGGTGTGTCCCACTTCTCCATCAACACCCGCCCGACCTCCAAGAGTTCCGGATTCTCAGCAGGAGCCAGCGGCATCAGCGAATCATTTAACCCCGCCGCAGCAAAAGCCTCCAACCGATTCGGCTTCACCAGGCTCACCCCGCGCCAAGTCAGCGGATTATGCGGCGACGGATCCACCGTCACGATCAATCCCGTCTCTCCCGCCACCTTTGCGATCACCTCCACCAACTCGGCCGTCACAAAACCCTTCCCATAGTCCTCAATGATCACCGCATCCAACACCGGCACCAGCGCCCGCAAACGCCGCTCCACTTCCTCCAACTCCACCTCCGTCAACTTCAACAGTCGCTCCCGATCCACCCGCACAATTTGCTGCTGCCTTGCCGTCACTCGCGCCTTTGAAATCGTCGGCACCTCATCACTCACCAGCAACGGCGAGGGATCCACAGCATCGACGACCAATAGTTCTCGCAGTTTGTCAGCCGCTCCGTCCCTCCCCACTCGCCCCATCAAATGCACATGCTTCGAAAAGGGCGCGATGTTCCGCGCCACATTCGCCGCGCCCCCAGGATACCACGTCTCCTTCGTCACCTCCACCACGGGCACCGGAGCCTCCGGCGAAATACGCCGCACATTGCCCCAAATGAAATGGTCCAGCATCACATCCCCGATCACCAGGATACGACACTTCTCAAACAACTCGTTTGCTAGCGCAGCTTCTTCGGCAGAAAACATCAATCAAAAAAGGATCATCCCCGGCGCGCACGCACCGCCTCAGCCATCTCATCCAGCATCGTCACCGTTGTCTCCCAGGACACACACGCATCCGTGATGCTCTGTCCATAAGCCAACGCCGCACCCGGCTTCGCATCTTGTCGACCTTCGACCAGATGACTCTCGATCATCACCCCAGTCACCGACTTGCTTCCTCCACGGATCTGCTCCGAAATCGATTGCGAAACCAGCGGCTGTTTCCGGTAGTCCTTCAAACTATTCCCGTGACTGCAATCGACCATCACCGTCGGCGGCAGCCCGCGAGCTGCCAACTGACTCGTCACATTTTGGATCGCCTCTGCATCAAAATTCGTCCCACCCTTGCCCCCTCGCAAAATCACATGGCACGAATCATTCCCGCGCGTCCGCACAATCGCCGCCACGCCATCCTTCGTCACCGAAAGAAAACAATGCTGCCCCCTCGCGGCCTCGATGGCATCCAGGGCCGTCTGAATGCTCCCATCCGTCCCATTCTTGAACCCCACCGGCATCGACAGTCCCGATGACAGCTGCCGGTGCACCTGGCTCTCCGTTGTCCGCGCCCCGATCGCCCCCCACACCACCACGTCAGCAATGTACTGCGGCGTGATCACATCCAAAAACTCCGTCCCTGCCGGCACCCCCATCTCCGCCAGATCGATCAATAACCGCCGCGCCCCGCGCAACCCATTGTTGATGTCATAGCTCTCGTTCAGGTTCGGATCATTGATGAACCCCTTCCATCCCACCGTCGTGCGTGGCTTCTCAAAATAAACCCGCATCACAATGTCCAAATCGGCAGCATAGTCAGTCCGCGCCTTCGCAATCAGCCGACCGTAGTCCAGTGCCGACTTCATATCATGAATCGAACACGGCCCCACGATCACCAACAAACGATCGTCCTCCCCCACCAAACACCGCTCCGCATCCCGCCGCTCCTTCTCAATAAACGCAGCCTCCGTCTCACGCAACGGCACATCATGCATCAGCAACGCCGGTTGCAACAAAGGCAAAATCTCCGCAACGCGCAAATCGTCGGTGCGGTGGGAAGAACAATCAGGACTAGACATCGGTTATGAGGGGCAGATTCAAAAGGGCGGGCAAAATGCAGGGAAACACCCCTTTTGTCGAACCGACAGTTAAGCTTTTTGCATGCTACCGCCCTTGGTCAGGCTCAAGTGAACCTTCCATGTCAAAAAAGAGAGGCCGTTAACCACGTGTCCGAAGGGATACCGTAGGGGGAGCAGGACCAAAAGTGCATCAATGAGACTTTCAGATACCCACAAAAAGTATGTCAATTACAGAAATTAGCCCACTGCCCGCCTCCGGTAAAGCCATTTATTTAAGGTGTGTGAAATAAAAGCCCTGCTTCCAGCAGCCTTTTCGTCCTCCCTGAACCACTCCCCGCTCGCTCTAGGTTGATCCCCGGCCCCTTCCGCATTACCAACCCTCCACCCACCCATGGCATCGCCCCCCGTCCACATCACCGGCCTCGCCGCCGCCAGCGCCCTCGGTGATACCCCCGCCGCCCACCTCGCCGCCATCAACGCCGGCCACTCCGCCCTCCGCCCCCTCTCCGAATTCCCCGATCTCCCCCTCGCCACCAGCCCCTTCCAAAACCTCCCCGCAGGCTGGATCACCGACCGCAAAACGTGGTTCCGCGGCCGCCGCTACGGTGCCGCCTCCAACGCCGCCGTCCACGCCGCCCGCCTCGCCATCTCCGACGCCGGCTGGACCCCCGCCCAAACCGCCTCCGCCTGGATCTTCGCCGGCAGCAGTCGCGCCAATGTCGGCGAACTCCTCGGCGCCTGGCCCGCCCGACGCCCCATCGCCAAATTCCGCGCCAGCAACTCCATGCACAGCGAAGTCGCCGCCGCCGTCAGCATCGAACTCGGCATCCGCGGCCCCTGGCAAATGCTCGCCAACGGCTGCTCCGCCAGCCTGGACGCCCTCGGCCTCGCCTGGATGGCCCTCCGCTCCGGCGCGACTAAGCGCGCCCTCGTCCTCGGCGTTGAACTCCCCCTCTGTCCCATTCTCCTCGAAGGCTTCACCGACACCGGCCTCCTCGCCACCCCACCCCACCTCAACAACCCCTTCCACCCCGAAACCAGCGGCTTCTTCCCAGGCGAAGCCGTCGCCGCCCTCGCCCTCGAAGTCGCCCCCAACCTCACCGGACCCGAAATCCTCTGGTACGGTGCCAACTCCGACGCCTACGACTCCATCGCCCTCCCCCCGGACGGCAGCGCTCTCGCCCAACTCCTCGCCCAGGTTCAAACCGCCATCACCGACCCAATCGTCGCCATCTGCCCCCACGCCAACGGCACCCCCTCCAACCGCCTCGCCGAAGCCGCCGCCATCACCACCGCCTTCCCCAACTCCCCGCTCTCCACCCATCAATTCAAACCCTTCACCGGCCACTCCCTCGGAGCCAGCGGCGCTTTCGAAACCGCCCTGCTCGCCGCCGCCATGCGCCAAAACCAACTCCCCCCCAACCTCCCCACCACCCTCGCCC